>NZ_JBSHHY010000004.1:0-303321 GCF_053618675.1 Streptomyces sp. NPDC055632 | reverse complement strand
CCCCTGGGTATCAACTTCTCTCTCCGGCCCGGGCCCCCCGGGCCCCCCCCGGGGGGGGGGGGGGGTGGGGCGCCCCCCCCCTCCCCCCCCGCCCGGTTCCGTCAGTGGCGGGGGCCCACCGTCCGGGCGCCCGCGCGGACGGTGATGGCGAGCGCCGGACAGGAGTCGGCGGCGTCCAGGGCCCGTTCGTCCTCGGCGATCTCCGGACGCACCGCCTCCGCCGTGTCGCCCTCCAGCCGGTACAGGTCCGGGGCGAGCCCGGCGCACATGCCCGAACCCATGCACATCTCCCGGTCGACCTCGGTGGTCCAGCCCGTCGCGCTCACCAGCCCACCGGCATCTCGCGCGGACCGCGCACCAGCATCTGGTTCTTCCAGCGGACGTCTCCCGCCAGGTGCAGTCCGGGGAAGCGGTTCAGGAGCGCCAGGATCGCCTCCTGGAGCTCCAGACGGGCGAGCGGCGCCCCCAGGCAGTGGTGGACGCCGTGCCCGAATCCGAGGTGCTGGACGCCGGTGCGGGTGACGTCGAGCCGTCCGGGGCCGGTGAACTTCAGGGCGTCGTGGTTGGCGGCGCCGATCGCCACGAGCACCGGCTCTCCCGCCCGCACCAGGGTGCCGCCCACCTCGACGTCCTCGGTGGCGTACCGGGGGAAGGCGGCGCCGCTGCCGAGCGGGACGAACCGCAGCAGTTCCTCGACGGCCCCCTTGATCAGGTCGGGCCTCTCGCGCAGCAGGGCGAGCTGGTCCGGGTGGTCGAGCAGGGCGTGGACGAAGTTGGGGATCTGGCTGGCCGTCGTCTCGTGCCCCGCGACGAGGATGCCCACGCACAGGTCGATCAGCTCCAGCTCGGTGAGCCGGTCGCCGGTGTCGCGCGCCTCGATCAGACCGGTCATCAGATCCGGGCGTGGACGGGCCCGGTGGTCCTCGACGAGCGCCGCCATGTAGGCGCGCAGTTCCTCGCGGCTGCGCCAGAACTCCTCGGCGGTCAGCGAACTCGTGGACAGGGCCGCGTCGCTCCACACCCGGAACTTCGGGCGGTCCTCCTCCGGTACGCCGAGCATCCGGCAGATGACCGCGACCGGGATGGGCAGCGCGTACGACTCCACGAGGTCGGCCGGCGGTCCCGCGGCCTCCATCTCGTCGAGGAACCCGTGGGCCAGCTCGCGCACCTGGGGCCGCAGCTTCTCGACCTGGTGGACCGTGAACGCCTTGGCGACCAGCGTGCGCAGCCGGGTGTGGCCGGGCGGGTCCATGCCGAGGATGCCGGTGTCCTGCTGCGCCTCGGACTGGCGGGGCTCGTCGTGCTTGAGGGACTCGGCGCGGCTGAAGCGCCGGTCGCCGAGGACCAGACGGGCGTCGGCGTAGCGGGTGGCGAGCCAGGCGGGTTCGCCGTACGCCATCCGGATGCGTAACAGCCCGGGCCGCTCCAGCGCTTCGGTGTACGCCTCGGCGAGGCCGAGTCCTTCGGGCTCGTTGAACGGATAGGCCAGGGGAGTGGGGTCGGTCGTCGCGGTCATGGGACGCCTCCGTTGTGTAAGCGGGTGCTTACAGAACCTAGGGTGGTCGCCAGAGGCGGTCAATGGGGCCGTTCGCGCCGTTCGGGTGGCCGACGGCGGGGCGCGGAGGTGGCGGGGATGACGCGGACGAGAGCCGGGGGGACGGGGACGGCCGGAGCGGAGCGGTCCGTACGGGAGGCCGGGACGCCCGACGACGGCGCACCGGAGGAGGGGATACGGGCCGGTGGCGCGCGGGGCGGCGCCACCCGGGAGCGGCTGCTCGCCGCGGCGTCGGCCCTCTTCGCCGAGCGCGGGTACGACCGGACGACGGTACGGGAGATCGCCGCCCGGGCCGGGGCGAACCAGGCCCTGCTGTTCCGGTACTTCGGCTCCAAACAGGCCCTGTTCGGCGAGGTGGTCGCGCAGGACGGCCACGAGCAGCTGCGGACCACCCCGCCGGAACGGCTGGCGGAAGCGGTGCTGCGCAGCCTGCTCCATCCGCCGGCGGACCCGGCCGGCGCTCCGGGAGCGAGCCGGTCGCTGAAGACGATGCTGCGCTCGGTGGGCGGCGGCGACGAGGTCTCCACGGCGGTGGCCGCGCTGGGGGACGCGTACGCCAGGGCCCTGGCGGAGCTGAGCACCCGGCACGACGCGGCACTGCGGGCGGACCTCGCCCTGTCGTGGCTGCTGGGCATCGGCCTGACGCGGGTGGTCGTGGGCAAGCGGCCCCTGGCGGAGGCGGACCCGGACGAGGTCTGCCGACTGGTCCTCGGGACGCTCGGCCACCTCCTGGACGGCCTTCCCGGCGACGCGACCGGCGACTGAGAGCCGGCGCCCGCTTCCGGGACGATCAGCGGGCCGGCGCCGGAGGGAGACCACTGGGGCCCATGCAGCGGGCGCCCTCCTCCTCCGCACGTCGACGCAGTTCCCGGTCGGCCGTGACGACCAGACACGGTCGCCCGTTCGCGCCCCGGACCAGCTCGACGATCAGGTCGTCACCGCTGCCGGGAGCCTCTTCGACCCGCACACCGGGCACGGAGGCGACGCCCCGGGCCCGCCCCTCGACGACCAGGACGACGTCGTACGGGCCCGGGTAGGGGCCGTCGGCCGGGCCGCCGGTGGCGGCGAGCCGGTCGCGCAACCGCTCGGCGGCCCCGCGCCGGTCGCGCCACCAGCCGTCGGGCACCGAGCCCACGACATTGGCCCCGTCCACCACCAGCAGGGGGCGGGGGAGCGGATCCTCAGGGTTCATGACCCCAGGATGTCAGGCCGTGACCGTGGCCGCGGCCCGCGGTTCACTCCGGCCGCGTCCCCTCCTCGGCCTGCAGGGCGATCTGCTCCAGCACGGCCTTCGGGTCGGCGGACGGCGCGACCGCCTTGCCGATGTTCCGCTTGATGGTGTTGCTAACCTGCAACCAGGACGGGTCGTTGACCGGGTAGAGCTGCGCGCTGCGCAGCGCGCCCAGGAACTGCTCGGAGCTGGGGTCCGCCGCCGTGCCCCGGGACGCCTGGGTGGCGGACACCGTCGACGGCAGCAGGTGGTAGCGCTCGGCGAACCGGTTGAGGTTCTCGTCCTCGTAGACGAAGTTCAGGAACGAGCCCACCAGCTCGCGGTTGCCCTCGTGCCTGAAGGCCATCATCCAGTCGGCGACGCCCGCCGCCGGCGGCACTTCCCCGTCCTCCAGCGTGTCCGACACGGGCATGCGCAGCGTGCCGACCTTCATGCCCTTCGCCTTCGCCTCGTGGAGGAGCGAGGGATAGCCGTTGAGCATCCCGACGTCGCCGCGCAGGAAGGCGGCGAAGGCGTCCTGCCGGTTGAGCTCGGCCGGCGGGACCGGGCCGGTCAGTCCCGGCCCGACCAGGTTGTCCTTGATCCAGCGGAACGTCTGCGCGTTCCGCTCGGACGCGAGACTGTACTTCCCGCTCATGTCGGTGTACCCGCCGCCGTTGCTGAGTTCCCAGATCAGGGCCTCTGCATGCGCCTCCTCGGGGCCGAGGGGCAGCGCGTACGGAGAGACCACGCCCGCCGCCTTCAGCGCCTCGGCGGCGCGCTTCAGCTCCGACCAGGTCTTCGGCGGCTTCGCACCGGCCCTGTCGAACAGCTCCTCGTTGTAGAAGAGCAGCCGGCTGCTGGCCACGAAGGGCAGGCCGTAGAGGGTGTTGTCGATCGAGCCCGCCTTCACCAGCGGCGGCAGGAAGTTCGCCTCCGCCCTGATCGACAGCACCTCCTCGGCGGGGTAGAGGCGGCCCTGCGCGGCGAAGTCGGAGTACGCGCCCAGCAGGGCCACGTCCGGAGCGTCGTCCTCCTCGACCATGCGGGTGACCTCGCGGTCGACCTCGGCCCACGGGTAGAGCGTCACCTCGACCTTCTTTCCGGGGTGGGCGGCGGCGAAGGCGGCGGTCAGCCCGTCCCAGTACACCCGGGAACCGGTCGCCGCACCGTTGCCGTACTCGGGTGCCACCAGGCGCAGCGTCGTCCCGCCGCTCCCGGACGCGCCGCAGGCGGTGACGAGGGAGCCCAGCAGTCCGAACGCGGCCACGGAAGCGGTCATGCCGAAGAGTCTTGGTCGCACGAATCTTTCCTCTGAGTCCTTTGGGTGGTGCGACCGGAATTCTTCCTGCTCAGGCGGCAAATTGCGCCCCCTACCGAACGGTTGTGCCATAACTCCAAGCGAGAGGTTTCCGCATGGTGCTTTCGAATATGCGGGCACTGGTCCGGACCGCACCGCCCTCGGTATCGTCGGGCCGACGAGGGGAAGAGGACCGATGACTTCGCACGCGAGGAACACCCGGGGCACGACGGATGCCCCGGGCACGGCGAACACCCGGGGCACGACGGACGCCCCGGGCACGGCGAACACCCGGGGCACGGCGAACGCGTTCTCCATCGGCGGCGAACACCGGGTGGGACGACTCGGATTCGGCGCCATGCGCCTGCCGACCGGACCCGGCCCCGAACGGGAGGCGTCCGTCGCGGTCGCCCGACGCGCCGTCGAACGGGGCGTCACCCTGATCGACACCGCCCACCTGTACGGATGGGGTGCCAACGAGGAACTGCTGGCCGAGGCCCTGCACCCGTACCCGGACGACCTGCTGATCACCACCAAGGTCGGGATCCTCCGGAACGACGGCCCGGAAGGATGGGCGTACGACGCACGGCCCGAGAGCCTGCGCGAGCAGGTCGAGCAGGGCCTGCGCCGCCTCCGGACCGAGCGCGTCGGCCTCCTGCAACTGCACAGGATCGACCCCGAGGTCCCGGTCGCCGACCAGGTCGGCGCGCTCCGCGAACTCCAACTGGAGGGAAAGATCGGGCACATCGGCCTGTCCGAGGTCACCGTCGAGCAGCTCGCCGAGGCCCGGCGGACCGCCGAGATCGCGAGCGTACAGAACCGCTACAACCTCTTCGACCGGGAGCACGAACCGGTTCTGGAGGCGTGCGAGGCCGCCGGCATCGCCTTCCTGCCCTGGCGCCCCGTCGCCGTGGCGGCCGAATCCGGCCCGTCCTCCGCGCTCACCACCGTCGCCGCCGAACTCGGCGCCACCGCTCCGCAGGTCCTGCTCGCCTGGCTGCTCGCCCGTTCCCCGGTCGTCCTGCCGATCCCCGGAACCGCCTCGCTCGCCCATCTGGAGGAGAACCTCGCCGCGGCGGACCTCCGGCTCACCGACTCCCAGCGGCAGCGCCTCGACCGTGCGGCGGCCACGACTCCGCGGCCTTGAGCAGGCACTCGCGGTCGTCCGCGCCGATCAGCCCGTCCGGCAGGGTCTCGTCCTCCAGCAACGCGCGCAGAGCGGCGGCGTGCGCCCTGAAGGCGGCCCTGCACGCCCCGCGCTCCGGATGATCGCGCTCCTCTCCGACCAGCAGCACCTGGCTCTCGGTGTCGGCGGGCGAGGACAGCTCGGCGGCGACGATCAGGATGTCGATCAGGTCGCGCCGCACCGCGGTGCCGGGAACGGCCGCCAGCCGGATCAGGAACGGCAGGGCGGCCGGCATCACCGAGCTCATGTGGAAGACGCCGTTCATCAGGACGTTGTCCAGCACGGTCAGCGCCTCGGGGCCGGCCGCCTCGTCCAGGAGACCGCGGAGCACGACCGGCATCCCGGCAGGACACCCGGGAACCTCCGACCAGTCGACGTCGGCGCAGCCCCGCAGCGCGGGGTGGTCGCGGACGGCCCGCTCCACCTCCGGATGCTCACGGAGGAACCGGGCGACGGCAGCCTCCTTGACCGCCGGGTCCACCACGCACATCGCTCTGCCCCGCTCCCTCGCTCCAGCGGCATCCGCCGGGCGGAACTCTCCCCGGAGCGGACGCCGAACGCAAACGCTCGACCCGGAGCCGGGGCCCCACCGAGGAGCCCCGCCGCGAGCAGCCCGTCCACCTGGGTGGACGGCGCGCAGGGGAACAGGCCGCCGAGGCCGTGCCGGGCCCGCTCCCGGGTGAGCCGCGTACTGCCGGGCGGGCCGTCGGGACCCGGCTCGGGCAGCAGCGCCGCATGCCGCAGTCGGTACGTCTGTCGAGGACGCCCAGCACGCGCACAGCCGGGCCACCGGAGAGCCCCACCGCCCCGCCCCGCGCCCCTGATGCGAGACTGAACCCATGTTCGTTCAGCTCCTGGCGGCCACCGGCGTCCTCGCAGTCCTGACCGTGGTTCCCGGTCCGGACATGGCGGTGGTGACGAAACGCGCGATCGCGTCCGGCTGGCAGGACGGCCTGCGCACGGTCGGCGGCATCGCGGCGGGCCTGCTCGTCTGGGGCGTGCTGACCGTGGTCGGCCTGGCAGCCGTCCTGGCGGCGTCGGCCACGGCGTACACGGTCGTCAAGCTCGTCGGCGCTCTCTACCTGGGCTTCCTGGGCGTCCAAGCCCTGCTGCAGAGCAAGCGCGGCCGCCCGGAGGCATCGGCCGCCGTTCCGGCCCCGTCGGGCAATCCGTGGCGTACGGGACTGGTCGGCAACGTCCTCAACCCGAAGATCGCGGTCTTCTACACGGGCCTGCTGCCCACGCTCGCGCCCTCCGCCCTCCCACCGCACCTGGGGATGGCCCTGCTGGTCCTCCTCCACGTGGCCCTCACGCTCGCCTGGCTCGGTGGCTACGTGATGGTGCTGGCCAGGGCCCGGACCTTCTTCGAAAGGCCTTCCGTGCGACGCGCCATGGACCGCGTCACCGGCGTCGTCCTGATCGGATTCGGGATCAAGGTCGCCACCTCCCAGCCCTGACCTGCTGAAACAGCGGAGACACGCAGGCCGCGGAGGAGCACGGGTCAGGGCCGTGGCCCTGACCAGCCGCTCCGTCCCTCCGGCTCAGATGCCCAGCTTGGCCCGGCCGCCGCCGACCGCCGCGGCGGGACGTGCCGTGGCCCGGACCGAGCGGTGCACCAGGCGTGCGTCGTGCCGCAGGTCCTGGGCGGCGTGGCGGCTGCGCCACAGCAGCGAGGGCGCGCTGCCGGTGTCGTCGGCGGTGATCAGGAGACCACCCAGCATGGACATGTTCTTGAGGAAGTGGATGCGCTGCTGGGCCCGCTCGGAAGGGTCCTTGACCTCCCAGTAACGGTGCGCCGCCAGTGTGGTGGGCACCAGCGTCGCGGCGAGGGCCAGCGCGGAGAGGCGGGGGCAGCGGCCGAGCCCGAGCAGGACGCCGCTCACGACCTGCACGGCACCGCTGAGCCGGACGAGTTGTTCGGTGTCGTCCGGCAGTACGGAAATCCGTTCGGTCACGGGCCGGGTGACGGATTCGGCCACAGGGGCGACCTGCTGGGGATTGCGCAGGGAACTCATGCCGCCGGTGATGAACATCGAGGCGAGCATGGGGCGGCCGACGATACGCAGAAGACTCATGACGGTGCCTCCGGAACAACAAGGGACGCGGTATCTGCTGGAAGTATCGGGTGCCCGGACAGAACGCCGCCATTCGGCATCCGGCGAAAACACCACGACCACCGGCACCGGAGCCGAGGGAGCACGGGTACCAGGACGCCGGAAGAAGAGGCCGCCGGCACCGGTGGTCGAGAAGCCGTGGTGCGGTGGGGTCAGGCGCGGGGTGCGACGGGGCGCCCCATCCACCAGTTGCCGGCGGCGTCGGGGTCCGAGCTGGTCCAGAACTCGATCACCGCGTCGGTGAACTCGGTCGGTGACAGGGAGCCGTCGCCGTTGGTGTCCAGGTGGCGGAACGCCTCGGCCGCGCTCTGTTCGGTCAGTCCCGGGAAGTGCCCGCGCTGGAAGGCGAGGAACTCGGCGGGGCTGATCCGGCCGTCCTGGTCGATGTCGGCGATCTGCAGGTAGGTTTCGGCGATCCGGCCGAGGGCGGCCCGCGCGGCCTCCGGGTCCTCGGCGAGCGCGCGGGTGGAGGCGACGAACTGCTCCCTGGGGATCCCCCGGCTGCCGGCCGGAAGGAACGGCAGGTGTACCTCCTGCCAGATCGCCGTGTAGGCGCCGACGATCCGATCGGTCTCCGGGGAGCCGTCGGCGTGGCCGAGGGCGGCCGCCACCCGGCGGCCCATCTCCACGTGGTCGTCCTCGGTGAGGACACCGTTGCCGTTCGCGTCGAGCTGGTCGAACCCCCGCTCGATCTTCGCCGTCAGAAAGTCCTGGCTGGTCATCATCGCTCCTCGCAGGTACGCACACGCCAAGAACAAGGTGCGGGAACGCACCCTGCCGCTCGGGCAACGACGAGCGGACCGAAAGGGAAACGCCCTGCGGCCTCCCGGATGCCGGTACAGGGGCCGGGGCCCGCCTTCTGTTCGTGAAGGACGCCCGACTCCATCACGCCGGTCGCATCCGGGTCTTCGTCCCCGCGAGCCTTTGTGTCGGTGGGCGGCCTTAGAACCTGTCCGGTCGCCGGTCCGCCCTGCCGGTGGGAGGTGGCGGCCGCGCTCGGCGAGCGGCCGGCGGCCCGTCCGGGCCGTCACCCCTACGGGTACGGGGAGGGGAACGGCGGGTGGATCGCGCTGCACGACCGGTTCGACCGGGCCGGGGTGAGCGCCCACTCCGCCTCCGGGGCGGGCCGGGCTCCCGCCCCGGAGGCCGTGACCGTCGACGGCCGCGACGGGCCGCAGGTGACCTTCGACGGCCTGCGGCTGATCGGCAGATCGGTCGAAGCCGTCGACAAGGACCTGCTGCGGTACCTCGAAGAACACGACCGCGAACTGGTCATCGGCCGCGGAGGCGCCCCGGGCCCGGACGGACTCGGCATGTACGTCCGGGCCATCCGCGCGGGCGACACCATGGTCAGCGGGGCCCGGTTCTGCCGGGCCGGACGGGAAGACCACGGCTGAACCCCCGGAGGGCCGAGTCGGACTTCGCTCCCGCACCGGCCCGGCGCTTGGGTCCCGGTACGGCGAGCGCCCCGACGGTGCGGCGAGTGCGGGCGGTGGTCAGGCCGCCACGCGTCCCTCGGCGACGAACCCTTCCACGAACTCCCCGACACGCCGGTCGAAGTCGGCGTACTGCGCCTCCCGTTCGGCGCCCGAGACCGCTTCGCCCACCAGGAGGTTGCCTTCGGCGTCGACGCGCTGCGGGCGCTCCTCCGCGTCGGTGAGGAGGGCGACGGTGGAGTGGGAGAAGCCGCAGTAGTAGGCGATGCCTTCGCTCAGGTTGGTTTCGAGGACGCTCCGCATGTCCTTGACGAAGGGGTCGTCGCCGGCGGCGCCGGCCAGGGCCAGCCAGAGCATGCGCTTGCCGGCGAGGCGGGGCTTGCTGCGGCCGTAGGCGAAGCCGTAGTTCCACACGCGGTCGATCCAGCCCTTGAGGACGGCGGGCACGCTCTGCCAGTACACCGGGAAGACGGCGACGACGACGTCGGCGTCGAGGATGCGCCGCATGTGCGCGTGGGCCTCGTCCGAGTAGGGCTTGTCCCTGTCGCCCCAGTCCGGCTGGTCGGAGGTGTTCATCCGCGGGTCGAACCCCTCGGCGTGCAGGTCGAGCAGGTCGATGCGGTAGCCGGCGGCCTCGAGGCGGGCGGCGGCACGGCGGGCCGTGTGCGCGGTGAGGGAATCGGCGCGGTGGTGTGCGACGACCACGAGGGCGGTCCTGGTACGGCTGTCGTGCTGCGCGTGCTGCGTCACGGTGTCTCCCGGCTGGTTTCGGTCGGCTCGATGAGTCCAGTACAGCCGGGGCGGCGTGGATGATCCATGGGAGAAACGCTCCGGAACATAGGAGATCGTCTACGCTGCCCTCCATGGATCCTTTGAGTTCGCTCCTGAGCGGCATCCGCGCCGAGGGGTCGGTCGTCAGCCACGCCGTACTGACGGCACCCTGGACCATCCGCTTCACCGACGACGCGCCACTCACCATGATCAGCGTCCTGCGCGGCGGAGGCACCCTGATGCTGTCCGACGGCACCGAGCAGGAGATCGGTGCGGGCGACACGGCCATCGTGAGCGGGTCCGCGCCGTTCCACCTCGCGGACCGTCCCGCCACCGTCCACGGCCCCCACTGCGCCTACGAGATCGCCTGCTTCACCGAGGACCCCGAGTGCGACGCCAGCCGGGAACTCGGCGGGATCCACTGGGGTTCCGACTCGGAGGAGGCGACCGCACTGATCGTGGGCGCCTACCGCGCCTCGGGCCACCGCCACGAACGGCTCCTGCGCGCCCTGCCGCCCGTCCTGGTGATCAGGGAGGACGCCGAGGTCTGCGCCTGGCTGGAGACGGCCGCCGTCGACGCCGCCCGATTCTCGGCCGGCTCACAGGCGTTGATGGACCGGCTCCTCGACTGGGCCCTGGTGTGCACGCTGCGCAGCTGGTTCGACCGGGCGGGCGCCGACGCGCCCAGCTGGTACCGGGGCCTCGCCGACCCGGTCCTCGCACCCGCCCTGCAGGCCTTCCACGACCGGCCCTCCGAGGCGTGGACGGTGGCGTCGCTGGCCACCCGGGCCGGCGTCTCCAGGGCGCTCTTCGCCAAGCGCTTCACCCAGCTGATGGGCTGCCCGCCCCTCGCCTACCTCACCCGATGCCGCATGGACGAGGCCGAGACGCTCCTGACCGACACCGACCTCAGCATCGCCCAGATCGGGACGTCGGTCGGTTACGCCGACGCCTTCGGCTTCAGCGCCGCGTTCAAACGCCACAGGGGCCTGAGCCCCAGTACGTTTCGCGCCGCGGCCGCCTGAGTTCCGGTCCGACGGCGGTGCGAACGCCGGGGGACCGTCCGCCCGACGCGGACCGGACGGCCCGGCTCGGCCCCGTACCGGTCAGTCCGGGTCGGGCATGGGCCGCCAGCCGCTCCAAGCGCCTTCGTGGCTGCGGATGTTGACGTAGCGCCAGCCGTCGGGGGTCGGCACGCTCAGGGCGAACCGCCAGGGGTCGCCTCCGCTGAAGCGGTCGATGACGGCGATCTCGCCGGAGACGATCCCACCCATGGACTGCCAGCCGGTCCACTTCCCGCGCTTGTCGTTCCAGCGGGTCCACACCGCCGAGTCGGTGCCGACCAGGAACTCCTGCTTCGTGCCGTCGGGGAGCCGGTGAACGGTGACCCCGTACTCGCAGATGTAGACGGCGCCGCCGCTCCGGCTGCAGTGGCTCACCGCCTGGGCGGGCGCGGCCGTCGTGGCGAGACCCGCCAGGACGGCGGCCGCGACGACGGCGGCCCTGAACTTCTTCATTTCCCCGACTCCTTGCTGCGACGCGCGGGCGGACCCGCTGACGAGTCGAGCCTGCCGTCCGCCGCTTGCGTTCCGCTAATGATCCACTGCCGCCGGACGCGTCCCGGGCGCGGTGGTCGGCCCGTCCGTGTTCAGGTGACCCGCCGCTGTGCGTCGTTCCCCGTGGCGACACCGACCGGGCCCGTCTCGTACGCGACGCACCGAGTAGGGGAGGCCGGGGGCTCGTGCCTCGTCGCCGCACCCCGACGGTACGGGCCCCCGGCGGCTCCCGCGCGGGCAGGCGCACGCACGGGACCGCACCCGGCAGGCACCGGGGGAACGACCGATCCGGAGCGGCGGGCCCGTGCACGTTCAGCCGTACATCGCCACGCGGTGGAGAGCCGCGAGCGCGTCGTCGACGGGGTGGGGCTGCGGCCTGCCGGAGGAGTCGAGCTTGTTCCACCTCTGCAGGTTCATCGCGACGCACATCCGCCGCCCGCCGTCGGCGCGGGCCATGGCCAGCGTCCCGCCGCCCCAGACCGTGCCGCCGTTGCCCCAGAACACGTCCCGGCCGGGCTCCTCCATCGGGAGCAGACCGAGGCCGTAGTCGATCGTCCTTCCCTCCTGGGAGACGACCGGGACGGTGCGCCGCATCTGCGCCACCGACGACGGACCGACGATCCCGCCGGCGAACAGCATGCCGAAGAAGCGGTTGAGGTCCGCGACGGTCGATATCAGCGAGCCCGCCGGCCCCGCGTACGACATGTCGTAGACGCTGTAGTCGCGCGGCGGGTCGATCGCGCCGAACCACGCCTCGTAGAGCCGCGAGTGCGGCCCCTCGACGTGCGGTCCGGTGGGGAATCCGGTGTCCCGGAGCCCGGCGCGCTCGATGACGTTCCGGGTGACGCACCGCTCGGCCGTGGTGCCGGTCACCTGCTCCAGGAGCTGGGCGAGGAGCAGGTAGTTGGTGTTGGAGTACACCCCCGGCGCACCGCCCGGGGTGCCGACGGCGGGCGCGGCGACCCCCATCCCGATCAGTTCGACGGGGTCGAACCGGGTGAGCCGGTGGTCGTCCAGGCTCCGGGGCCCGATCTTCGTGAGGTCGGGGTACGCCTCCAAGGAGGGGTAGGCGTACGGGAGGTACTCGGCGAGGCCGCTGGTGTGGTTCATCAGCATCCGGACCGTGATCGCGGCACCGCGTTCTCCGGGGACCAGCTCCGGAAGGTACCGGCCGATCGGTGCGTCGAGGCCGATCCGGCCGGCCTCGACCTGCTGCAGGACCGCGGCGGAGACGAAGGTCTTGGTGACGCTGCCGACCCGGTGCCGCATGCCGGCGGTGACGGGGCGGCCGGTGTCGACGTCGGCCACCCCGGCGGCGCCGCGCCAGACCTGGTCGCCGTCCCGCACCTCGGCGAACAGGCCCGGCATCCCGGCGCGGCGGACGTTCTCCATGGCGGCGTCCAGCGCCGCGGTGTCCAGTAACTGCCTCACGAAATAAGCCCTTTCGCATGGTTCGGAGTGAGCGTACGGGTGCTCGGCACACCCATGTCCTCATTGTGCACGCGGTGCGTGCAACATCAAGTGCAGAGGTTAGACTAAGCCCGGCGAAAGGAGCGGGATGACGGGTCGCAGGCGCTGGTCGACCGAGGAGATCCTGGACGCGGCAGTGGAGTTGCTGCGCACGAGCGGCACGGAGTCGTTCAGCGTGCGCAGGCTCGCCGCGACTCTCGGGACGGATTCCTCCAGCCTCTACCGGCACTTCCGCAGCAAGACGGAACTGCTGCGCGCGGTCGCCGACCGCATCCTCCTCGCCGCCGTGGACGGCTACCGCGCCGAGGGCGACTGGAAGCAGCGCATCACCACCCTGGCCCTGCGCGTGCGGGAGGCGTTCGGCCGGCAGCCCGAACTCGCCGAGATCTGGGGGCGGTACGCGGCGGGCGGCACCGGTTCCCGGCTGGTCGTGGAAGAGGTGCTGCAGGCCCTGCGCGCGTCGGGACTGCCCGACGAGGAGGTCCCGGCGCACTACCACCGGCTCGCGGTCCTCATCGCCGCCCTGATCGCCTCCGAGGCCAGAGTCGGCACCATCGCCCCTGAGGAGCACGAGCAGGGCATGGAGCTGTTCCGCGTCACGGTCCTCGGCGCCGACCCCGAACGCTTCCCCGCCCTGGCCCACTTCGGCCGCCGGGTCCGCCCTCTCGGGGTGGACCGCGACGCCGCGTTCGAAGCGCTCCTCGCCGCCCAACTCGCCCACATCGAGGCCGCGATCCCCCGAGCCGGGAACTCTTGACGGAACGAGGCCGGGGACGGGGTCACGCGGTCAGCCGGGTGAAGGGCGCGTTCACCAGGTGGTAGTGGACCAGCACGACGGTCGTCGCGAGCGCGGCCGCCGCCGTACGGCCGAACACGAGACGGCCCGGGAGGGACCACCATCCCCGGAGCACCGGCCGTCGCGGCCAGCGCCTGGGCCGCCCGGGCACCCGGCGGATGACCGATCCGGCCGCGAGAACGCCGCAGCAGAGCGGTCGCAGGGAAGGCGATCGCGCCCGGGGCGAGCACGCCCAGGCCGAAGAGGAGCGACCCCGCGTGCAGGACGGGGGACCGGTGCCACGACAACCTCTCGTACGCCGTCGAAGGCGTGGCCGAGGACACCAGCAGCCCGTCCCCGGTGAACGCGAGCGTCCCGCCCCCGGCGTCGCGCTCCCGGAAGAACCCGTCGCCCAGGGCCGACCACCTCTGTTCCGGCCGGTCGGGGTCGGCGGACAGCCCCACGGTGCGCAGACCGCTCCCGCCGTCCCTCTCGACGGTCACCGCCGAGACCAGGCCCTCCACCGCCATGAGGCCGGTGCGGCTCACCCGCGCCGGACGGTAGGTGCCGGTGTAGGAGTCGACGGCGGCGTCGACGGCAGGGGCCGGGGCGGCGGACACCGGACCGTCCGGAACCAGGGCGTCCACGATGCGGTGGATCAGCTCCTTGCCGTTCCACCCGGCACGGCCGTCCGTGCCGTCGCCGTTGAACACGACGAACACCCCGACACCCCGGTCGGGCACGAGCAGCAGGTCGGAGTGGAAGCCGGAGATGTCACCGTCCTTGAACCATCCGGTCCGCCTACCGCGCCGCCACTCCTCGAAGCCGTACCCGAGGCCGGGCGACCGGGGATCCTGCCGGTACTGCACCTGGCGCATGAGGCGGTCCGCCGCCGACGCGCCGGCGAGCCGGCCGGTCATCCAGCGGTCCGTGTCGGCGGCGGTGCTGACGGCCCCCGGACCGGACGGGGTCCACGCCCCGTACTGGCCCTTGTCCTCCACCCAGCCGGTGGTGCCGCCGGGCCGATAGCCACGAGCGAGCCGTGTGGCGACGGCGTCCGGCTGCGGCTGGGCGAGCGTGGAACGCGTCATGCCCAGCGGCTCGAAGACGTGCTCGTCGACATAGGCGGGGAAGGGCCGGCCGGACACCTCGGCGACGAGCCGGCCCGCGAGCGCGTAACCGTAGTTGTCGTACGCCGCGACCACGCCCGGAGGGCGGACCCGGGGCGGCCGGCGGACCGTGAGGCTCTCGGCGAGCGGCTCCACGTCCTCCGGACGGGCCTTGGTGCGGCCGACCAGGTCGCTGTCGAATCCGGCGGTGTGGGTGAGCAGATGGTGCAGGGTGACCGGACGCCCGGGACAGGTGTCGGGGACGGTCACCGCCCGCAGGCTGTCGTTGACGTCGGCCTTCGGGTCGACCCTGCCGTCGGCGACGAGCAGGGACGCCGCCTGCGTCGTGAAGAGCTTGGCGAGCGAGCCGAGGAAGAAGCCGGTGCGATCCGGGTCGACCGGGGTCCGGCGGCCGACGTCCGCGACTCCGTAACCCTTGGACAGGACCGTCCGGCCGTCGGTGACGACCTTCGCCACCGTGCTGCGCGAGGCGGTGAGGAACGTCCTGCGGCGTGCCGCAGGGGTGCGCCGCTGCGAGGTGGAGATCGGCCCGGACCTGCTGCGGGTCGCGGACGACGGGCGTGCGACGCCGGTCCCACGACAGAAGGGGGACCTCGCCGCGACCGTTCCCGGGAGGACTTCCGGGGGCAACGGACTGCGGAACCTGCGGAACCTGCGGGAGCGCGCAGAGGCGCTCGGCGGAAGGCCGAACACCGAGGAGACCGCGAACGGCTACGTCCTGACCGCCCTGCTGGGCCCCGTGACCGTACCCGCCGGCGGATGGCGCCGCGCTACTCCAGCCGGCCCTGTTCCCGGGCGATCCGCACGGCGTCGAGCCGGTTGCGGGCGTCGAGCTCGACGACGGCCGCGCCGAGGTAGTTCCGCACGGTCCCCTGGGACAGGTGCAGTTCACCGGCGATCTGGTCGAGCCCGGCCCCGGCGGCGGTCAGCCGCAGCACGTCGGTCTCACGGGCGGTGAGCGGGTCCTTCCCGGCGGTCAGCGCCGCGGCGGCGAGCCGGGGGTCGATGACGTGCTCCCCGGCGGCCACGCGACGGATCGCGACGGCGAGTCGGTCCGGCGGGGCGTCCTTGAGGACGAAGCCGCCGACGCGTGCGGCGAGCGCGGATCGCAGCGCCTCGGGACGGCCCAGACCGGTGAGGATCATGACCCGGCACTCGGGCAGGGCGACCAGGAGATCACGAGCGGCCGAGAGCCCGTCGCCGCCGGGCATCTCCAGATCGAGGACCGCGCGATCGGCCCGGAGCCACGGCTCACCGTTCCGTGCCGTGCTCCTGTTCGGCGAAGCGGCGCCGTGCGGCCTCGACCTCGCCCAGGTGGCGGCGCGTCCAGGCGCACATGCCGTTGACCGTGTCGCGCAGCTCCTCGCCCGCCTCGGTCAGCCGGTAGTCCACGCGGGGCGGGACCGTCGCGTACACGGTCCTGTGCACCACCCCGTTCCGCTCCAGCCCGCGCAGGGTCTGCGTGAGCACCTTGTGGCTGATGCCCGCCACCTCGGCCCTCACCTCGGTGAACCGCAGCGTCCGGGAGCCCAGGGCGTCGATGACCAGCAGGGCCCATTTGCCGGCCACCCCCGAGAAGATCTCGCGTGCCAGGGAATGGACACGGATCACGTCCGCCTCCTCGGGCTGGACCTGCTCGGTTTCCATCAGGTGCCTCTCTCACTGGAAAGTGCGTTCTCCCACGTCAGAACATACTCACCTACGGTTGCCGAGGAACTGGAAGAGATCCTGGGGAGCGAAGCCATGACGATCCTGAAGACCTACGCGCGCCTGTGGGCCGACGACCTCGACCGTGCCCTGCCGCTCTTGGAGCGGCTCACGGGCGAACAGCCCCACCTGCGGCTGACGTTCCAGGCGGTCGCCCTCGCAGCCATCGGCGACTTCCTGGTCATCGCGGGGCCGGCCGAGGAACGCGCGAAGTACGCTCACGCCTCCGCCACCGTCGTCGTCCGGGACCTCGACGCCCTCCAGGAGACCTTGAAGGACGCCGGCGCCACCCTCACCACCCCCGCGACCGAGGGCCCCACCGGACGCTTCCTCTACGCCCGCCACGCGGACGGAGCGGGCGTCGAGTACGTCGAGTGGAACGCGGAGCTGCTCGCCAGGCTGCTCGCTCACACGTCGGAACCTGCGACGGAATGACCTTCGGGGCGCCCCCGCCCTCACCGACGCGCCTCCCGGCGCCCGAAGCGCTCGCTCAGCGCAGTGCCCCGGCGACCACGGAGGCGGCCCGGGCGATCAGTCGGTTGTCGGGCTCCGCCTCCCGGTCGGAGCGGGTCGACAGGATCGCCATCACGATCGGCGCACCGTCCGGGGGCCAGACCACGGCCATGTCGTTGCGCCCGCCGTACGTCGTCGCCGTCCCCGTCTTGTCCCCGACCACCCAGGTGTCGGGCACTCCGGCCCGGATGGTCTCGTCACCCGTCAGATTGGTCTTCAGCCATGTGGCGAGCCGCTCCCGCTCGGGGGCCCGCAGAACGTCACCGAGGACGAAGGCGCGCAGGTCGCCGGCGAGCGCCCGCGGCGAACTGGTGTCCCGGACCTCGCCCGGCCGCCAGTCCCCGAGCTCCGGTTCGATCCGGTCCATCCGCGTCACGTCGTCGCCGATCGACCGCAGCACGGCCTGGAGGCCCTTCGGGCCGCCCAGCTCCTCGAAGAGCAGATTGCCCGCCGTGTTGTCGCTGTGCCGGACGGCGGCGTCGGCGAGGGCGTCCAGCGTCATCCCCGTGTCGACGTGCTTCTCGGTGACCGGCGACGGGTCGACCAGCTCGTCCTCCGTGTACCGCACGACGCGCCGCATGCCGCTCAGCTTCTCCTCGCGCAGCACGGCGCCGGCGGCCAGGGCCTTGAAGGTGGACGCGTAGGGGAACCGTTCGCGGTCCCGGTAGGCGATCTCGCGTCCGGTGCCGGTGTCGATCGCGTAGACCCCGAGCCGGGCGTCGAAGGCGTGCTCCAGGGCGCGGAATTCACGTCGGTGGGACACGCCGGCCGCATCCGGGACGGACGTCGTTCCGACGGAGGGCGAGACGGGTGGCGAGATGGGGGCCGAGAGGGTGGGGAAGGGCGGGGAGGCCTGTGCCCTCTGCTCGACGCAGGCGGTCAGCGGGACGAGGACGAGCGCGGCGGCGAATCCCGTGAGGGCGCGCCTGGCGCGGGTGAGCTGCATGGTACGGACCTCCGGTGCGCCCCGGGCAGGGGCGCGTAGGGGCCGGTCCCGCACGGCACCGGCCCGGTGCGTGTCACGAGTACCGGACCACACTCGCCCGCCGCCGCCATGCGGTCCAATGCCGCCACGCACCGTTCCATGCGGAATCGGCATGGAAAGCGGCGGCGCATAGGGTGCGGAGTGTGGATCTGGTGGCAGCGAGTCGAGCCTTCGTCAGCGTCGGCGAGCACGGCGGTTTCACCGCCGGGGCGGCCGCGGCCGGCATGTCCCAGCCGGTGGCCAGCCGCCGCGTCGCCGCGCTGGAGGAGCACGTGGGCGAGCAGCTCTTCGAACGCACGTCGCGCCGCGCGGTGCTCACCCCGTTCGGCCGGGACCTGCTGCCGTCGGCGCGGGCCCTGGTGCGCGCCGCCGACGTCCTGCTCCACGAGGCCGAGACGGCACGGCGCAGGCCGTGGCGGATCGCGGTGCCCGCCGTCTGCGGCACGGTGGCGCTGGCGCGCCTCGTCGCCGACGCCCGGGCCCTCGGAATAGCCCTCGACCTGCGGATCGCGCCGCCCACCGAACGCCAGGACCTGGTACGGGCCCGGCAGGTGCGGGCCGCGGTGCTGGCGGTGCCGCCCGACGAAGCGGTCTGGTCGGTGCCCCTGGGCGTCGCCACGGCCGCGGACCCCGGCGCGCGCCGCTTCTGGCTGGAGACCCTGCGGATCGGCCGGACCGACCGGGGCCCGGCTCGGAGGCTGTGGATCCAGCCCGAGGACGACGTGCCGCACGTCCGCGACCCGCTGGCACGCCTGCGGGACGCGGTCGGGCTGCGCCCCGCGCAGTTCGCCGCGGCGACCGACCTGACGGACGCGGTGGCCGAAGTGCTTTACGGGGACGACCTGCTGCTCTGCTCGCCCGGACAGGCCGCCGGGCTCGGCCTGCACTGGCGCCCGATCGGCGAACTGTCCCCGGTCCGGGGGTTCGCGCTCTGCGCGGCGGACGGCGGGGACCCGGCCAGAACGGTCAGCCGCCTGGGCCGCGCCCTCGCCCGCTGCCTGGGCGCGGACCCGGAAGGGACCCCGACAGGGGACACGGCCACGGGCACGGGCACAGCCACGCCCACGGCTACGGGCACGAGCGAGGACGGAACGGACGAGGAACGGAAGGCGGGCACGTGCGCACCGGCACACTGATCGACGAGGTGGAACGGCGGCTGACGGGCGGCGGGTTGCGGGGCTGCCTCCTGGTGCGGGACCTGCGCACCGGCGAGGAGATCGGCGTCGACCCGGACACCGTCCTCCCTTCGGCCTCCCTGGTCAAGGTCCCCCTGGCGGTGGCGACCTTCGAACGCATCCGGCGCGGCGAACTCGACGGCTCCACCCCGCTCGACGTCGCCCCGGGACGCAGCACCGTCCCCGGGCCCACCGGCCTGACCCGCTTTCGCCATCCCGCGCGGATCGCCGTCGACGACCTGCTCTACCTGAGTACGTGCCTGAGCGACGAACGGGCCGCCGACGCCCTCTTCGGCCTCACGCCACCCGCCCGGGTCACCGCCCTCCTGCGGGAGTTCGGCATCCACGGCATCTCCGTGCGCCACACCGCCGACGAACTCAGCGACACCCCCGTCGAACGCTTCGACACCGACCAGGCGCACCTCGCGCACGCGCTCGCCATCGACGCCGGCACCAGCGGACGCGGCCACCGGGTGCCGCAGCTCGACACGACACGCGCCAACACCGGAAGCGCCAGGGCATGGGTCGACCTGCTCCAGGAGCTCTGGGCGCCCAAGGCCCTTCACCCACAGGTCGCGGAGGCGGTGCGCGGACTGATGCTGCACAACATGCTCCGCCAGCGCCTCACCCCCGACTTCGCCTCGGACGCGACCACCTGGTGGTCCAAGACCGGCACCCTGCTCAACCTCCGGCACGAGATCGGCGTGGTGGAGCACAGCGACGGCGGCGCCTACGCCGTCGCGGTACTCACCGAATCCCTGGTACCGGCCGCCGTCCAGCCCGGCGCGGACGCCCTGATGGGCCAGGCGGCCCGTGCGCTGCGCGACCACCTGCGCCACGTCTGACCGACCGGGCCGAGGCCGGCCGAATGCGCACCGGCTTCCTCTCCGTGCGGTGAAGGCGCGACAACCGCTGTGCTACGCAAGCCATTTCGCCCGCCACCCACGCGAACCGCCGCCGCGACTCGACTAGCGTGGGCGCATGGTGCATCTCGAGCGGCCGCAGCTGTCCGGGCTGGGACGGAACCCGGCCGCCCCGACGAACGTGTTGGTACGACTGGCCGCGCATGCCGCGGGCCGACACGGGTTGATGACGCGCGAGGGCCGACTACCGGACGCGGTCGCCGAGGCCCTGCTGATACACGGCCGTGGCGACGCGGCCATCCGCCTGCACGGGCGCCGGGTCTCCCCGGCGATGCGCCGCCGGATCGCGGAACATCCCGACCCCGCGATCCGCGACGCCTTCGCGGACTTCGTCCGCAGCACGGTGGAGAGCGGGGTCGGGCTCGGGGTCGAAGCCCTGGTCGAGACGTACGGCCTGTCGCCGGCGGAACTGGCGGCCCACCCCGATCCCAAGCTCCGTGCGGCGATCGCGCAGGACTGGCACGACCGGCCCGCCGCCGTGCAGAAGGCGCTGCTCACCGATCCGGATCCCGGGGTGCGGGACGCGGCGTCGAGGGCCGAAGACCCCGGCGTCCCGCCGGAACTCCACGAGCGCTGTCTCGCGGATCCGGCGGTCCGGGCCAACGTCGCGCACCGCTTTCCCCTGACGGCCGAGCAGTTCGACCGGCTCCTCGCGACCGGGGACGAGTCGGTCCTGGGCGCGGTGGCCGGCAACCCGTACCTGACCGCCGCCATGGTGGCCCGCCTCCAGGACAGCGAAGACCCCGTCGTACGTGTCGCGGTGGCCTACAGCCGTCACACCACGCCCGGCGACCGGGACCGACTGCTCGCCGTGGTGGAGGCCGAGAAGGCGGCCGGCGGCATCGACGCCGAGGTCGCCCTCCACTGGTCGCCCTACCGCCCCGACTGGCTGCGGAACGCGCCGCTCGCCGAACGCCTGACCTATCTGAACTGCCCCCACGCGGTGTTCCGCACAACCCTGGCGGAAAGCACGGACCTGCCGGACGAGGCATGGCAGCGGCTCGACGAAGACGCCGCCCCGTCCGTCCGGTACGCCGCCGCCCTGCGGCCCGACGTCCCCGCGGCGGTACTGCTGCGGCTGGTCCGGGAGCACGGCGATTCCTCTCCCCGCCGGCCCCGGCTCGTGGAGCACCCCCACTTCCCCCGCCACGAACTGCGCGGCCTCGTCGACGAACCGGACCCGCGGGTGCGCTGCCTCGCGCTGGAGGACCCCCACCTGCCCGTCGCGGAGCTGCGACGCCTGGGGGACTGCGAGGAACCGTTCCTCCGCGCGGGAGTGGCCCGGCACCCCAACGTCGGCGTGGACCTCCTGGAACGACTGCTCGCGGACCCGGAACCCGACGTCGCCGACCACGCCGCGGCCAACCCCGTACTGCCCGGAGCACGGATGGACCGCATCACCGCCGAAGCCGGCCTCTGAAGCCCCTCACCCGGCCCGGACGCCGACACCCGCCCCGTACGGCGCGTACAGTACCGGGGGGCGCGGCGAGATCACGAGGAGTCCGTCTTGACCGCGACGAGCCTTGAGCGCGCCACCGTTCCCGCCGACACCGGCGAGGTCACCCTCCTGATAGCCCGCAGGGTCGACCCCGGCCACGAAGCCGCCTTCGAACGGTGGGCGAAGGGCATCCTCGACACCGCGGCCACTTTCCCCGGCCACCTCGGATACGGGTTCTTCCGCTCCTCCGGCGGAGACGCCCCGTGGTTCCTCGTCCACCGTTTCCGGGACGCCGGAGCGTGCCGGACCTGGCAGGAGTCGCCCGAGCGCGCGGCTTGGTTCGCGGACTGCGCCGGACACCACCACACCGAGGTCGCCCGGCGGGAACTGACCGGCATGGAGACCTGGTTCGCCGAACCGGGTTCCGTCCGGCCCGCGCCGCCCCGGTGGAAGATGGCGATCAGCGCGACCCTCGCCGTCTACCCGATCTCCGTCCTCGGGGGCCTCTTCCTCCTGCCCCACCTGGCCACGCTCCCCCTCCTCCTCAGCAGCGCCGTCACGGCCTGCGTCTTCAACGTGCTCATGACGTACGTGGCGATGCCGGCCGTCAGCAGGGTCCTGCGCGGCTGGCTCACCCCGTAGGCACCGCACGGGTGCGAGGAGGGCTTCCTTCGGACGCGGACGTTTCTCGGGACGAGGTGAATCCTTTCGCGCCCGCCTCGCCTCTGATGCATGTGCGGACGACCCCGTCCGCTCCACCACTCACCGGGAGGAACCCATGACCACCGTCGTCATCGCCGCGGCCGCCGCGCTGCTGTTGTGCGCGTGCACCGTCACCGTGCTGCGCCGCCGGAGGCGTCGGCGTGGCTGACCGCACCTGGCCCGGCGAGACCCTGATCGCCGCGGCGCAGGGCGGTGACACGGAGGCGCTCACCGCCCTGGTGCACGGCTCGTACCCGCACGTGCACCGGTTCGCGCGCACCCTGTGCGCCACGCCCCAGGACGCCGAGGACGCCGCCCAGGAGGCGGTGATCATCCTCTACCGCAAGATCGGCATGCTGCGGGCCTCCGGGGCGCTGGCGTCGTGGATGTTCCGGATCGTCCGCAACGAGTGCCTGCGCCGCACCCGGACCCTGCTCTCCCGCGGCCCGGACACGCCGGGGCGCGGGGGCGGTGACGCTCCGGGCCGCTACGAGTCGCCGGACGGGAACCACGCGTCCGGTGACACGGCACGGTCCGCCGAGGAGGACGCCCTGCTGCGCCTGGAGGCCGAACGGGTCGGGGCCGCGATCGCCGCCCTGCCCGCCGACCAGCGGCAGGTGCTGATCATGCGGGACGTCCAGGGCCTGCCCGGCCGTGCCGTCGCGGACCGGCTCGGGCTGAGCACCGCCGCGATGAAGTCCCGGCTGCACCGGGCCCGTTCGGCGGTGCGCGAGACGCTGCGCGAGGAGCCGGCACGTACGAAAGGACGAGGACGATGACGATGACAACCGACCCCACCGCGACGGGCGCCGTCCCGCCCGGCGCTCCCGCCGATGGCGGCGCGCCCGAACGCGGAAGCTTCGCCAGCGCCACCGTCCCGCGCCACCTGGCCCGCGGCGCGATCGGATTCGGTGCGCTCATCGGATCACTGGCCCTGCTCCCGGTCGTCGGTCCCGCGAGTCTGCTGCTCGCCCCGATCGGCCTGGTCGCCCTGCGCGGCTGCCCGATGTGCTGGGCCGTCGGCCTCGTGGAGACCGTCTCGGCCGGACGGCTGCGCCGCTCCTGCACCGAGGGGAGCTGCACGCTGCAACGCACCTGACGATCGCGTACGACCCGGCGCGGCCGCGCACAGCGCGTACCACCCGCCCGTGCAGGCACCGCCGCTTCCGAGCGCGCGGTGCCTGCCGCAGGAACGGCGTCCCGGTCGACACGGGTCGCCGTCCGCCGGGGGCCCTGACGGCCCCGGCCCTACTTCAGGTGCCGGGTGAAGAACCGGGCCGCGGCGTCCCCCGCGAATCGGGGGACGCCGGTGTGTCCGCCCATGTTGGCGTGCAGCGTCTTCTCCTCGGAGCCGAAGGCGTCGAACAGGTCCAGGGACGCCTGCCGGTCGTTGCCCTCGTCGTCCCACTGCAGCAGGACGTGCAGCGGAACGGTGACCCGGCGGGCTTCCTCGAACATGATGGCGGGCACCAGGCTCCCGGCGAACAGAACGGCGGCCGAGACGCGCGGCTCGACCACCGCGAGCCGGATGCCGACGGAGATCACCCCTCCCGAGTACCCGACCGGGCCGCCGATCCCGGGCAGCGACAGAAGAGCGTCCAGGGCGGTGCGCCATTCGGGGACCGCCCTCTCGACGAGCGGGAGGACGAGGGCGTCGACGATCCCGCCGTCGACCGGCCCGCCGGCCTCCAAGGCCCGGCGCAGATCGGCACGGGCCTGCTCGAGGCCGGCCCAGCGGGGCCGGTCACCGCTCCCGGGGAGCTCGATGGTGGCCGAGGCGAAGCCGTCCGCCGCCGCTTGCCGGGCCCGCTCCACCAGCCGGGGATACATCCCGCGCAGCCCGAGTGGCGGGTGGCCGAGCAGGATCAGCGGTGCCGGTGCGGAGGGTGACGGGGGCGTCCACAGGATGCCGGGGATCTCGCCGAGGGCGAATGCGCGTTCGAGGACGCCGTCGTCGAGGCGTTGTTCGGAAGTGAAGTGCACGGTCGTGCCTTTCGGGAGTGCGCTGGAACGGCGCTCCCGGACGACCTATCGCCCGACCGTGACCCCGGAGGGGAGCACCCATGTCGATACTGCGTTCACGGGTACCACCTCCTCGTTCTCTCGCACGGCCGTCGGAAACGTAACAGCGCTCGTGCCGGTCCGCCAAACGGTTTTTCGGGCGGGCTCCGCAGCCGGATCAGCCGACGCGGAGCGACACGACCTCGTACGACACCGCCGAGGCGGGGAACAGGCCGCGGCAGGTGAGTCGGAGGGGCGGGGACCGGTGGGCACGGACCTCGACCTCGAAGGCCGAGAGGCCGGCGAGGCGGCCGGTGACGCGGATCCGCCACCGGTCGCCCTCGCGGACCGTCTCCTCGATCGCGTAGTCGTGCCGCCCCGAAGGGCCCGCGTGCCGGAGCACGGCGGACAGGGCGGCCTGCTGGGACGGGACGAGGTCGGTGTACCCGCGCAGGTGGTCCGCGCCGATGCGGTCCCCCAGGTGTCCTTCGAGCACCGTCACCGCCGAGGCGGCGTCGAGGTTGCCGTAGTAGACGCCGTCGGGCGCGACGACGACGTTGGCGGCGAACCGGTCGCCCCCCACGTGCGTGCACTCCCACACCAGCTCCGGCCAGCGGTCGCTCAGCGCGCGCCCCACCGGACGGCCCCGGACGGCGCAGCAGGTGTCGTGCGTGCCGTGGGCGCAGACGAGGACGACGGGCGGGTGGTCCCGTTCCCCCGGCGAGTCCAGGGCGTCCACGATCTCCGCCAGGTCCTTGTCGTTGCGCCAGACGCCCCACTTCTGGCGGTGGGCGCCGTCCCCGTCGTACCGCAGGACGGCCCAGCGCGGCGGATGGTCCGGCCTGCGGCGTCCGTGGCGCCTGATCAGCAGCATGCGGGCGCGCAGCGCCTGGGCGGCGGCGTACACCCGCGTCTTGACCTCGGGGTCGAGGTCGAGGCCGTCGAAGCCGTTGACCGGCCAGCCGGCCCGGTACTCGATGAGGATCCAGACCGAGCCGTACGGCGCGGTGCCCGCGAGCGCGTCGCCGCGCAGCCGGGCGGCCTCGGCGCAGAAGAACCGTGCGGGAGCCGTCATTCCGCCCGCTTCACGGCCCGGCAGGCACCAGGACGCCCGCCCGCAGAAGTCGTTCGGCGAAGGGAAGACCTAGGTCACCGGCGTGGTGGACCTCCCCGTCGAGGATCCTGCGCACCTGTGGCAGGTCCGTCTCCGGGAAGTCGAGCCAGCCGACGCGGGTGGAGAGCCGCCCGCCGTCGAGCCGCGCCTCCAGCGCCTCGCGCAGACGCACCGGCGTCGCGGCGGACAGCCCGTCGACGGCCGCGAGCTGTGCCAGCGGCCCCAGGGGCCCGGGGCGCGCCCGGCCGCGCCGGTCGCGGTGGAACAGCGGCGCGGGATCGGCCTCGGCGAGGGCTTCGACGAGACGCCGGCGTACGAGGGCGAGTTCGCCGTCCGGCCCGTCCACGCCCAGGGGGAGGGAGCCGCGCATCTCGGGGTCGTCGCGCAGCAGCGCGAGGGCGGCCCGCGTGAGCTGTTCGGCAAGGGCGTGCCGTGTCCAGGTGTGGACGCCGAGCGTCAGGTGGATCGACACCTCGCCCTGCGCCTCGGCGGCGTGCAGCCAGCCGCGCGGCAGGTAGAGGACGTCGCCGGGTCCGAGCACGGTGTCGAGGTACGCCTCGCCCCGGGCGGCGTCGGCGACGGCGGTGCGGTGGTCGGTCCAGGGCTGGTCGCGCAGCGGGTCCGGGTGTACGGGCTCGTGGACGATCCAGCGCTTGGTGCCGGCGATCTGCAGGACGAAGACGTCGTGGACGTCGTAGTGGGCGTCGAACCCGCGGTTCTGCGGAGGGGTGACGTAGGCGTTGGCCTGCACCGGGTGGCCCAGCTCGGTGCCGAGCCGCGACACGAGGTCCGCGACCGGCTCCCAGGTGCGCTGCAGCGCCTGCAGGACCAGGGTGGCGCCGTCGGCGAGGCTCCGCCACAGCGCCGTGTCGTCGAGCTGGTCCGCGACCGTCGCGCCGACCCCTCCGGAGGCGGTGAACGCGGACTCGGGGAGGGTGGAGCCGTCCTTGGCGACGCGGAGGAACGGGGTGCGCAGCCCGCGCCGGGAGACCAGCTCGTCCACGGCGGACGCCGAGAACAGGTCGGAGAAGTCATCGGCCCCGCGCGTGAGCAGCGGAGCGCGCCCCCAGACGTACCGGGCGAACTCCTCGCGGCTGAGGTTCGTCAGACGCGCTTCGAGGACACCGCGGCCGGTGTCGGCGGCGGTGTCCCGAAGCGTCGTGGGGGCCGTGCTCAAACGCCGTGGCCGGTCTCGTCGGCCGCGCCGTCGGCGCCTCCGTCGTGGACGCCGGGCGTGCCCGCCGCGCCGCCGTCCGCGGGGCCTTCGGCCCCACCGTCGGCGCCTCCGTCGTGCACGCCGGGCGTACCGGCCGCGCCGCCGTCCGCGGGGCCTTCGGCCCCACCGTCGGCGCCTCCGTCGTGGACGCCCGGAGTGCCGGCCGCGCCGCCGTCCGCGGGACCCTCGGCCCCACCGTCGGCGCCACCGTCATGGACGCCGGGCGTGCCCGCCGCGCCGCCGTCCGCAGGGCCCTCGGCTCCGCCGTCGGCGCCTCCGTCGTGCACGCCGGGCGTACCGGCCGCGCCGCCGTCCGCGGGGCCCTCCTGCTGGTTCGGGTCCTGCTGGGGGTAAGCCATGTCTCCTCCTGAGGATTCGGACGGTCGGGGATCGGTGGTCCCGCTCGGAACCTCCCCGTACCCCTTACAAGCTCACTCGTGCGGCCCGGAGCGGCAACCGGAGCGGGACGGGACCCAGCAGGGCAGGGGAGACGGCACGGGAGGGCGCCCGGTGCCGTGGGCGGACGGGCTCAAGGCGCCGGGGAGCCCTGTTCGGCGTACCGGATGAGGTCACGGGAGGTGCCGATCAGCTCCTTCCGCTCCTCCTGCGAGCCGACCATCGGCTGGGAGCCGCGCAGCGGAAGCCCGGCGCTCTCCGGCAGGAACTTGACGGTCACCAGACCGATCGCGCCGGCCAGCATGAGGTAGTACGCGGGGATCATGTCGTTGCCGGTGGCGTTCACCAGCGCTTCGGTCACGAGCGGGGTGGTACCGCCGAAGGCCGCCACGGCGAAGTTGAAGCCGATGCCCATCGCGGCGTAGCGCACGGCGGTCGGGAAGAGGGCGGGCAGGGTCGCCGCGCTCGGCGCGGCGAAGCAGGCGAGCAGGGTGGCCAGGATCAGCATGCCGAAGATCGGAGACCAGGTCCCCTCCGCCTTGAGGAGCAGGAAGGCCGGGATCGCGAGGACGATCATCGCCACCGCGCCGACCGCGTACAGGGGGCGCCGTCCGACGTGGTCGCTCAGACGGCCCAGGAAGGTGATGAGGAGGACGATCCACACCATGCCGATGAGCACCAGCACATCGGCCGACGTGCTGGACCGGCCCAGGGTCTCCGTCTGGTAGGTGGGCAGATAGCCGGTGACCATGTAGTTGGTGACGTTGTAGAGCAGGACGAGGCCCATGC
This sequence comes from Streptomyces sp. NPDC055632, assembly GCF_053618675.1. Classification (NCBI taxonomy): domain Bacteria; kingdom Bacillati; phylum Actinomycetota; class Actinomycetes; order Kitasatosporales; family Streptomycetaceae; genus Streptomyces; species Streptomyces sp. NPDC055632. Next base: position 275,859 of record NZ_JBSHHY010000004.1, on the reverse strand, counting down.
ACAGCAGCAGAGGCCGCCAGTGGTCGCGCACGATGGTCTTGAACTCGCCGCCGACCGACTCCTGCGCCAGGTTCTTCTCGTGCTCGTCCAGCTGCTGCTGGAAGGCCGGGGACTCCTCCAGCTTCAGCCGCATGTAGAGGCCGATGACGCCCAGCGGCCCCGCGATCAGGAACGGGAGGCGCCAGCCCCAGGACAGCATCTGCTCGTCGGAGAGCGCCGCGTTCAGCACGGTGACGAGCGCGGAGCCCAGGGCGTAGCCGACGAAGGTGCCGAAGTCGAGCCAGCTGGAGAGGAAGCCCCGCCGGCGGTCGGGTGAGTATTCGGCCACGAAGGTGGTGGCGCCGCCGTACTCGCCACCGGTGGAGAACCCTTGGACCATTCGGGCGAGCAGCAGCAGGACGGGGGCGGCGATGCCGATCGTGGCGTAGCTGGGGATCAGGCCGATCGAGAAGGTGCCCGCGGCCATCATGATCATGGTGGTGGCGAGGACCTTCTGCCGGCCGAGGCGGTCGCCGAGGGGGCCGAAGACGAGGCCGCCGAGCGGTCGCACCACGAACGCGGCGGCGAACGTCGCGAAGGACGAGATCAGCTGGGCCCCCGGCGAGGCGCCCGGGAAGAAGACCTTGCCGATGGTCGCGGCGAGGTAGCTGTAGACGCCGAAGTCGAACCACTCCATGCAGTTCCCGAGCGCCGAGGCCCCGACCGCGCGCTTGAGGAGGGGCTTCTCGACGACCTGGATGTCCTGCTCGCGGTAGGCCCGCTTGGTACGGCGCAGCCGCCGCGCCAGCTCCTCGCGGACGTGCCCGGGAATGTTCGCGATCGTTTCCGGTACGCGTGTGCGGCTCCGGGAGCCGGTCGGGTCCTCTGGAGGTACGTGGGCCACGCGCTGACGCCCCTTTCGTCTCGATAAGCGATGCATCACCTCGGCAATCGTCCGTCATGTCGATCACCGGGTGCACGTCGGAACCGCTTCCCCGAGTTTGCTGGGGCACACTTATCAATCCCTTATGGCCCTGCGCGTTGCCGAGCCTCCAACCGCGCTGAAGCGGGAGTCGGAGCCCCGGCCTCGGCGTCCCGCGCCGCAGGCCGGTCCGGGGGCGTGAAAGCGCCTCGCGGAGCCGGGGGAGCGGCAGGCGCGGGTCACCGACCGCCGCCTGGCGTGTCCAGGCCGGGGGAGGTGCGCACGGAGCTCAAGTCGACCGCCCGGTCCGCTGTGCGCAGCCCTTCCCGGCACCGCCCGCAAGCTCTCGCACGTACTGTCCGGACGGGGTCAGGCCGCTGGTTCGACGCTCACCGCGACAGCCCGTCGGCGCAGGTGGACCGCCAGGATCTCCATCTCGACGAGCGTGCCGACCAGACCGGCCCCGGCAAGCTGTGCGGCCTGCGCCCGTGCCGCGCCGAGGGACAGTTCCCGCGCACCGCGCAACGCCCGCAGCACACCGACCGGATTCGGCGCGTCCCCGTACAGGCGAAGCCGCACCGCCCCGTGCGCCCGCAGCAGAGCCTGTCGGATGTCCTCGGGCGTGACCGGCCCGCTGTCCTGCTCGCACCACGCGTGCGGACAGTCCTCGCACCGTCCCTCGCTGCCCCAGCTGAGCGCACCGCCGTCGAAGAACTGACCGACGTCCCGGACCGCCGTGCCGCCACAGGCATCACAGCGGCCCCTCACCTGCACTCCCTGCGTGATCACCGAGACTCCCTCGTGTCATCTCATCGACTCGGGCCGGAGAAACCCTCTCCCGCGAGCCGCCATCCCTCTCGCGTCCGCTGTGCGGGACGTCAGTGTTCGGCGGCCTCCTCGGTCCAGACCCCGGCCGGATGCTCGTCGACCGCATGCCACAGCCTCGGCTGTGCGCGGCAGCCCGGACTGGCCCGTTCGTCCGACGGCCAGCGGTGGTTCCGGTCGGGCCACAGGACCTGGACGACGGGCACGGGAGTGCGGCGGTAGAAGCCCACGGCCGTGCCCAGCAAGGGGCGGTGCCAGCTGACGTCCACGGGCTGGACCTGGACCTCGTACCCTTCGATGACCCCCGGCAGCAGGGCGCCGGCCTGCGCGGCCGCCCCGTCGCGGAACTTCGTGGCCGCGGCATCGACCCAGTGCATCAGCCCTTGGAGCTCCAGGCCGAACATGGCCACCTCGGGAATCCGATGGGAGTGCCAGAGTCCGACGGTGAAGGACCAGTCCGGGATGTCCCCACCGCCGACACCCACCACGTGCCAGCCGTGTTCACGGACGTTCGCCATCTCCCGGGACCAGTGCTCCTCCCGCTGCCGTCGTGCCCGCGGGGTCGCCGAAGCGGCAGGATCACACAGCACACACGGGCACGGCGGGGACACGGTCGGGTCAGTCACCCGCGCATCCAAGCACACCGGTACGGACACCATGCCCGACGGGTCACCGCGCCACCGCGCGGACGGCGCCGAGGCTCCTCTTGCACCGCCGAGAGCTCCACGACCGAGTCGCAAGGTACTTTTCGCTCCGTGCCACTGACTCCCGACGGCGGCGGTAAGAGGCCCTGCGCTGCCCGGTCGTGGAGCGGGAGCCCGACGGCGCCGGCGTTGTCGGTCCCCGGTGCTAGCGTCACCACCATGGCGAACCGTTCATATCTCTACTCCGCGGACTCGATGCCGAGCGAGACGGAGGTCCCCCAGCGGATCCGATGCATATCCGAGCACAACTGGGACATCCCGCTCGCGCACAAGCTCATGGTGGGACGCGGCACGACGATCGTCCCGTCCATGATCTGGAACCCTCCGATCGGCATCGCCGCGGACTACGCCGACGGGGCGGCCCTGCTCCGCGACCTCCTGCGCGTGGTCGGCGAAGGCATTGAGGAAGACGCCGAGTTCGCCGAATGCGTCGCCAGGACCACGGCCCACCTGGAGAAGCAGCAGGCGAAGTACTTCGTCCTCGAGACCGGGGAGATCGTCTCGATGACGGACGACGATCCGGCGGAGAGCGTGCGCCGTCTGGTGTCCGGGGACATCCCCGACGCCGTCGCCCGGGCCGAGGCGGCGATCGCCGGCCAGAACGACGACTGGCTGGCCTCGGTCCGAGCCGACTGGCAGAGGCACTTCGCGTCCTTCTACAGCGAGGTGCTCTACTTCTCCTTCTCCTGAGCCGGCCCTCATCGACCGGTCGCCCGGTTTCGTTCATGCCGCAGAGCATGACGAACGGGTATGACAAGTTGATGCCCGGTCGGTGTCCTGATCGGAGGCAACCGCTTCAGGCCTCGAAGAGGACTTCCTCCTGTGGCGGGATCGGAGGGTCGAGGACATCGCGGAGCCGGGCGATGTCCCGGCGCCATCTCCGCCCGTCCGCAGCCTCGTCCCACAGCTCGGCGATTTCGGACCGCTCGGCGACCACTCGGTCCAGGGCGTCGACGGCAAGCGTTCGAAGGTCTGCGGGCAACAGCGGCAGCGGCTCCGACGGTCCGTAGTTCGAGCACGCGGGCTCGCCGTCAGGATGCTGCGCGACCACCAGAGCCGCTGCCGCCACTGCTCGCTCGGCGTCGGGGGTGACCAAGTAGTCCGCAGGACCGGCGGCGAGTTCGAGGACCCTGCGGATCATCGGCTCGCGTTCTTCCACGGTCGCCTCGTCCAGGTCGCCGGCGAAGTCGGCGGCGGTGTCGTTGTCGAAGGGGCCGATGTCCCATGTACCCATGTCTCTCCTCGTGCGGCTGCCTGGAGATCGTCGCACCGGCCGCTGACAGCGAGGCCGGGAGACGAGCAGCACTCGCTCGCGCAGGAGCGTGGAGCCGACTCGTCCGTACATCTGCCGCTCGGTGATTCCGATCCGGTCGACACGGCCTTCTACGACACCCGGGCCCGCGCCGAACAGCGGAACCCGGGCCGGCTCCAAGGCGGGCAGCCCGGTTGGCAGGGGGAGTCGGTGCCGGTCAGCGACAGTCGTTGAGCCAGTCGCCCGGGATCAGGTCGCGAACGCGGTCGACGGCTTCCGCCGTCCGGCCGCGGGCCAGGACGGCCGCGCCGTCGTCGTCGCGCACGATGACGTCCCGGCCCAGGAACCACCGGGTCTCCTCGCCCACGGGATACGCGGGGAACGGCAGCCGGACGAAGTTCGTCTCCAGCAGTTCGAGGCTGTCGTCGTCCGGGTCGAGGAAGTCGCAGAGCTCTTCATCGGCCCGCAGGGACTCGGACAGGGCGATCTCGACGAAGCAGAGGGAGAGGCGCTCCAGCCACTCCTCCCATCGCTCGGCGCTCTTGTCGGCGAGGTCGAGCCGGACGGACACCGCAGGATCGTCGTCCTGGAGGCTGTCGAGGAGGATGCCCCAGGACGCGGCTCCCTGGTTCTCGTGTCGGAAGACCAAGGCCTCCTTGGCGTCGTCGACGTACAGTTCTGCCGGGCCGAGCAGCACATCGTGGTTGCTGGTGAGATCCCGCCGACGCCCGAACAGCACGTACGCCTCCCGCAACGCCGTCGGCAACTGGAGACCCAGCCTCACCTCGGCAGCGTCCAGATCGGCTTCCGTCCATCCGTCACCGCTGCCCAGAGCGGCACCGACCCAGTGAGCGGCGAAGTCCTGGATGAAGGCCCATGCGCCACTGCGGCCTTCCACACCCCTGGCGAGCGACGCGCCGAGATCGAACTCTTGTGTCATGCCAGGACGGTATCCGTCCCGTGCGCAAGACCTCTTCGCACCCCGGCACGCCGACCAGGCGCTCCTGGAAGCCGGTGACGTTCCGGACCCGCTCGATCGACATCCGTCGCCCGAACTCGGCATCGACCGTTCCCCACCCGCACCGGCGAAGCCAGGGAGGTCGGCGCTCGGTGGGCGGACCGTGCATCACGCCAGGGTGACGTGCATGCCGCCCTCGGCCAGGAGATCGAGGATCATGCCGAACAGGTCGTAGGGCCGGCCGTCCGGTGCCAGGGCCTGGGACAGGTGCTCGCGTGCGGTCGCGGCGTCCCGCCAGAGCAGAGTCGCGGGGGCGGTGTAGCCGAAGGTGCCGCCCAGGCAGTCGTCGAGGGCGTCGAGACAGCCCCCGAAGTAGCCGCCCGGCCCGTTCACCGCCTCACCGAGAGCCAGGTAGAGGCCCGGTTCGTCGGTGACGTACCGGCCGTCGAGTGCGTAGGCGTGCCCGGCCGGCCGGTCGAAGGGGGCCCGGTAGGCGGTTCGCTCACGGACGAGGTCGTGCCAGGCCCGGCGAAGCCGGGTGTCGAGGCCGGCCCAGGCGGCCGCCGTGTCGGGCGGCCCGACGAGCCACCGCTCCCAGACCGGCCGTGCGTGTTCGGGAACGGGCCTGAAGAGCTCTCCGTGCAGTTCCAGGTCGATCAGGTCCGCCCCGTACGAGGAGGGGCGCCAGGCGGTGACTCTGGCCCAGAGCAGGCGTTCGGTGAGCGGTTCACCCCGATCGTCTCGCATCTCCAGGACTGCCTCCTCCAGGTCCAGCGCCTGCCGGGTGCCCTTCGCCAGTGCCGCCCGCAGCCGATCACCCCCGGCGAGCCCCTTCAGGACGAGCGGGGGCGCCGGCCGCCTGCGCGGCAGGACACGGGTGAATTCCCGGCAGGAGCCCAGCCACCGGTGCCCGTCGTGCACGCGGACGCGGCCCCTGTGCCCCTCGGGCGGACCTCCGTAGTCGTCCAGTCCCGTGAGCACGAGACTCTCTGTCCCGAGGGGCTGCCGCAGGCTCTCCACGTCCTCCAGCAACCAGGGACCGAGCGTCTCGTCGTCCGGCACCAGCCAGAGCCGGTTGCCGACCCAGCCACCCACCTCTGCTTTCGGAACCCAGCCGAACAACTCGTAGGTCCCGCGCCGGGGTTCCCCGAACAGCCCGTCCACCTCGGCGCAGACGCCCCAGGCATGCCCGTGTTCCGTCTCGGTCAGTGTGTACCGCATTCGCCCGCCATGGTCTTCGCTCTCGTGCACGCCGGAAATCATGCCGGGCCCGGGTTCCGACGGCGAAGTCGTTTCCCACCCAGCTGGTCGTGATGCCCCGAGGCCGGTCACCGACCACTCCTGTGGAATCCGTGATGCGGGGCTGCCGGCCGTCACCGTCGCTCGCCACCGCCGACGTGGAGCACGGTCGCCGCGATCTCCCGCACGCGGTCCAGGGTGATCCCCGTGCGCTGTTCGACGGCGAGGGGATGGTCGGTGGGCTCCAGTTCGGTGGAGGGGCGTTCACCGACCGGGCGGGTGTGGACATGCGTCTTCAGGTTGAGGGTCGTGGGCGAGTAGACCGGCAGGTCGGTGGTGAGCCAGCGCCGCTGATCTGCGGCCCGAGCCCTGAAGCGCGGCCCCGGCCGAGAGGCGGAGGCCGGTGGCGGACGACGATGACCGCGACACGATCTGCTTCTGCCGCGCCCGCGCGGCAACGAGCGGTGTTCGTCTGCTGCCGTCCGTCCGTCCGTCCGTCCGTCCGTGCGCTCAGCGGGTCTCCGCGGCCGTACGGGGAAAGGGTCCGGCCTGCGCCACCCGGACCCGGTGCGCCAGCCGACGGGCAACGTGCACGCTGCGACGCGCCAGGCAGAGCTCGCCCGCCGGGACGTGGCAGGTCGGGCAGGGTTCGGCGAAAGCGCCGTGCCGGAAACGGCGGTGCGTCTCGTAGGCGGCGTCCAGCATCGCGTCGAGCGCCGAAGGCGGAAGAGCGGCGGACGTCCGGGTGGTGGTGCGCACCGAACGGCAGGGGAGGGGCAGGACCGTGGTGGAGCTCATGGCGGGCATCTCCTCGTGCGGCGTGAGTGCGAGGCCGTAGGTCCTCGCGCTCCATGCGTGGAAAGGGCGGCGGTTCGCCCCGCCTACCCGCATTACCGCAGCTCAGACGCAACCGGTTCATTCTGCGTGGCTCATGGCCGCGTCGGTTCCACTGCCCCGGAGCGGTGGCCCTTGCGCCTTCGCCGGCGCCGTCCTGCGCGAGAGGGAAGGCCGACGGCCAGGACCGTCGGTCCTCGGCGACCGCTCCGTGCCGCGCATCGGCCTCGAACCGGGCCGCGGTCCAACGGGGTTGACCTCGTCGGCCGAAGCGGTTCTGATGGCGCTCGTCGCGGCCCTCGCCGCCCCGGTGGCCGGCGCCGTGGCACAGACCCGGGCGGCGAGAGGACCTCGTGGCGGTGACCGCGCCGCGGGGCGAGAAGGAGTGCCCGGGCGCCGGCTGTCCGGCGCACAGGGGAAACGGGGAGAGGAGCCGTCCATGGTGTCGGTGGGAGAGAGACTGAGCAGCGCGCGCGTACGGGCCTTCATCGGCCGCGAGGCCGAGATCCGCCGCTTCGAAGAGGCCTTGAGCGGCGATCCGCGGGCCCCGTTCGCGTTCTACGCGGTCGGACCGGGCGGCATCGGGAAGTCGGCGCTGCTGCGATGCCTGGCGGACCGGGCGCGTGCGGCGGGGCGGCCCGTCCTCGAACTCGACGGGCGTTTCGTCAGCCGGGACCCGGCCGACTTCGAGCGCGCGGCCGCGTGCTTCCTCGACGTTCCCGACACGGTGCTCCTCGTGGACTCCTTCGAGCACTGCCAGTGGCTGGAGGGGTGGCTGTGGCAGCGCTTCCTGCCCCGCGCCGCGGACGGCGCCCTGGTCGTACTGGCCGGCCGCCTCGCGCCGCAGCCGCAGTGGACCGCCGATCCGGCCTGGACCGGGCTGCTGCGCGTCGACGAACTGGAGCCGTTCTCCGAGGAGCAGTCCATGAGCCTGCTGGCCGCGGCGCGGATCCGGCCCGAACTGCGCGACCGGGTGCTGCGGTTCGCCGGGGGCAATCCGCTGGCCCTGTCGCTGGCCGCCGCCGCGGGACCGGCGGGCTGGAGCGGGGAGGAGGGGCGCGCGCCTTCCGCCGACGTTCTGCGCACCCTGCTGGCGGGGCTGATCGGGGAGGTGCCCACGGCGGCCCACCGCCGCGCCCTGGAAGTGGCGGCACAGGCGCACTCGACGTCCGAGGAACTGCTGGCCTCGGTGTTTCCGGAGGAGGACGTGCACCCGCTCTTCGCCTGGCTGAGGGACCTGCCCTTCATGGAGTCCACGCAGAGGGGGCTCCATCCGCACGACGCGGCGCGCGAGACGCTGGCCGCCGATCTGCGCTGGCGGGCCCCGCACGCCTTCACGGCGATGCGCCGACGGCTGGCGGAGGAGTACCTGCGGATGCTGCGCGAGGCGCCCGAGGAGCAGGTGTGGGCGGCCACCGACGAACTCTTCTACCTCTTCAGGGAGGTGGAGAGCCTGGCACGGCTGCGCACGTGGGACCGCGAGGACGAGGTGCACGAGCGTCCCCTGAGACCGGACGACATCGACACCGTGCTGGCCATGGTCGAGGAGACCGAGGGCGCGGCCTCCCGCGATCTGGTCCGCTACTGGATCCGGCGGCAGCCGCAGGGGTTCAGCGTCTTCCGCCTCGTGGCCACCGGCCGGACGGTGGCCTTCACGGCCCGGCTCACCCTGCCGGCCCCGCCCGACCCCGACGAGGTGGCCACCGATCCCGTCGTCGCGGCCGCCTGGGAGCACGCCGCCGCCACCGCTCCGGTGAGCGACGGCGAGAACATCGGCATGACCCGTTTCTCCGTCTATCCCGAGCGGTACCAGATCCCCTCGCGCGTCATCGACCTGAGCAACTCCCGAGCCCAGGCGGGGGCCGCCCGTGACCGCGCCCGCGCGCACGGCTTCCTGGTGTACCGGGACGCCGACGCCTGGGCCACGCGCTTCGAGGGCGTCATGGGCGACACCGGTGCGCGGCCGCGGGTCGGTGAGCACACGTACGGCCTGTTCAGCATCGACTGGCGTCAGGTGCCCGTCGAAACCTGGCTCCGGCACCTCATATCCGCCACCGACGTGCCGGTCCGTTCCGGTCCCTCGGGCACCTCGCGCACCGCGTTCGACCAGGCCGTGCGCGAGGCCCTGACGCACTGGCGGGACACGGGCGCCTTCGCCGCCTGCGCCTTGCTGCGCACCCGTCTGGCGGCCGACCTCACCGACCCGGCGGAGGAACTGCGTACCCTGCTGCGCCGGGCCGTCGACGACCTCGGTCGCGATCCGCGCGGAGTACGGGCCCGCGACGCACTGACGGCGGGCCACTTCTCCGGCGCGCCCACCCAGGAGGCCGCCGCCCGGCGCCTCGGTCTTCCGTACGGCACCTACCGACGCCATCTGCGCCAGGGCCTGGACCTGCTCTGCGAGGCCCTGTGGCAGAGGGAGCTGCACGGGCCCCGATAGCAACCCCGGGACGTACGGCCGAGGATAGTGGCGGATCCTCCGGCCGGGCGGGCAGCCGTGCAGACGGACGGTCGGGCAGGTGGACGGTCTGGCAGGTGGACGCCCGCGTGGGTGGGCGGTCTGGCAGGCGGACGCCCGCGCGGGTGGACACCTGCGGACAGGAGTGAACAGTCCTCGTTCCCGACCGGTCTGGGAAGTGGACACCGTCCCGCACGAAGCTCTGCGTCATGAACCTCCGACGCACCCGGACGGGCCGAGCGGTCCTCTCCTCCCGGCCGGGAGCCGCCCTCACGGCCCTCGCCGCGGCCCAGTTCACCGTCATGCTCGCCACCTCGATCGTGAACGTGGCGCTGCCGCAGATCCGTGCCGGAGCGGATCTGTCGGACGACGGCACCACCTGGGTGGTCAACGCCTACGGCCTGGCATTCGGAGCACTGCTCCTGGCCGGCGGGCGGGCGGCCGATCTGCTCGGACGCCGACGGGTGCTGGTCGCCGGGCTCGCCGTGTTCGCGATGGCCTCGCTGGCTGCGGGACTGGCCACCTCCGCGAGCGCACTGATCGCCGCCCGTGCCGTTCAGGGGCTGGGCGCCGCCGCCGTCGCCCCGGCGGCGCTCGCCCTGACGATGGACCTGTTCCCGCCCGGCCCCGGGCGCGGCAGGGCCCTGGCGGTGTGGGGCGCGGTCTCCGGCGCGGGAGGGGCGGGCGGCGTGCTGCTGGGCGGTCTGCTCACCCAGGCGTGGGGCTGGCCCTGGACCTTCCACGCCGTCGCGCTGGGAACGGCGCTGGTACTGGCCGCCGTGACGGCGCTCGTACCGAGAACGGCGGAGCCGAGGGACGAGCGGGCGGACGGGCGGTTCGACCTGCTGGGCACCGTCACCGTCACCCTCGCCCTGACCGGCCTGGTCTGGGGTCTGACCAGCGCACGCGGCACCGGTTGGACGGACGCCCGGGTGCTCGGCGCCCTCCTCGGCACCGTCGCGCTGCTCGTGGTCTTCGTCGTGGTCGAACTCCGCCGGCCGAACGCACTGGTGCCCCCGCGGCTATTCGCCGCGGGCCGGGTCGCCGCGGGCAACCTGCTGATGGCGCTGCTGGGGTCCGTGTGGATCGCCCTGTTCTTCTTCCTGCCGCTCTACCAGCAGCAGGTCCTAGGCTCCACCCCCGTGGCCACCGGGGCGGGCCAACTGCCCCTCGCCGTGGCCGGCATGCTCGGCTCCGCCCTGGCGCCCCGCCTCTCCCGGCGCGTCGGCGTCACCGCCGGCGCGACCACGTCCCTGCTCACCGCGGCCACCGGGCTGCTGTGGATGTCGCGGATCGGCGCCGAGGGAAGCTACACCGCCGACGTCCTCGGCCCGAGCGTCCTGATCGGTGCCGGCCTGAGCGGCGCCTTCGTCCAGCTCACCGCGCTCGCCGTGGACGGCGTCCCGCGGCACGACGTGGGCCTGGCCGGCGGACTGGTCAACACGGCCCGTCAGGTCGGCGGCTCGATCGGCCTCGCCGCGCTGGCGACCCTGGCCGGATCCGTCACCGCCCGTGCCTCTTCCCACCAGCCTCCTCTGGAGGCCCTCACCGCCGGCTATCGGGCCGCCTTCATGGTCTCGGCGGCGGTCCTGGCCGCCACCGCGCTCCTCACCCCGGTGCTCGTCCGCCGGACCGGCCGCACCCTCCCGCGCAACGCGACCGCCCCCGCCGGTCCCACGGCGACACCCCGACGGGACCGGACGGTCCCCTGTCCCCCTGCCGCCTGAATCCGAGACACGAGACCCGAGATACGAGAACCGAGATACGAGACCTGAGACACGAGCCCAGGAACCCGGAATCCGCCCGATCCCGCCCGACCGGTCACCACCGACCCGGTCACCGCCGACAAGGAAAACGTATGCCCACCATCGACACCACCGCCCCCGTCGTCGTCCGCCTGGCAACGGTGATCGACGCCCCGCTCTCCACCGTCTGGTCGCTGCACACCGACATCGACGACTGGCCGGCCTGGAACACCGGCATCGACCGCGCCGAGCTCGACGGTCCGGCAGTCGTCGGCAGCACCTTCACCTGGTGCACCCACGGACTGGACATCACCTCCACCCTCCGCGAACTCCTCCCCATGCGACGCATCGTCTGGGGCGGAACCGTCGAAGGCATCGTCGGCATCCACGCGTGGACCTTCGAGCAGACGGACGCGGGAGTCCTCGTCCGCACCGAGGAGTCCTGGAGCGGCGCCCCCGTCGACGCCGCGACCGACGAACTCGCCGCGGCCCTGAAGGCCTCCCTGGAGAACTGGCTCGACGACCTCAAGGCCCACGCCGAACAGACGGGCTGAACCCGCACGCCACCGCGCCCACCCCCACGCTCCACCGTCCACACCGTCCACACCGCCCCACCCCTCCCACAACGGCAGCCAACGGAATCCGAGGACCCGAACATGACCAGCGCCCCCTACCTCACCGGCCACTACACCCCCGTCGCCGACGAGATCACCGCCACCGGCCTCACCGTCGAGGGCACCCTGCCCACCGAGCTGACCGGCCGGCTGATCCGCAACAGCCACAACCCGAAGCCCGGCGTCACCCCGGCCCACTGGTTCAAGGGCAGCGGCATGGTCCATGGGATCCGGCTCCGCGAGGGCCGCGCCGAGTGGTACCGCAACCGCTGGGTGCACACCCCCGCCCTGGACGGCGCCCCCTACATGACCGAACACGGCCCGGACCTGACCGCGAGCACGGCCGGCACCCACGTCATCGAGCACGCGGGACGACTGCTCGCGCTGTGCGAGGCGAACCTCCCCTTCGAACTGACCCCGGACCTGGAGACGGTCGGCGCCTACGACTTCGACGGCCGGCTGCGCACCGCCATGACCGCCCACCCCAAGGAGGACCCCCGCACGGGAGAGCTCCACTTCTTCGGCTCCTCGCCGTTCCCGCCCCACCTGACGCACTACGTCTCCGACGCCAAGGGCGCGATCGTCCGCAGTGCCGAGGTCCCGGGAGCGACCGCCGCGCTCAAGCACGACTTCGCCCTCACCCGCCACCACGTGGTCTTCGTCGAGGGCAACGTGACCTTCGACCCCACCGAGCACTCCGGCATCCCCTACGCCTGGAGCGACCGGCAGCCCTCCCGCATCGGAGTCATGCCGCGCGGTGACGACGGCGCCCGGCACGTCCGCTGGTTCTCCATCGAGCCCGGCAACATGCTGCACGTCTCCAACGCGTACGAGGACGGCCGGGGCCGCATCGTCCTGGAAGGCCCCACCGTGGACCGCAAGGGGTTCGAACTCTCCTGGAACTGGTGGACCGGCGCTCCCGGGCGCGGCACCGAACCCAACGCCCGCTCCTACACCCGCCGCTGGGTGGTCGACCCGGGCGCCGGCACCGTCGACGAGCAGATCATCGACGATCTCGCCGTGGAGTTCCCGACCCTCAACGAGAACTACTCGGGCATCGAGAACCGCTACCAGTACGCCGTGTCCTTCCCCGACCAGGAGGGCTTCGGGGGCTACGGCGTCGTCAAGTACGACCGCGTCACCGGCGCGCGCCGCATCCACCAGGTCGGCGACGCCCGGTTGCCCAGCGAGGCGGTGTTCGTCCCCGCGGCCGGCGCCACCGACGAGGACGACGGCTATCTGCTCACCGTCGTCTCCGACCTCAAGCAGGACGCCTCACAGCTGCTGGTCCTGGACGCCTCCGGCCTCGACCGGGTCGCTACCGTCCACCTGCCCCGCCGTGTGACCGCCGGAATCCACGGCTCCTGGATCCCCGACAGCGCCCTGGACGGCATCGAGTCCTGACACCGGCACCCACGCCACCGTCACGGCAACCCTCCGTGGCTGTCCGCTGCACCGGTCAGACAGGCCGCATCACCTGATCAGGCTCTCTCGAAGCCGCTGCGGCGAACTCCGCGAAGTCCATGTTGCCGAGCGTCAGGTTCGTGTGGATCTCGTGCACCGCGGCGGGCACGGCACGGAACTCCCGGGGCTGCGGCGACTCGATGAGTTCCTGGTAGTAGACGGGATCGAGGTCGCCCTCGTCCTCCCAGGTCGTGGTCAGAGCCAGCAGGGCCCGTGCCGGCGACCGCGTCGTGTCGCGGTCGGCGACAAAGACGACGCTCAGGAACTCATCCCCGTCCACCGCGGCGAGAACCTCGTCGGCCGTCGCTCCCGACCAAGCAGGCGCATCGACCGCCCGTACCTTCGCGGGGAACTCACCGGCCGGTCCCCACGGCAGGCGCAGTTCCCCGACCACCGCGTTCCACGACTCGTCGTCGCTGAAGTCGGTCCTGATGACGAGGGCGTCGAACGTATCGCGTCCGACGATCTCGGGCAGTGCTCGGCCAAGGCTTTCCGGCGTCGTCATGCCCAGGACCCTCCCACACCGCACCGACACCCAGGTCCTACGGAAGCGATCCACGGGAGACGGCCTGGCCGGGGGGTCTGTGGCACGTCCGCCTGACCTGCGGCATCGCGACGGGGGAGGCGCCACACAGGGGGTGGAGCGTGAACCTTCCGGAGCGCATCGGCGACTGCGCCGTGGAGCGCGAGCTGGGCGCGGGTGGCACGGGGACGGTGTACCTGGCACGGTCCCGGGGCGGACGTACCGTGGCCGTCAAGGCGGCCCGTCCCGAACCGGCCGCCGATCCGCCAGGGAGAGACACATGCCCCGTCTTGCGCTGTACACATTCGGTGTCCTGAAGTCACCTCTCACCGATCCCGCACCTCTCACGCGCGAACTCCACGCCAGAGGCAAGGCCGTCTACCAGGAGATCAGCCGTCACCCCGGATACCTCGCTCGTGCTGAAGCGAAGGGCGGAGCCCGGGGCACGCACTTCGACTTGGACTGGGGCGAATGGGGAGATTTCGCCGTACCGACCTGGTACGGCAAGGGCCGCACGGCGGAAACCACCGCCCTGGACGCGACCCTCTCCCTCTGGACCGACCCGCATTCCGCCTTCGACGCCCTTCACACAGGTCTGCACCGCGAGGCGTTGAGCAGGCGCTACGACTGGTTCGAGAGGACAGGACGCCCGAGCCACGTGATCTGGTGGGTGTCCGACGGCGTGACACCCACCTGGCGGGACGGGGTCTCCAGGCTGGAACACCTCCACGACCACGGCTCCGCGCCGCACGCCTTCACCTTCCACCACGCATTCGCCCCGGAGGGTACGCCGACCAGGATCAAAGACATCGGGCCGAAGGGCGACCGGGTTCGCTGACAGGGGATCCCGAACGACCGCGATCACGAGATTCGACGGATTCGTACAACCATCCGCACGCTCAGGAGTCATGTAGGGCGAGCGCGCCGCAGGCGTGTTCGTTCCGTTTTCAGGGGGAATCCACATGACTCACCGCATATCCCTACGCACCCGCGTGCTTCCGGCCGTGATCACCGCCGGGGTCCTCGTGCCCGTCGCCGTCGCGGGCGCGGCACCCGCTTCCGCCGCCCCGCCGCAGGTCAGCTGCACGTCCGGAAAGGCCGGCCTCGCCGCCAAGCTCCAGAAGGACATCACCGCCGCCCTCGCCACGCGCACCGGCACCGTCGCCGTCGGCCTGCACGACCGCACCACGAACACCACCTGCACCCTGCGCGCCACGACCTCGTACGACTCGGCCAGCGTCGTGAAGGTGACCGTCCTCGCCGCGCTCCTGTGGGACGCCAAGAAGACCAACCGCTATCTGACCGCACGCGAGTCCGACCTCGCCAACGCCATGATCACCAAGTCCGACAACGCGGCCACCACCTCCCTGTGGAAGCAGCTCGGCATCACCAAGGTGAAGGGCTTCCTGTCGGCCGCCGGCATGACGCGGACGGTGCCGGGGGCCGACGGCTACTGGGGGCTCACCCAGATCAACGTCACCGACGAGCAGCGGCTGCTCTCGCTGATCACCGCCAAGAACACCGTCCTGAGCGACAACTCCCGCGCCTACATCCTCAAGCTCATGGGAAGCGTCGTCACCTCCCAGAAGTGGGGGACCCCGGCCGGCGCGCCCTCCTCCGTGTCCGTGCACGTCAAGAACGGCTGGCTGCAGCGCGCCACGCGCGGCTGGCGCGTGCACAGCATCGGCACGTTCAAGGGCGGCGGCCACGACTACACCGTCTCCGTGCTCACCGACGGCAACAGCACGATGAACTACGGCGTGAGCACGATCCAGGCCGTGGCCAAGGTGATCCACCGGGACCTGGTCCCGACCGCGCCCGCCGCGTCCCGCTACACGCCGACCGCCACGCCCATGGAGGCGCACATCGCGGTGCCCCGGGGCTGACGCCCCGGCCGCCCCGTCCTTCGACGTCGAGGTCGCTGGCCGGCCGTTTCGTCGGGGCGGGGCGGTCACGGGCCGTGTGGGAGGATTTCGGCATGCGCCTGGTGGCCGACGGAACCACGCCGATCCCGCGACGGGTACTGGTCGAGGATCTCGAGACGGACGACGGATACGCCTTCGAGCCGGCGAGCCCGCTTTTCCCGGCTGCCGGTGATCGCATCTCTTTCGAAGGCGACAGGCTCGTCGTCGTACGGGCCGGCGGAGAGCGGCTGTCGCCGGCCGGCGGCTGGTCCACCCGGTGCGGGCCCGGATCCCCGCGCCGCCGGTAGGAGCCGCGCTCTTGAGAAGGGCACGGCTCCGCCGGGTGGGCGGCGCCGGACGAAGCCGTGTCCCCCGGGTCTTGTCGGCCAGGAGACACGGCGGGGCGGTCAGCAGGTGACGGTGCCCCTGCGCAGGGCGTGGCCTCCGTCGTTGGTGTCGTCGGACCAGTAGACGGGCTTGGAACCGGCCACGCACTCGTCGGCCCCGGCCAGGGAGAAGCCCTCGTTGTTGTAGTTGGGCATGCCGGCGGGACGGTTGTGGACGGCGGCCGTGACGAAGGTGCCGCCGGCGTCGATCCGCAGGGTGCGGTGACGGCCGTCGCACGTGTCGTCGCACACCGCCCACAGGCGCGACGCCTGGGGCTCCCACTGCAGCTCCATCACACCGGACATGCCGCTGCCGAAGGAGGCGACGCGGGTGTACGAGCCGGAGTCGGCCAGGACGTAGCCGTGGATCGTGCCGGTGCCCTCGACGCCGACGAAGAACACCCCGCCGCCGTGGGCGCCGTAGCGGGCCGGGTCGTAGGCCGTGCCGGTGGAGGCGTCCTCGAACCCGGCACCGGTCAGCGCGGTGTCGGGGATCCAGGTGATCCCTTCCAGACCGAGGTTGGAGCCGGTCGGGGGCAGGTCGGAGGTGAGGTTCCACTCCTTGACGGCGGTCAGCGACGAGCCGGATCCGCCGACGTCGTACTTCAGCACCGACAGGCGACTGGTGCCGGAGGCGTCACCGTTGCGCTCGGCGGCGACGAAGACCCCGCCGGCCGAGCCCGAGCCGGTCACCGTGACGCCCTCGCCGTCCGGGCTGCCGGAGCCGCCGGGGAAGCGCAGGGTCTTGCCGGAGGACCAGCCGCCGGCCGTGTCCGGCTTCCAGCCGCCGGAGCCGTCCCGCACCAGGCGCCACAGCTTGCCGCTGTTCTGCGCTCCCCACAGCACACCGCCCTCCTGGTAGAGGCCGCTGAGGTCCTGGCCGAACACGTTGGAGCCGTCCGCCGTGGACACGCTGCTGCTGCCGGGCCATGCCACCGGGGTCGTGGAACCCCCTCCGGTGCCGCAGGCGTTCGGGGCGCCGGGGGTCACGGCCGCCGCCCGCCCGAAGGCGCCGGTGCCGTCGGGGCAGCGCGACCAGGACGGGGCGGAGTGGGTGCTCCAGGAGAAGCTGTCGACCAGCGTCCTGCCGTCCGCCAGGTAGAGACGGGCCTGGTCGGCAGAGCCCAGGCCGAACGTGCCGCTGACGTCGAACGTCCGGTACCCGCCCGGTGCCAGCGTGGTCCCGGAGGCGATCTTGAAGATGTGGTCCTTGTCGTCGTCCTTCAGGATCCAGCCCGAGACGTCGACCGTCGCGGCGCCCTTGTTGAACAGCTCGATCGAGTCGTTGACGTCGCCGGTGGTCACCACCTCGTTGACGCGTATGTCGTCGGACGCGGCCGCGTGCGCCGTGGGCGCGCCGGACAGGGCGCCCACGGCCAGCAGAGACGCGGCGACGAGGAGACGGGGAAGGACACGACGCCGACGGCGGGCGGTCGATGCAGTCACGGGATTCCGTTCTGGGGGTGTCATGGACGAGGCGGCCCGACGGTCCCCGCTCAGACCGAACGGGAGTCCTCCACGGGCGAGGACGGCTCGCGAACGGCCGGCGAATTTCCGTGCACGACCCCTCCCGCTCGGGTCTCGGCACGGGATCAGGGCCGGACCGGCCGCCGGAGGGCGATGGCGTTCGGCGCCTGCATCGAGGTCTGACGCGGGTTCCGCCCCCCGCTGTGAGCGTCGTCGCGTGCTCGTCGGGCACGGGCCGTGCAAGTCGTCGGCGGTGTCTGGCAGAGTTCGGTCCATGCTGCAGGTGTGCTTGAACGGAGTGCGGAGGCGGAGCGAGAGCCGCCGGGTTCCCGTCACCCCCGGGGAGTTGGCGATCGAGGCCGCACGTGCGGTGGAGGCCGGAGCGGAGGACGTCCACCTGCACCCCAAGGGGGCCGACGGCGTCGATTCGCTGGAGCCCCGGGTGGTGGGTGAGGCGGTGAGCGCGGTGCGTGCCGTCGTCCCGGAAGGGGTGCGGGTCGGGGTCACCACCGGAGACTGGGCGGTACCGGATCCGGGAAGGCGGGCCGAGCTGATCCGGTCCTGGACGGTTCTGCCCGACCACGCCTCCGTGAACTGGCACGAAGAAGGCGCCGAAGCGGTGGCCGGCGTGCTCCTGGAGCGCGGGGTCGGCATCGAGGCCGGTGTCTGGTCGGGCACCGACGGCGCCCGGCGGTTCCGCTCCTGGCCACAGGCCCACCGGGTGCTGCGGATACTGGCCGAGGTGACCGACACCGACCCCGTCACGGCCGCCGACACGGCCACGGCCCTGGTGCGCGAGCTGGGAGGTCGGCCGGCGGTGCCCCTGCTGCTGCACGGCGAGGACGGCGGAGCCTGGACCGTGCTGCGCGTGGCGGCCGGCCTGGGACTGGACACCAGGATCGGTCTGGAGGACGTACTGACGTTGCCGGACGGCTCGGACGCACAGGACAACGCCCACCTCGTACGGGTCGCGCGGAAGGTCCTCGACGAGCACCGCGTCCGGCGGCCCTGACCTCACGCGTTCAGTCTCACAAGGGAGTTACGGGTCGCCGGCCGGGACGGCAGGCCATCGGCCGGAGCCGTCCGCCGACGGGGCGACGGCTTCCGAGAGCCGCCCACGACCTGCGGCGAACCCCGGGGCGAACGCCCTGGTCACGGGCCGCCCACCGATGGCAGTATCTGGGAGATGCCGCCTTCTCTTCGGATCGGTCCCTACACCGTCATCGCGCTCGCCGACGGCGCGGGTCCCTTCTTCTCCCCCCGAGGGGAAGCGTTCCCCGATGCCACCACCGAGCAGTGGGCGGCGGCCGACCGGTTCGATCCCGGCGCGCTCGACGCCGACGGGCGCTGGCGGCTCCAGTTCCGCACGTTCGCGATCCGCAGCGACCAGGGGGTGACGCTGGTCGACGCGGGGATCGGCCCGGCCGACGGCCCGGCGGCCTCATGGGCGCCCGTGCCCGGGGCACTCCCGGCGTCGCTGGCCGCCGCGGGCATCGAACCGGCCGACGTGGACACCGTGGTGCTCACGCACCTCCACACCGACCACGTCGGCTGGGCGGTCGTCGGCGGCGAGCGGGCACGGCCGTTCTTCCCGAACGCGGAGTACCTGTTGCAGCGGGCCGAACTCGACGCGATCGCGGAGGTCAACCCGCAGCTGCGGTCCACCGTGATCGACCCGCTCCGCGGGACCGATCAGCTGCGCCTGCTCGACGGCGACACCCCGCTGCGCAGCGGCGAGCGCGTGTTCGCCACGCCCGGTCACACACCCGGACACCAGAGCGTGCTCGTCGAGTCCGGGCGCGAGCAGGTCGCCGTCACCGGCGACCTGCTCGTGCACGCCATCCAGCTGCTCCACCCCGAGATCGCCTACGTCCACGAGCTGGACCCCGAGCAGGCGAGGGCATCGAGGCGGCAGGTGCTGCACAGCCGGACCGCCGACACCCTCCACCTCGCGACCCCGCACCTGACCGAGCCGTTCATCGTCCGCTGATCCCCCGTGACCCGGGCTCACCGGGCCGGATCTGACATCCTGTGGCAGTGCTTCTGAGCGATCACACGAGCAGCGTCGAACTCCATCCCCTCCGCTATCGGTTCCCAGCCGCCCCGGGCGATCCATACGATGACAACTGGCTGGTCATCGGTGGAAAGGTGACGACTCCCGGGGGCGACTGGTCCTTCGCCGATCCCTGTCTGCTGACCGACGAGGCGCGTGAGGTGAGCGCCTGGCTGCGCGCGGTGGCGGCGGAGACGGTGCCCGTGACCGGCCGCGACCCCGATGGCGAGTTGTGCCCGGACACCTGGTTCATCGAGCCGGTCCTGGCCTTCAGCCTCGCCGATCGAAGTGATCGAAGTGATCGAAGCGAGGCCAGGGCAGTGATTCGCGTTCACCTGTCGTCGGAGGCCGCACCTCCATGGCGGCAGGGCGACGAGAGCACGGGCATGTACCAGTACGCCGTGGAGGTGCGGATGGACACGGACGCTCTGCTTCGTGCCGCCGACCAGTGGGAGCTCGACCTCGCGCCCTTCCCGCCCCGTTGACCTCCATCGTGCGACCGTGGACGTCCGGCAGACCCACAGGGGCGGCGGTGGTCCCGCTGCCACGGCGGAGTCAGCACGTGGGTACCCCGGGGAGCCAGGCCTCGGGCACGTCGATGAAGAGGTTGGAGATGTAGCCGCCGTAGTCGGGGAGGTAGGACCAGGCGTCATTGGTGCGGCCGTTGTAGGTGACGCTCTGTCCGCGGACCTGGCAGGTGACGCGGACGGTCGTGGGGCCGGGCAGGGTGGCCACGCGGGTGGAGGTGGTGGTGGCCTGCTGCCGTATGTTCACGTCCGTTCCCCAGGTGGGGAACGACTTCCCCGTACCGGTGTCGCCACGCACCAGGCTCATGTAGTAGGTCCAGTTCCAGTTCGGACCGGGATCGGTGTGGTCGTTGCCCGGGACCTCGCTGTGGCCGACGATGTGCGCCCGATCGCGTGGGATGCCGTACCTGCTCGTGAGGTGGCGGGTCAGCGCGGCGGACGAGCGGTACATGGCATCGGTGAACCACGCCGGATTGCTGACGTACCCCTCGTGCTCCACGCCCACCGAAGAGGCGTTGGCGGAACGAGCGTGCCAGGCGGTGTCCCGCTCGCGTACCGTCTGGGTCACCTGACCGTCGGAGGAGCGGATGACGTAGTGGGCGCTCACCTGCGAGGAAGGGTTCTGGAACCAGCTGATCGAGCCCGCGTACGATCCCTGGGTGACGTGGACGACCACCTTCGTGACGGCGGAGCTGCGGCCTGCGCTGTAGTTGCTGGAGGAGGCCGGGACCCACAGGGCCGGCGGGTAGTCGGTGGAGGCCTGCAGGCCCTCGGGGACGGTGTCGGCGTACCTGCCCCGCTCGGGCGCGACCGGTCGCGGAGCGATGCCGATCTCCTCGCCGCCGGCCGTGCGGGCGCGGGCACCCTGGTTGAGGATGTCGTAGACGGCATCGGCGTACGAACGGGCTGCCGCGTCGCTGCGGGGCGCGCCGTAGCGGGCGACGACCGGATACCAGGCGTCGACGCGACGCCTGTCGGCGGGGCCCAGACCCGCGTCGTCGGCCAGCGCCCGCAGGACGGCGGCGCCTCCGCGGATGTTGGCGGCGGGGTCTTCTTTGAGTTCGGTGACGGTCGCGCCGGTGAGCCGGGCGGCCCTCTCCAGCGAGTGCTGGATCGGATTGCTGGCCAGGTGCATCATGCCGTAGCCGTTGTCCTGGCTGGGCAGGCCGTCGTGGTGGTCGAGTCGGGTCTCGCCGTATCCGACGGCCACCAGGAGGTCCCGGGGCACGTCGTAGGCGGTGGCGGCCCGCGCGAAAGCCGGATCGACCGTGGTCACGGGTCCGCCTGCGGAGTGCGCGGCTGCCGGCAGCGCTTGGCCGGCCAGCGCCACGACGACGGCCAGGGCCGTGCCGTACAGCGCGGTACGCGCCCGTCTGAAGCGAGTGGGCGAAGTCATGAGGTGGATCCTCGCTTTCTCGGTGCCGGGTTTCTCGGTGTCTGGGGGAGACGGTCCTGCGGGACGAGAAGGGGTGTCGGGACGCGAAGGAGCGGGAACGCCGTCGCCCTTGTCCGCAGTGCCGGGGCGGCCCCGCGAACGGGACCGCCCCGGCACCGCCGGATCAGGGATCAGAAGACGCTGACGCCGTAGGCGCTGAGCGCTTCGGTGACGGGCTGGAAGAACGTGGTGCCTCCGCTGGAGCAGTTGCCGCTGCCGCCGGAGGTGAGGCCGAGGGCGGTGGTCCCGGAGAACATGGCGCCGCCGCTGTCGCCGGGCTCGGCGCAGACGTTGGTCTGGATCAGACCGTAGACGATGTCGCCGTTGCCGTAGTTGACCGTGGCGTTGAGGCCCGTGACGGTGCCGCTGCGCAGACCGGTGGTGCTGCCGCTGCGCTGGACGGACTGCCCGACGTAGGCGTTGCCGGCGGCCGTGATGTCACGGTAGCTGCCGTTGTAGAGGTAGACGCGCCCGTCGGCGGCGGAGGCGTTGGAGTGACGGATGATGCCGTAGTCGTTCGTGGGGAAGCTGGTGCCGGTCCGGGAACCGAGCACGGTGGTCTGGGCGGAATTGGTGTACCAGGTGCTGCCACCGTTGGTGCAGTGGCCGGCCGTCAGGGCGTAGTAGGTGCTGCCGCTGCGCACGTTGAAGCCGAGGGAGCAGCGGCCGCCACCGCCGTAGATGGCCTGGCCGCCGGCGATGAGCTTGTCGATCTTCCCGGCGGTCCGCTCGATCCTCAGGTTCCCGGCGTTGTCGCCGGCGGCCTTGCGCAGGGTCGCGATCTCGCCCTGGGAGACCGTGGAGTCGACGGTGACGACGACCTTTCCGGTGGCCTGGTCGGTGTACCAGGCGGTGCCGGCCACGTCGGCCTGGAGGACGGCGCTGCTGGTGGTGGCCAGTGCCGCGGAGGTGGCCCGCGCGGTGTCGGCCTGCTGCGCCGAGGAGGTGGGGGCGGTCAGGGCCGAGGCGGCCACGAGGGCGCCGAGCACGGCGATCAGCCGGCTTCCTCGGGTGATCCTGACGCGACGTGACGATCGGTTCACTTGATCCTCCGGTGGGGGTGGTCGGGCCGTTTGGGTGAGCGGCCCGCTGGAGCACGGGTCGGCGGTGGTGGCCGCCATGAACCTGTCAATTGCTTGGGGGAATCCTTGACTCCGTGCCGGGGTGCCGCAAGGTGTCCTTTCGGCCGCTCTACGCGCGTCCGGGCCGTGGAGCGCACCCAACGAGATCGAACAAATGAGAAACGATCTTTTCGTCCACCGCTGAAAGATCATCAGAAAGTTGCAGAAGGTGATTGCGGACCGGAAGTTCCCCTCCGGTCCTTGCCCCGTCCCGGCCCGACTCGAACGGGCGGGAAGTGCGGTCCTGCCTGAGGGTGGGCTCCGGTCCGCCGCTTGCCGCGGCCCGGATCCGAAAAGGTGCTGGTGCAACCACGGGGCGCCGGCGGACGGATGGCCGACGCCCCGCGCGATCTCCCTGTGCCTCTGTGAGGGTTTCCTGCTCAAGGCTTCGGACGGCGGTGGCGGCGGTGGTTCGAACTCCGCGGGCGCACGGCAATGATGGTCATTCACCCGATCTGCCACGTGGCCGGATTCATGCGCATCGGGGGGTGGCGGGGCTGGATTTCCCTGTGCGACCGCCTGTGTCCGCCGTACGTACAGGAAGCGTTCGTCCGTCCGGGCGATCGTGGCCGAAGCGAGGCTCCTGAGTGATCGTCATGGAGGGTGGGTGGTCTGTACCTCTGGAGGATCTGAACAGGAGCAAACTACTCCGCACATCTATCCCTTGAGCCAAGTGGCCTGCTAGAAGAGTGTCGCCCCTCATCCTCAAGGAGTCGCTTGTCATGTCCACACCTCGCTTCAGGTCCGGTCTGCTGACGCTTCTGCTTCTGACGGCCGCTACCGTGGGCCTCGTCCAACCCGCCTCCGCCACCGCGGCGGCCGGGGCGCGCTACGTCGCGCTCGGCGACTCCTACTCCTCGGGGGTGGGCGCCGGCAGCTACCTGTCCGACAGCGGCAGCTGCCAGCGCAGCAGCAAGGCCTACCCGTCCCTGTGGGCGGCGGCCAACGCCCCCGCCTCGTTCGCCTTCACCGCCTGCTCGGGGGCGACGACCGGCACGGTGAAGAGCGGTCAACTGGCCCCGCTCAACAGCTCCACCACGCTCGTCAGCGTCACCGCCGGCGGCAACGACGTCGGTTTCGCCGACGTCATGCAGACCTGCGTGCTGCAGAGCGAGGCGACCTGCGTCAACGCGGTGAACAACGCCATCGCGCAGGTCAACGGCAGCCTTCCCGGCAGCCTCTCGTCGCTCTACGGCGCCATCCGCAGCCGCGCGCCCCAGGCCCGCGTCGTGGTCCTCGGCTACCCGCGCTTCTACCAGCTGAACGGCAGCTGCATCGCCGGCCTGAGCGAGACCGAACGCACCGCGATCAACCGGGGCAGCGACGCCCTCAACGCCATGCTCGCCAAGCAGGCCGCCAACGCGGGCTTCGCCTACTCCAGCGTCGTGGACGAGTTCACCGGGCACGAGATCTGCTCCGGCAACGCCTGGCTCCACAGCGTCACGGTGCCCGTCTCCAACAGCTACCACCCCACCGCCGCCGGCCACTCCGGCGGATACCTGCCGGCCTTCCGCTCCGTCGCCTGACCCACCCGGACGAAACTCCACGAGGCGCGGCCGCGCCCTCCTGTGACGCGCGTAGCGCAACGGGCGCGGCCACGCCGTCCGACCCACCACCGGAGGAACCCCCGATGAAGCTCCGCTCCGTCCTGACCGCCCTCGCCCTCGTCCTGGGCGCGCTCTTCGCGCCCGGCGTCGGCGCCCTCACCTCCGCCGGGGAGGCCCACGCGGTCACCAAGATCAGTCACTCCGCCGCGACCTCGCGGTTCCAGTCGTCCGGGATCACCTGGTCCTCCTCCGGCGGCTGCTCCAACCGCAACAACCCCACCTGCACCTCCTTCGACCAGCTCAACCTCGCCACCGCCCAGGGCGCCCAGACCCTCAAGAGCGCCAGCGGCTGCGGCCTGAACATCACCGGCGGCACCGAGACCGGGCACGCGAGCGGCACGTACTCCCACTGGAACGGCTACAAGCTGGACTTCGGCAAGGCCACCTGCCTCACCAACTACGTCAAGAACACCTTCACCTACATCGGCGTGCGTGGCGACGGGGCCCCGCAGTGGAAGTCCGGCGCGGGCAACGTCTACGCCGACGAGGGCAACCACTGGGACGTGACCTTCTACAACTGCGGCGGCTGCTGAACCGGCACCCGCGCGGCCACCGGTGGGTGGTGGGGAGCGGCATCTCCCACCACCCACCGGTGGACCGTCGCCTCAGCGGGGGAGGGGCGACGGAAGGGCGTCCATGTACCAGTTCGTCGGACGGTCGACCTCGCTGACGGTACGAGCGTCGAGCGCGACCGCGGCGGAACTCGTACCGAGGGTTCCGCCCGCGTGCCAGGTGCCCACGACGGTCACCCACGTGTCGGCGGGCGGGGCCTCGCTCCCGTGGATCCGTACTTTGACCGCCTGGGCGTCCGCCGAGCAGCAATTGATCAGGAGCCGGGTCAGGTCCCAGCCCTCGCCCCGCTCGCCGGGCGTGACGAATCCGGTCATCTGGACGCTGCGTCCCTCGACGGCCTGTTCGCGGTCCTGCCGGACGCGGCTGGTGAAGTCGCCGAGGGTCAGCGGAAGGGGCGAGGTCGCCGACAGCGGTTCGAAGTCGTCCTGCCGCACGACCGCCTTGGAGGTCTGCCGGGAGGCGGTGTAGGCGCCGAGGGCCGGCGGGGCGTAGAGGAGCATGCTCAGCGCGGGCAGGAGGAGCAGCCAGGCCGCCCGGGGCACACCGGAGTGGTCGTGACGGTGACCGTCGTGGTCCTCGTGCGCACCCCGCTCGCCCTCGTCCCGGCGTGGACCCGGCCCGCGGTGCGACCAGGCGTCGGCCACGCCGAGCAGGAGCAGCAGGACCCCCGACGCGATCAGCATCGGACGCATCCACTCCTTGACGTACCTCAGGTAGAGGTCGGTGAAGAGCGAGATGTGCAGCAGACCGGTGCCGCTGAGGACGAGCAGGACCGCCTGCGGGGAGCGCTTCACAGCAGTATTCCTCCGACGAGCGTGCTGCACAGGATGGCGACGACCGCCGTCGCGGCGGAGAAGCGGAGGGCGAAGGCACGGCCGAACGTGCCCGCCTGGAGCGCGATCAGCTTGAGGTCGACCATCGGTCCGACCACCATGAACACCAGCCGTGCGACGGGCGAGAAGCCGGTGAGCGAGGCCGCGAGGAACGCGTCGGCCTCCGAGCACACCGACAGGAGGACGGCGAGCGCGGCCAGGAACAGCACGGACAGCCAGGGCGAGCCGGAGAACGCGTCGAGTACGGATTCGGGGACGGCGACGTTGAAGGTGGCCGCGGCCATGGCCCCGACGACGACGAAGCCGCCCGCGTGCAGGAAGTCGTGCTGGAAGCCGAGCCGGAACTCCGTCCAGCGGCTGTGTCCCGGCCGGTGTCCCGTGTGGCGCACGGTCGGCCGCAGCCACTTCTCCCGCCCCAGCGCGAGCCACAGCCAGCCCATCACGACGGCCGTGGCGAGCGAGGCGAGCAGCCGGGCCACGACCATGGACGGGTTGCCGGGGAAGGCGATGGCCGTCGTGGTCAGGACGACCGGGTTGACGGCCGGAGCCGACAGCAGGAACGCGAAGGCGGCGGCCGGCGTGACACCGCGGCCGATCAGGCTCTTGGCGACGGGTATCGACGCGCATTCGCACCCGGGCAGTACGACCCCGGCCGCTCCGGCCACCGGGACGGCGAGCACGGGTCTGCGGGGCAGCGCCCGGTCGAACACCCTCGCCGGCACGAACGCGTTGATCGCGCCGGACAGGGCCGTTCCCAGCAGCAGGAACGGCAACGCCTGCACGCAGATGGAGAGACAGACGTTCCGCCAGGCCTGCACGGCCGGCTCGTCGCCCCACAGGCCGATGACGACGACCAGGGTCCCGGGAAGCACCGCCGCCCCGAGAAGGATCAGGGGCCAGAAGAGGGGCGAGCCGCGGACGGGGGTCTCGTCGGCGACCACAGGAGCCGCGTCGTCCACTATGCCCCCGTACGAGTCCTCTGACCGTGCGCCTGTCTTTTGCATGCCACTCCGATTGCCTGATGTTCGGACCGAAAGATACCTGTCGTCCGGCCCCGCACCTCCCGCGTGCCGACGTCGCGACGGCCGCCCCGCCCCTCACCGCGCGTCGGCGCGGAGCCGAAGACCACTCACTCCCCGAAGGGCCGCGTCACGCGTTCCGGTTCCACTCCTCCCAGGACCTCGGAGGGAGGACCTGCCGCAGCGATTCGGCCGGCGTCCAGCAGTACGCAGTGCTCCGCCCCGCGGGCCGCCGTGATGTCGTGCGTGGCCTGGACGACCGTGACTCCCTCGCCCGTCACCTCGTCGAGGACCCGCGCGATCGTTTCACGGGCCGAGCCGTCGAGAGCGCCGGCCGGTTCGTCGAGTAGCAGGAGATCGGCTCCCTGCGCCAGGCCCTGCGCGACCAGGACGCGCTGGCGCTGTCCTCCCGACAGCTCGCCCAACTGCCGTTCCGCGAGGTCGGCGACGTCCAGGCGTTCCATGCTCGTCTCCACCGCCTCGCGGTCCTTCGCGGAAGGGCGCCGGAAGGGGCCGAGCCGGCCCCACCGTCCCATGGCCACGGCCTCCCGCGCCGTGAGCGGCAGGGCATCGGCCACCGCGCTGCGCTGCATCACGAAGGCCGGCCGCACGGCCGTGCGGTGGACCACCGTGCCGGACGCGACCGGGATCACCCCGGCCAGAAGGCCCAGCAGGGTCGACTTGCCCGACCCGTTCGGTCCCATTACCGCGGTCACCGCCAAGGACGGTATCTCCAGGTCGAGTCGGAACAGGACGCCGGTGCGGGCGTAACCCGCCGACACGTCCCTGAGCGACACCTGCGATGCCGAGCGCGAGCCGGTCACGGCACACCTCCTTTGTATTGATAATCATTTTCATTATATGGTCCCGCTCCATGGAATGGTTGGTGGCCCCCTTCGAGGTGGGCTTTGTGCAGCGGGCTCTGTGGGGCGGCGTACTGGTGTCGCTGATCTGCGCCCTCGCCGGTACGTGGGTGGTCCTGCGGGGGATGGCGTTCCTCGGCGACGCGATGTCGCACGGGATGCTGCCCGGGATCGCCCTGGCCTCCCTGCTGGGAGGCAATCTGCCGGCCGGAGCGGCGGTGAGCGCGGTCGTCATGGCCGTGGGCGTCACGGCGGTCGGCAGATCGCCCAGGCTGTCCCAGGACACCAGCATCGGACTGCTCTTCGTCGGCATGCTGTCGCTGGGGGTGATCATCGTCTCCCGCTCGCAGTCCTTCGCGGTGGACCTGACCGGGTTCCTGTTCGGCGACGTGCTCGCCGTCCGCCGGGGCGACCTCGTTCTCCTCGGGATCGCCCTCGTCCTGGCCCTGATGGTCTCGTTCCTCGGCCACCGGCCTTTCGTCGCCCTGGCGTTCGACGAGCGCAAGGCCCACACGCTGGGACTGCGGCCGAAGGCGGCCCACGCCGCCCTTCTCGGTCTGCTGACGCTGGCGATCGTCACCTCCTTCCACATCGTGGGCACCCTGCTCGTCTTCGGCCTGCTCATCGCACCGCCGGCGACGGTGCTGCCGTGGGCACGCCGCATCCCCGTGATCATGGCCGGCGCGGCAGTCCTCGGCTCCGTCGCGGTGTTCCTGGGGCTGCTGGTGTCCTGGCACGCGGGAACCGCGGCCGGAGCGACCGTCTCGGCCGTCGCGGTCCTGCAGTTCCTGCTCTCCCACCTCGCCGCCGGATGCCTGGGCAGCCGCTCCCGGCCGACCCGGCGCGCATTCACCCTCATCGCGCGGCCCGGACCGCGCACGGACAAGGTGCCCTCGTGATCGATCTCAGGAAGACCTCCACCGCGGTGATCCTCACCGCCTGCCTGCTCGCCTCGGGATGCTCCGGCGGCGACCAGCCGGAACAGGCCGGGGACGAAGCGAAGGAAGCGGTCCCGCACGGCCGTGTCGAAGGCGCGCGGGAGTCCGCCGAACGACAGTCCCGCCTGGTCATGGCCGATGCCGCCACCGGTACGGTGCGCGTCCTGGACCTGATCACCGAGGACACCACCACCCTCGGGGCGGTGGGACCCGTCAAGGGCGTCACCGCCGACGACCGCTTCGCCTACCTCGCCACCGGCGTCGGTACCGAGATCGTCGACGGCGGCGCCTGGACGGTGGACCACGGCGACCACGTGCACCACTACCGCGCGAAGATCCGCCGCGCGGGCCGGGTCGGGAGTACCGGTCCGGTCCGCGCCCACTCCGATCCCGTGGTCACCGCCCTGTCCTTCGGCGACGGCTCGGTCCGCCTGCTCGACCGCGAGGCACTGGAGGACGCGCGGCCCGGTGCGGGCCGGGTCCTGCCCGGTGCCACCGCGCCCGTGGTCCCCTACAAGGGGCACCTGATCGTGCCCGGTGCCGCCGGCGACCGTGTCGAGATCCGCGCCCGCGACGGCAGACCGGTCTCCTCCCTGAACCAGGCCTGCTCCGAACCACGTGGCACGGCGCTCACCCGCCGCGGCGTGGTGCTGGGCTGTGCCGACGGAGCCCTGCTGATCAGCGAGGGCAGCGGTGCGTTCACCGCGCGGAAGATCCCCTACGGCACATCCGTGGCGCCGGCCGAGCGGGCCGTCGAATTCCGTCACCGGGCCGGGAGCACGACCCTCGCCGCCCGGGCCGGGCGGAACGCGGCCTGGATCCTCGACGTCACCGGGCCGAGCTGGAAACGGATCGACACCGGCCCCGTCACCGCCGTGAACACGGCCGGAGAAGGGACCCCGCTGCTCGCCCTCGGCGCCGACGGACACCTGAGCGCCTACGACCCGGCCACGGGCAGGCGCACGAGCCGTACGCCGCTGCTGTCGCGGGCCTCCAGCGGCCCGGCACCGGTCATCGAGACGGACACCGGCCGCGCCTATGTCAACGACCCGGCCGGACGCGCGGTGTACGAGATCGACTTCAACGACCGGCTGCGCCGCGCCCGCACCTTCTCCCTGGACTTCACCCCGTCGCACATGGTGGAGACCGGACGATGACGCACCTTGTTCACCACCGGCACCGTCCCACCGCTCTCGCCGCCGCCCTCGTCCTCGTCGGCACGCTGCTCCTGGGACTCACGGCCTGCACCACCACCACCGGCGCGCAGCGTCCGGGCGTCGTGGTCACCACCGACATCCTCGGTGACATCACCCGGGAGATCGTCGGCGACCAGGCCGAAGTCACCGTTCTGATGGGGCCCGGCGCCGACCCCCACTCCTTCGGCGTCTCCGCGCCCCAGGCGGCGAAGATCGAACAGGCCGACCTGATCGTCCACAACGGCCTCGGCCTGGAGGAGAACGTCCTGCGCCACGTGGAAGCGGCGCGGGAAGCCGGTGTGGACGCCCTCGCCGTGGGCGAGGGCGTCGATCCCCTCACCTATGCCTCGGACGACATGGCCGGCCGGCCCGACCCGCACTTCTGGACCGACCCCCTCCGCGTGCGCACCGCGGTCCGGCTCATCACCGACCGACTGATCGAGCGCGTCGACGGAGTCGACGCCGCCGTCGTCCGGGCCAACGCCGCCCGCTACGACGCGCAGCTCGCCGACCTCTCGGCCTGGATGAGTCAGCGCTTCGCCGCGATACCCGACGACAAGCGCGACCTGGTGACCAACCACCACGTCTTCGGCTACCTCGCCCAGCGCTTCGGCTTCCGCGTCGTCGGGGCCGTCATCCCCAGCGGCACTACCCTGGCCTCGCCCAGCGCCTCCGACCTCAAGTCCCTGGCCACGGCGATCGAGGAGGCGAAGGTGCCGGCGATCTTCGCCGACTCCTCCCGGCCCGACCGGCTCGCCCAAGCCCTCAAGCGCGAAAGCGCCGTGGACGTACGCGTCCTGCCCCTGTTCTCCGAGTCCCTGACGGAACCGGGCGAGGGCGCCGCCACCTACCTGGAAATGATGCGCGCCAACACCACGGCCATAGCCGACGGCCTCGGCGCGCCCACCCCCACCGCCCGCCCCGCGGCGGGCACCGAAAGGAAGACCCCATGACCACCACGATCCGTTCGCGCGCCGCGGCAGGCGTCACCCTCCTGATCGCCACCTCCCTCGCCCTGACCGCCTGCGGTACCGACCCCGCCGGCAGGACCGAGACCAAGGAGAACCAGAACAAGCCCGGCGCCTCGGCGAAGCCGGTCACCGACCCGCTCGTCGCCACCTACGAAGGCGGCCTCCACGTTCTGGACGGCCGGACCCTGAAGGTCGTCAAGGACATGCCCATGGCCGGCTTCAACCGCGTCAACCCCGCCGGCGACGACCGCCACGTCATCGTCTCCACCTCCGAGGGCTTCCGCGTCATGGACGCCGTCGACCAGCGGCTCACCGACATCGAGTTCAAGGGCCCCAAGCCCGGCCACGTCGTACGGCACGCGGACCGGACCGTCCTGTTCACCGACGGCACCGGACGGATCACCTCCTTCGACCCCCACGACCTCGCCGGGGGCGAGCCCGCCACCACCACGTACACCTCCGCGGCTCCCCACCACGGCGTCGCCGTCGAGCTGAAGAACGGCCGGCTGGTCAGCACCCTGGGCACCGAGGAGAAGCGCACCGGCCTGATCGTCCTCGACAAGGACCGCAAGGAGATCACCCGCAACGAGCAGTGCCCCGGCAACCGCTCCGACACCACCGCCTACCTGCTCTACGCGGCCCGCTCGGCGGAGCGGGACGGTCCCGACGACCTGAACGGTGACGGCAACCGGGGCATCTGGACGCTCGACAAGCAGGGCTCGCTGCTCACCTACGCGGGGCAGGGCAACGGCAAGTTCTCCGCCTTCCGTGCCCGCGGCCCGCCGGCGTTCTCGGTCCAGGAGGTCGATCCACCCCGTTCGCCGTTCCACGGGAGCCTGCGAGCGTTACGCTGGGCCGGCGGCCGATGAGGGGCAACGATGGACCGACCGTTGGTGAGCCAGACGCATGACCGCTTCTACCAGCGCGAGGCTTGCGGGGAGGGACCGCATCTCGTGGCTCTGCACTGTGAAGAGCACGGGCCCGAAAGCATGTGGGCACAGCCGCTCATGCTCATGTTCCCTGGAGGTTTTGAGCCACCGCTCAGCGAGGCGCAACTCAACTGGCTGCAAGCAGAACGGGATACCGCCCAAGCATGATCCGAAAGAGACGGCCCAGTACCGCACCAGGCAACGTTCGCCCTGGGTGGTCTGCTTATCTGCGACGATGACCGCATGGACGAAGAAGTCATTCCCGTTCTCCGCGTCGAGGACGCCGCGGCGGCGGTCGCGTGGTACGAACGGCTGGGCTTCGCCAAGCAGTGGGAACACCGCTTCGAGTCGGGGTTCCCCGCGTTCGTCGAGGTCGCCCGGGGCGGGGTGCGGTTGTTCTTGTCGGAGCACAAGGGGGATGCTCGTCCCGACACGCTGGTCTACCTCCGCATGCGTGATGTCGAGGCCGTCGCCTCCGAGTTCGGTGTGCAGGTGAAGGACGCTCCGTGGGCACGTGAGATCGAGCTGCGCGACCCCGACGGCAACCGGCTGAGGATCGGTACGCCGACGGAATGACCCTCACCGGCAGGGTGCGGCAGGGAAGCCGTGCCGGACGGGGTCCCATGCGTCAGCCGCGCCAACGAGCCCGCAGAACAACACGCCTAGGACCAATGGCCGATGCGGTGGGGGTTCAGGGGCCGAGGCGAGGACGGGGCGGCGGCACCAGGATGAACGGCATGCGAATCGGAATCCTCGGAACAGGACATGTGGGGCGGGCTCTCGCGGGCGGCTGGGCGCGGGCCGGCCACGACGTCGTCGTCGGGTCGCGCCGGCCCGACGACCCGGAGCTGACGAAGAGACTGGAGGACCTCATCGGGGCGGGGGTGCGGATCGACGCTCCCGCCGGAACCGCCGCGCACGCGGAGGTGCTGGTGAACGCCACCCCGGGCACGGCCTCCGTGGCCCTGCTCCACACGATCGGCGCTCCGGCGCTCGCGGGGAAGGTCCTGTTCGACGTCGCCGTCGGCTTCCTGGAGGACGGAACGCTTTCGCACCCTCTCGTCAGCCTCGGCGAGGAGATCCAGCAGGCCTTCCCGGACACGCGCGTGGTGAAGACCTTCTCCACGATCGACCGAGGGCCGATGGTCGCGCCGGACTCCCTGGAGGGGCCGAGCACGGTGTTCCTCTCCGGCGAGGACCCGTCGGCGAAGGAGACCGTCCGCGGCCTTCTGCACGACCTGGGCTGGCCCGACGGCTCCCTCCTCGACCTGGGCGGCATCGAGACGGCCCGGGGACAGGAGCACTTCGCCCTGCTCTTCATGGGCATCGCGGAGGCGACCGGCACGTACGGGTTCGGCATCCGGGTCGTCCTCCCGAACGCGGACACCCGGGCGCCGGCCGGATGACCGGCCCGGACGACCGGCATCGCCAAGGTCGTCGTCGTTCTTTGTCACGCCTTCGTCGTGAGGTGGGGAAAGCTCGTTGACCGGGGCTTTCGAGGTGCGGGGCGGTGATGCCTCATGTCCGGGAAACGCGATGTCCCTTCGTCCCGGTGCCGAGGGCTCCGCTGAGCGCGGCTTCGCGCAGGGCGACGGCGACCGCCGGGGCCTCCTTGCCGTCCAGGACCAGCGGCGGCACCCGAACGCCGGGGCTGAGCCGCTAACCGCCCCAGGGACCGGGCGCGGAGGTGCGCGCGGAGGCCTGGCCGCGCAGGCGGCGCCATTCCCGGGGAGTGACGCCGTAGGCGGCGCGGAACCGGCGGGTGAAGTGACTGGGGCTGGTGAAGCCGCAGCGCGCCGCGACGGCGGAGACGGGCAGGCCGGCGTGGTTCGGGGCGACGAGGAGGCGGCAGGCGGTTTCGAGTCGCTCGGCGATGACCCACTGTTCGAGTCGAATGCCGGCCCCTTTGAGGACGGCGTACAGCCGGCGCCGGGAAATCGCGTGGGCGTGCGCGATGCGGTCCGGGGACAGCTCCGGATCGGTCAGGTGGCGGCGCACGTAGGCGGTGATGCGGTGGGTCAGGGTGTCGTCCATGACGGCCCTGACGCGCCGGTCGTCTTCGTCGTACGCGGCCGAGGTCAGCAGCGCGCGGAGGAGTTCGGCGGTGGCGTTGCCGACCGCGGCGGCGCCCGGGTCCGTCTCCAGCAGGCCGGGTTCGGCCCACAAGGTGCGCAGGTGAGCCAGGAGGAGGCTGTGGACCGGGCTGGCCCGGAGGCGTACGGAGGCGCGGACGACGGTGTCGACGGGGACGCCGAGGTGCTCCGTGCCGATGGTGAGGGCCCGGGAGGCTCCTTCGCCCGACCAGCCGTAGCGGCGGGGGGCGAGTTCGTGGAAGACGGCGATGTCGTCCGGGCCCAGGAGATAGCGCTCGCCGGCGTTCTCGGCGCGGTGGATGCCGCGGGTCTGGAGGGACACGGAGACGACCGGGCGCTCGCGGTGGCGGCGGACGTGCCGGTCCGTCCGGCGGACCTCGAAGCCTGTGCTGTGCATCTCGAACAGGTCGAGCGGACCTACGCGATATCCGTCGAACCGGGCCCGGATGCCCGTTTCAGGCGCCTCGTGGACGACGTCGTTGGGCACCGAGGCGTCGTTCATCGCGTGGTGGAAGGCGTCCGCGCGGTCCTCCGGCGCGTAGGCGTCCAGGTCCAGCAGCAACATGAAGCCCCCCGTTCGAAAGGCCTGTCGGTTTCCCGGACTTCAGTGTCCGACAGCCCCGGGCCCTCCGGAGGCGGAGTGTGCACGCACAGGCAGGATCCCTGCACACAGGGACGACCCGATCAGTGGAGCCGCGGATAGCTTTCGAAACCGCCCCCGGTTCACGTGCGGGGGTCGAGCCGGGCGGCCTCCTGCCGCCGGGCGGACCGCCACCAGTGGAAGGCCGGATCATGTCCGACCCCAGCTCGCCCATACATGTCGACCCGGTCCTGGAACCGGCCGCGGCCGAATTCGCCCGGGCCACGGCCCAGCCGCCGTTCCTCTTCCAGATCCCCCCGGCCGAAGGCCGCAAGGCCGTCGACGAGGTCCAGTCGGGCCCGGTCGATCTGCCCGCCGTCGAAGAGGAGTGGACGACCGTTCCCGGCGGACCCACCGGCGAGGTCCGGGCCCGCGTCGTGCGGCCGCAGGGCGCGTCCGGCCCGCTGCCCGTGATCCTCTACATCCACGGCGCGGGCTGGGTCTTCGGCAACGCCCACACCCACGACCGGCTCGTGCGCGAACTCGCCGTCGGTGCCGAGGCGGCCGTCGTGTTCCCCGAGTACGACCTCTCTCCCGAGCACCGCTACCCGGTGGCCGTCGAGCAGAACTGGACCGTCGCGCGCTGGATCGTCACCGACGGCGCCGCCCACGGCCTGGACGCCGGACGGATCGCCGTGGCGGGCGACTCGGTCGGAGGCAACATGAGTGCCGCGCTCACGCTGATGGCCAAAGAACGCGGCGGCCTTCACCTGCGTCAGCAGGTGCTGTTCTATCCGGTCACCGACGCCTCCTTCGACACCGGCTCCTACCGGCGGTTCGCCGAGGGCTACTTCCTGCGCCGCGACGCCATGCGGTGGTTCTGGGACCAGTACACGACCGACGAGACCGAGCGCGCCCTGATCACCGTCTCCCCGCTGCGCGCCACCACCGAGCAGCTCACCGGTCTGCCGCCCGCCCTCGTCATCACCGCCGAGGCCGACGTCCTGCGCGACGAGGGCGAGGCGTACGCGAACGGACTGCGCGCCGCCGGAGTGCCCGTCACCGCGGTCCGTTACCAGGGCACCATCCACGACTTCGTCATGCTCGACGCCCTGCGCGGGACCCATGCGGCGCAGTCGGCGATCGAGCTCGCCACCGGCACGCTGCGACGGGCCCTCGCCGGCGCCTGAGCCGTCCGCGGCGGGCTGAACCACGTCCTGGAGCCGCGCCGGGACGGCCTACGGTCCCCTCGGCGGCGACCAGGCCACCTCGTCCCCGGCCGTCGCCGGTGCGCGGCAGGTGGAACCGCCGGCCGAGACCGCCGCCGAGTCCGAGGAGCACCGCCGCCGGCGTGCCGCCCGCGGCCCCGTCCCCGCACAGCCCGCCCCGGCGGACGACCCCTGCTCCGTACCCCCACCACCCCCAGGCCGCACCCCCTCGACCCGCACGTCCACCACCACCGAGAGGACTTCCTGATGACCGGCTTCACCCTCGACCTCGACGCCGTGCGCGCCACTCCCAGCCCGGACCTGATCACCCCCGACAACGCGATGATGCTGTTCGTCGACCACCAGCCGCAGATGTTCTTCGGCGCCGCCAGTACCGACCGCGATGCCGTCATCAACGCCACCGTCGGCCTCGCGAAGGCCGCCCGCGCCTTCGACGTCCCCGTGGTGCTGTCCACGGTGGCTGCCGAGTCGTTCTCCGGGCCGATCCTGCCGCAGCTGCGCGAGGTCTTCCCCGAGCACGACACGGTCGACCGGACCTCGATGAACCCCTGGGAGGACGCCGTTCTGGTCGAGGCCGTCAAGGCCACCGGCCGTAGCAAGATCATCCTGTCCGGGCTGTGGACCGAGGTCTGCCTCGTCCTGCCCGCCCTGTCCGCCCTTCACCAGGGCTACGAGGTCTACGTCGTCGCCGACGCCTCGGCCGGCGTCACCCCCGCCGCCCACGAGCACGCCCTGCAGCGCATGACCGCCGCCGGGGCCGTCCCCGTCACCTGGCTGCAGGTCCTCCTGGAACTCCAGCGGGACTGGGCACGCACCGAGACGTACGCCGCCACCACCGGCATCGTCAAGGAACACGGCGGCGCCTACGGGCTGGGCATCGTCTACGCCCACTCCATGATCGACCCGCACGCCGCCGGCTGACCGGACGGAAACCACGGCCCATGGACACCGGACTGCTCATCCTCCGCCCCTGGCGTTCACCGGCCCCGGCCGCTCCTCCACCGACCAGGCACTCGGCCTGCCGCACCGGCCTGCCCGGGCGGCGGCAGCCGCCGTCACCGCAGGGGCGGCCCGCGGCCCTGCCGCACCGGCCCGCCCCCCTCTCCGAAGGAGACCACCCCCGATGACCGCACGTTCCTCCCTTTCGCGGCGCGGCACCCTGGCCGGCGCCGCCGCCATGGCAGCCGGCGCCGCCGGACTGACCGCGGCCTCTCCCACCGCCGCGGCCGAGGAGACCGGAAGCGGGCCGGGAGCGCACGGCGCCGCGCGGACCGTCGTCCTCGTGCACGGCGCCTTCGCCGACGCGTCCAGCTGGACCCCCGTCGCCGAGCGCCTCCAGCGGTACGGCCACGAGGTGATCGCCGTGGCCAACCCCCTGCGCGGCCTGGCCCACGACGCCGCACACCTCGGCGCCCGCCTCGCCGCCGTCCCGGGACCGGTCGTCCTGGCCGGGCACTCCTACGGCGGGGCCGTCATCACCCAGGCCGCCGCCGCGCCCAACGTCAAGGCCCTCGTCTACATCGCCGCCTTCATCCCGGACGCGGGCGAGGTCCTGGGCGAACTCGCCGCCCGGTTCCCCGGCTCCCAGCTCGAACCGGCCCTCACCGCCGTCCCCGCCCCCGCTCCCGACGGCACGGCCGGCCTCGACCTCTACATCCGGCCCGACCGCTACCACGACGTCTTCGCCCAGGACGTCCCCCGCTCCGTCACCCGCGTACTGGCAGCCGGTCAGCGCCCGCTCACCGCGACCGCGTTCACCGACCGCTGCACCGCCGCCGCCTGGCACACCCTGCCCAGCTGGACGCTCATCACGACCCGGGACCGGGGCATCGCACCCGAACTCCAGCGCTTCCAGGCCCGCCGGGCAGGTTCCCGTACCGCCGAAGTCGCCACCTCCCACCTGCCCATGCACAGCAGGCCCGACGCCGTCACCTCCCTCATCCGGGCCGCCACCCGCGCCCTGTAGTCCACCGACCCGCCCACACCTCCCGGAGCTTCCCGTGACCCACACGACACCCAGTCCCTCCTACGCCCGCGACCTCGCTCAGGTCGAGCGTGCCAACGCCACCGGCCGCACCCCGGTCGTCTTCATCCACGGCCTCTGGCTGCTCCCGACCAGCTGGGACCGCTGGGCCGCCGTCTTCGAAGAGGCCGGGTTCGCCCCGGTCCTGCCAGGCTGGCCCGACGACCCCGACACCGTCGAGGAGGCCAACGCCCACCCCGAGGTCTTCGCCGGCAAGAGCGTCGGCCAGGTCGCCGACCACTTCTGCGACCTCATCGGGAAACTCGACCGCAGGCCGGCCGTCGTCGGCCACTCCTTCGGCGGCCTGATCGCCCAGATCAGTGCCGGACGCGGCCTGTCCCAGGCCTCCGTCGCCATCGACCCCGCCCCCTTCCGCGGAGTCCTCCCGCTGCCGCTGTCCTCCCTGCGCGCCGCCGGCGCGGTCCTCGGCAATCCCGCCAACCAC
The DNA here is from genome assembly GCF_053618675.1 of Streptomyces sp. NPDC055632. Lineage (NCBI taxonomy): Bacteria > Bacillati > Actinomycetota > Actinomycetes > Kitasatosporales > Streptomycetaceae > Streptomyces > Streptomyces sp. NPDC055632. The sequence continues at coordinate 238,150 of NZ_JBSHHY010000004.1, read as the reverse complement.
CACCGCGCGGTCCCGCTCACCTACGACCAGTTCCGCTACTCCTTCGCCAACGCCGTGAGCGAGGACGAAGCCCGCGAGCTGTACGAGACCTTCGCCGTGCCCGCCTCCGGCGAGCCCCTCTTCCAGGCCGCCGCCGCCAACATCAACCCGTGGACCGAGGTCAAGGTCGACACCACCGCAACCGACCGCGGCCCCCTCCTGATCATCTCCGGCGAGAAGGACCACACCGTCCCCTGGGCCATCGCCGACGCCACCTACAAGAAGCAGGCCCGCAACGAGCACGCCGTCACCGAGATCACCGAGATCCCCGGCCGCGGACACGCCCTGACCATCGACCACGGCTGGCGTGAGGTCGCCGACACCGCCCTCACCTTCGTCAAGCGGTTCGTGGACCCCACCGCGTAGCGCCACCGGCTCGGCGTCCGCCGCAGCGGACCGGGCGAGCAGTGGGCCGGCCCGCCCGGCCGGATCGACAACCGGATCAGCTCGTTCAAGTACTGCTGACCTGAGCACCCGGCTCTCGCAGCGGGCGACGCGCGAGGGCCGCCCGCAGCTGCCTGCGTGAGCCGATGCCGAGCTTCCGGAACACCTTGCCCAGGTGGTATTCGACCGTGCTCGCGCTGAGGAAGAGGTCGGTGGCGATCTCCTGGTTGGTGGCTCCGCCGACTGCCAACCGTGCGATGCGCGCCTCCTGCGGCGTGAGCTCCGAGGCGGTCTCCGCCACCCGCCTGCGCGCCCGTTCCCCGGTGGCGAGGAGTTCGAGGCGGGCGCGCTCGGCGAAGGCCACGGCTCCCATGTCCGTGAAGGCCTCGTACGCGGAACGCAGCCGGCTCCGGGCGTCCTGCCGACGGAGCCGGCGGCGCAGCCACTCGCCGTGGAGGAGGTCGGTGCGCGCCTGCTCGGTGCGCAGCGGCGTCGAGGCGAGACGGGAGCCGGCCTCCAGGAAGAGGTCCTCGGCCGCTCCCGGGTCGGACGACACCAGGGCGCGGCTGCGGGCGAGCACTCCGAGCGCCCACGGGGTGGCGGCGGCCCGCGCCCGGCTCGTGAGGAGGTCCAGGGCCACGGCCGCCTCGAAGGGACGCTCGGTGCGGACGGACGCCTCGACGAGGTCGGGCAGGACGAGCCCGGCGCAGTGGGGCGGAGGGTTGTCGAGGACGGGGACGGACGCGGCGTAGGCCTCGGCGTACTGGGACCCTCCGAGTCGCAGGGTGACGAGGGCGGTGCGCATGAGCTGCGTCGGGATCGCTCCGTGCGTCCCGGCGGAGAGGCTCTCGTGGCCGTTCACGATCGCCAGGGTGGTCTGTTCGTCGCCGCGCCATCCGTGGAGCATGGCGTCGGTGGGGTGGGAGTGGCGGGGGTCGGCGCCGGTGGCGTCGGCGACGTCCTTGAACTCGGCGAAGTGCATCTCGGCGGCCGCGAGGTCGCCGCGGAGCACGGCGGCGGTGGCGTTGGCGTGCGCACTGATCTGGAGCATCCGCAGGGCGCCGTGCCGACGGGCCGCGGCGGCGTAGCGCTCGCCGCACTCGGTGAGGGCGTCGACGTCCCACATCTCCACCGCGGCGATCATGCCGAGCAGGCTCCAGCGGACGGCGCCGGTGTCCTCCGCGCCGGGCAGCCTCATCGCACGCAGCCCCGCGCGAAGGAAGGGGGCGGCCGAGGGCTGGTCGACGGCCACCAGTTTGGCGTGGCCTTCGAGGAGGAGTTCGGCGACAGCGCGTTCCGGGGCAGCAGGACCGGACCTTTCCGCCGCCCGTACGGGAAGACAGGCCATCGCCGCGTCCGCGACCTCGGACGGGCCGGTGCCCGGGTTGACCCGGGCGACGACCAGGGAGGCGTCGAGAGCTTCCAGGAGCACGTCGTGTGCCGTCTGCGGCGCATGCGGGTGCAGGGCGAGCGCGGCGTCCAGCAGCAGGCGGGTGGCACCCGGTTTGCCGAGCATGACCCGGCCCAGGCCGAGCAGCCGGTCCGCGTGGGCCCGCAGGACCGGCCCGGCGCCGGAGGGCAGGGCGTCGAGGAGCTGTTCGGCACGGTGAGGAGCGCCGGCGACGAGTGCGGCCGCGCACGCGTCCAGGAGCCGGGCGCCGCGCCGTGCGGGATGCGCGGTGAGTTCCGCGGCCCGCTGGAGGAAGGCGGCCTGCGCCATGTGCCCTCCGTTGTCCCTGGCCCGCTCCGCACAGGCCTGCAGCCGGTCCGCCAGTTCCTCGTCGGGGCTGTCCGCTGCGGCGGCCAGGTGCCAGGCCGTGCGGTCGGGGTCGGTGTCCGGGTCCGTGACGGCGGCCAGGCAGGCGTGAGCGGCACGGACGGCGCTCCGCGGTGCCCCGCCGTAGACGGCCGACCGGATCAGCGGATGCCGGAAGAGCGGCGTCCCCTCCGCGGCGGCGTCCGCGCAGAGCAACTCGTCGCGCTCGACCTGCTCCATCGCGGCATGGAAGTCACCCTCGTCCGTCGAGGGCGACATGCGCGCAGCGGCTCGGAGTACGAGGCCGCGGTCGCCGGTCGTGTCGGCGGCCGCGACGAGCAGGATGGCCCTCGCGGGCTCGGACAGGGCCCGGACGCGGCGCAGGAAGCCGTCCTCCAGCCGCCGGCCGAGCGACGGCGGCTTCGACGCGGTCCCGGCCCCGAGGCGTGGGACGCCGCCGGCGATCTCACGGATGGCCAGCGGATTGCCGCCGACGTCCGCGACGATCCGCTGCGCGATCACGCGATCGACGTGCGCCTCGGAACGCTCGGCGAGGAGAACGAGCGCGTCCTGCTCGGGCAGTCCGGAGATCCGGTGGTCGGGCAGCCCGGACAGAGCCGGCTCCGCCGCGGTCCGGTCCCGTACTCCGAAGAGCATGACGACCCCGTCGGCGTGCAGACGGCGACCGACGAAGGCGAGCACGTCCAGCGACTCGCGGTCCACCCAGTGGGCGTCGTCGCACAGCACCAGAAGGGGTCGCTCCGCCGCCGCCGCGGAAAGGAGGGTGAGGGCGGCGAGTCCGACGAGAAACCGGTCCGGAGCGGGACCGCTCACCCTTCCGAAAGCCGTGTCGAGCGCGGCGCGCTGCGGCGGGGGCAGGCACCCGCTGTGAGACAGCACCGGCAGCAGAACGCGATGCAGGGCGGCGAACGCGAGCTCCTGCTCCGCCTCCACCCCTGCCACACGGGTCACACGCATGCCCTGCGCACAGGACGTGGCGTGTTCGAGGAGGGCCGTCTTGCCGATGCCCGGATCGCCGCGCAGGACCAGGACACCGCTCATCCCCGCGCGGGCGGCGTCGAGCAGCTCCCGCAGGCGGGCTCGTTCGGCCGATCTCCCGATGATCATGAGAAGACCTTAACGCCGCCGTGCGGCAGCGGAAGCCCGACCGCGACACCGCACGCCCGCCCCCTGCGCGTCACGCGTCGGCCGAGGACCGGTGCGGCCTGGACTGTGGGGTTTCCCCGATTCGAACGTCGGGAGGCCCGGGGCACCGTGTCCCCATGACGTTCCATCCACCGACGCTCGCCCCCCTGGCATCACCCCCCGCACCGCTCCGGCACACAAAGGCGGGCGAGCCGCCTTTCCCGCCTTCCCCGACCAAGACGGCGCGGAAGCCGGCACCGGAACCGCTTCTCGGCGCGGCGCCGAGCACACCGGAATTCCGCACGGTCGGCCCGGGATGCCCGCACGTGCAGTCCGCACGATGGGCCGCCGCCCTTCGCAGCGCCCTCGGACCGGTCGACGTACTTCTGCGCGACGCCCAGGAGTTCACGGTCGCCGTGACCTCGGACGTCCAGGGCTACCTCCGCGTCACCACCGTGGACAGCGCGCCGCACCGCATCTCGTCACCCGCGTCCGTACCCACCGCGCGCAGTGAACCGGCCGGGAACGGTCCCGGCCGAGTCCTGCTCCTTCTCCAGGAGCACGGCGTGGCCGAGGTCGCCCAGGAAGGCAGGAGAACCATGCTCGAAGCGGGTGACATGACGATCCTCGTCACAAGCCGCCCCTACCGCCTCACGTTCGCCGACCACGGGCGCACGCACCTCTTCGGACTGCCCCTTCGGACGCTGGCGGTCCCGGAGGCGGTACTCGCGGGACTGGCGGCGACGGCCATCCGTGACGGAGACGGTCCGGAGAAGGTGCTCTCGTCTTTCCTGCACACCCTCCTCAGGCGCGAGGGCGCAGGACAGGACCGTTTGGGAGAGCTCGTCTCCGGCATCGCCGCCGACCTCGTCACCGCCCTGGCGACGGACCGCACTGCCGCGCAGGCCGCGGAGCGTCACCACCCGACGACGGCCCAGGGCGAGCTCCTACGGCGCATCCGCACACACGTCAACGCCCGCCTGAACGACCCGGACCTGTCCGCCACGTCCATCGCCGCGGCGCACCACATCTCCGTCCGCTACTTGCACCGGCTCTTCTCCACGCAGGGCCTCACGGTCAGGCGCTGGATCCAGCAGCGACGCCTGGAAGAAGCCCGACGGGAACTGGGAGGAGCGAACAGGACGGGCCTGACCGTCGCCGCGGTCGCACACCGATGGGGCTTCCCGAGCGCCAGCCACTTCAGCCGTGCTTTCCGCGCCGCGTACGGCCTGTCGCCCAGCGCGTGGGCCACTGCGCGACAGGCCGCGTGATCGAGGGCCGGCCGACGAGCGGCGCCCGCACGCCGACTCTTGGCCAGGTGGTGTCCTTCGAATGCGTGGTCCCGAGGGCCGGTGGTGGTCGTGCCCCCCGCACGCCGGGTTTTGGAGGCTCTCCTCCGATGACGGAGGCTTGAGGCATGACCTATCTCCACACCGACCGGCAGCTCAACGCCCGGGACGAACCGACGGCGCGCGAGCGGGAGCTGATCGACGCGGTCGACGCGCTTCTCACCACCGCCGACCCCGCCGGGCTCGTCAAGGACGAGACCCAGTGGTACCTCGGCACGGCAGGGGAGGGCGAGGAGAACCTGGAGCTGGCCCTGCCACTGGGGTGGGACCGCGAGATTGCCTTGCGCGTGCTGTTGACGGACGGGTCGTTCGTCGTCGGCTGGGGCGGCGAACTGGGCGAGAGCCCCCTCGTGACGGTCTTCGGGGCGGTCGCGCCCTCCCTCGGGGAGATGACGGCCGCCGTCGAGACGGAGCTGTCCCGGGCACTCCGGGTCTCGGGACGCCGCCGCCTCTTCGGCGGGGCGTCGGAGTTGCACCTCCACCACGGCGGGAGCTGGATCGACCTGCTTCGCGGCGGCACCCGGTCGCGGGAGCAGGACCTGAAGCAGGCCTCGTACGAGGTCACGCCGCGTACGGTCTGATCGTCCGCTCGCGCCGCACCACAGACTCGTTTCCCTGGGCTGTTGCCCTGCGACAGGCGACTGGCTCGTCATCCGCCCGCCCTTCCGCCCTTCCGCGTACCGAACCGCGCCGGTACGGCTTGCGTGGGTGAGGCCTGGCAACGGAGCGGGCTGTCCTCCCGGGCCGGTACCGTCGGGCGAACCCGTACAAGCGGCCGCGTCGCGTGCTCGATCACCACGGAGCCGTGGGAGTGCCGTCCGGGTCCAGCCCGTACGGCCACCGTTCCTCGGGGCTCCAGCCGAGCAGCGGCTGCCCGGTGTCCACGGCCCGCCGGAACAAGGATTCCGCGGCGGCGTGATCTCCCGCCTCCATCCGCTTGCGGGCGAGCGCGACCATGGCGCGAGCGCTGCCCTCCCGCACGGCCCCGCTCAGCAGTGCTTCCGCCTTCTCCTGCTCGCCCGTCCGCGTCCACAGGTCGGCGAGCGGAACGACCGCGTGCAGCAGCCCGGACTCCACCGCCGTGTGCAGGACCGCTTCCGATCCCGCGACGTCTCCGAGCTGTTCGCGGTCGTGGGCGAAAGCGGCAAGGGCGTAACCGTCGGTGTCGGTCTCGGACACCTGACGGAGCAGAGCCTCCGCCCCCTCCGTTTCACCGGTCCGGTCCCGCTCACGGGCAAGGAGGCTCAAAGCGATCCCGTGACTGCGCCGTGCGAGGCTCTCGGCTTCCTGCGGACGGCCCGAACGCTCCAGTCGTAACGCCAGGACGGTCACGGCAAAGGGATGACCGGCCTCCGCTGCCCGGGCGTAGAGGGCGTCGGCCGCCTCGGTGTCGCCGTCGTCCTCCAGCATCTCGGCCAGCTCGTACACGGCGTGACCGTTGCCCGCGGCCGCGGCCCGCCGGTACAGCGCCGCGGCGGCGTCCCGGTCCCCTGAATTTAAAGCGTGGTGTGCTCGGACCATCAGGTTCACCGTGTCTCCGGCCTCGACGGCCCGGTCGTACAGCAGGTCGGCGCCCGCGGTGTCCCCGGCCTCCTCCCTCAGCCGGGCGAGGCCGCGGAGCGCCTGTGTGCTGCCGCTGTCCGCGGCCTGCCGGTAGAGCGACTCGGCGGCCTGCCGCTCGCCGGCTTCGTGGCGGAGCCGGGCCAGCTGGAGCAAGGCACCAGGGGAACCCCTGTCGGCCGCTTCGCGCCACAGCCGTTCGGCTTCCTCGCGGTCGTCCTTCACCTCGCCGGCCAGCCTGAGCAACGCGGTCGGATCACCCAGGTCGGCGGCCCGCCTCAGAAGGTGGCGGCCCCATTGCCGGCGGGCACGCGCGTCGGCGGAGCGGGCGAGTTCCAGCAAGTCCTGAGGACTTTTCAGGTGCTCGTGGGCGCTGTACCAGAAGGATGCGGGAGGGCAGAGGAGACCGCGTTCCACGCGGCCGTGCTGATCGAGGAAGTCGGCGAGCCGCAGCTGCGGGTTCGTTCCGGGGCCCGGTGAGTCGAGGGCGTCCGGACGGCGCGTGGCACCGGAGGGGGAGGCCGGGCCGGGCGGCCGCCTTTCGGGCCGGGCGCCGGCTCGTCTGAGTGCGGCCTGCTTTCCATGGACCTCCCGGGCGAGTTCGGCAAGCGCCTCCGCGGCCCAGCCGGGTTCCAACCGGTGGAACTCGTCCTCGTCGATGTAGTCGACGGCCGCTTCGGCGAGGAAGGCGGTCGGCAGCAGCGGTCCGGCGCCGAGCCTGGTGGCGTCCATGGCGGCCTGGAGCACCGCGCGCATGGCGGGGGTTCCGCGTTCGTACCGGTTCAGCAGCACCGGCGCCCCGGCCAGGTCCTGCGTCACGCGGCCCGTCGTACCCGTCCGTGCCAAGGCGTCGGCGAGCAGGGTGTCACCGGCCGACGCCAGATCGCGCGCCCTGCTCAGGCCCGGCGCGTCGAAGGATTCCGGAACGGTCACCGTCCGCCCGGCAGCCAGGAGTTCTCGAGCCCTGCTGTGCACGTCCGGCTGCCCTTGCCGGGGCAGCGCGGTGAGCCGCTGCTCGTACACCGGCCACAGCGTGCCCAGGACGAGGACCGGCGACCGATCCGTATCGGTGAGGAGCGCGTGCACCGCGGCCGCGACCCGCTCACCTGCGACGGGGTCCCCGAGGTAATGCTGTGCCTCGTTCAGCCACACCACCGTGCGTGGCCGCACGTCCGCCATCTCCGCGAGCGCCGCTTCGGCACGCGTCGGGACGGCGGGATGCCACAGCCGCCAACCCCGCTCGCCGGCCAACGCCCGAACCGCCTCCCAGCAGGCCCGGGTCTTCCCCGTCGACGACGAGCTGACGAGGACCACCAAGCCACTGCGGCCGGCAGCGGCGTCGCGGACCACGTCCGCCAGCAACTGGTCGTGCGCCCGACGCACATAGCCGGACAGGGCCCGTGGTGCGAGGCCGGGAGGCGCGGCCCCTGCGGGATGGACCTCAAGATCATGAGGGTCCCACAGCCCGATCGGCCTCCCGGGCCCGTCCGGTCGCCCCTGCGACTCCCCGGAAAGGGGCTCGCCCACGGCGACGCGCCGCAACCGCCTCAGCTCGTCGGCGGGCAGGTGCAGCACCCGGGCCAGCGCCTCGACGGTCTTGGCCGAAGGCACCTCCCCGGGGCCTCCGCGCAAAGCCGTGTGCACGGTGGTCCGGCCGAGACCGGCAAGCCCGTGCAGCTGCCCCAGGGTGAGGCCGCGTCGGTCGACCGCCCGAGCAAGGCACTCCCGTAACTGCGCCAGGGCCGCAGACGCTTCTGCCCCGTTCGAACCGTCGCCCTCGCGCATGTGCCCCCCGACGCCGCCTGTCCGCCACGGTTCATCTTCGTCCACCGAACCCTGACGGACACGACTTCGGCGACATTCGACGAACCGGATCGAACCGAACCGTACCTGTCAGGAGTCCTTCATGATCACGCTGCCCGTCATCCTCTCCGTCCTCGCTCTGGTCCTGCTGACGGCGTTCGCGACCGCAGCCGCAGCTCGACGACAACACCCGGAAGCACCAGGCCATTTCCTGGAGGCCGTCCACCACGAGGCCGGCCAGTAGGCCGGATCCCCGGCGCGGTACTCGCCGCCCGGTGAAGGACCGCCCATACTGCTCCCCGCATGGCACGAGCTCCCCTGGGCGTGTGCCGAAGAAAACCCTGGGCAGGCCGGGCGGTGCGTGCCGGCATGACGTCGTGACGCAGATCAGCAAGGGGGAGGACCTGCCGGCCCCCGGACAGCCAGGGCAGGCCGGACCGGTTCCGTTGGAGATCCCGCACGGAGCCGTCGGCAGGTCGTCGGGCCCGGGGCCGGACGCGGGTTCGGGGTCGAGCCCGGGCGCGGGGCCGGACGTCGGCGCGGGACCGGGCTCGGGTACGGACTCGGGTATGTGCCCGGGTACGGGCCCGGCCTCGAACGGCGCGTCGGCCGGGTCCGGGTCCGGCGCGCGGAGGAAGGACCGCACGCGACCCCCGCACCGGATCGACCTCGCGGACGACGGACGGTGGGCGGGGCTGATCACCCCCTCGCCCGCCCCGTCCGCCGGGAGGCCCCTGTCCGCCGGGACGGCCGCGGTCACCGGGATCCTCGGCGGGGAGTTCGAGGACATCGTGTACGTCGGCAGGGGCGACGCCAAGTTCGCCATGGAGGAGACGCCTCCGCCCGGTTACGTCCTGGTCGACGTCGCCCGGACGGGCTCGGGCGTCTTCTGGATGGACTCCCTCGACTGGAACGGCAGGGAGGCCGTCCACCTCGGCAGAAGCTTCCCGCCCCACGGGTTCGACCGGAGGGTGATGTGGTGCGACAGCCTGTACCCCCTGCGCTTCCGCGTCCAGTGCGACAGACGGGACGAGTGGGTGGTCGTGATCCGGCCCCTCAGCGTCCGGCCAGCCCGCCCCGAGAAGGAGAAGAAGCCCGGCCTCTGGAACCGTCTGCTCGGGCGCTAGTGCCGCATCGAGCAACGTTCGCCCCGCCTTGTGGGGCGGGACGGCGACAGGTGGCTGTCGGATGCGGTCCGCGTAGTCTCGCGGGGTGCATTCTCATCTGAGTTTCGAGAACCCTCCCGCTCTGCCCCACGAGGTGGTGGTCGAGACGCTGGAGCGGGCTCTGCGTGACCGCTCGGCGGAGGGCGAGGCGGCCGAAGTCCTGGTCGGGACCGCGTTGAACGACGACGACGCGGAGTTCGTCGAGCGCTGGTGTGTCCAGGTCGGGATGCGGGCTGTGCCGGGGAGTCCGCTGCTCGGGCTGGCCGGCCTGTGCCTGGGACACACCGCTCGACGCTTCGGGCGCCTCAGTGATGACGCCCTGGCGCTGGCGGAGTCGCTGGCGGTGCGAGCCGAGGCGGATCCGACAGACGTGGACGGTCGTGCCGTCGACGGCTATGACGACGTCCGGAGCTTCCTGCATCTGTGGTGAGGGCGCCTGTGCTGTTGCGGCTCAGGCTGCGTTAGCCCTGCTCACGAGGGCTTTGAGGCACTTGTCGGTGGCGTTCTTGTTCCGTCGGACGACGTAGCGGCGGATCATGCTGCACTGGGTCTTGTGAGCGGGTGTGGGCCGCGCGGCGGCTTGGTCGTGGCCCGAGACCGGCTCGATGGGGTCGGGGCCACAGCCGACGGAAGAGGATCGCTCGATGGCGACGTACGACCAGCTGACCGAGTGGGCCGGTCCGGGGCATGTCACGCGAGCCGGACGGGACGTCGTGGCCGGCTCGCGGATTCCGGGCTTCATGAAGGCACAGCTCGTCGAGGTGGGCGTCCCGGTAGCTCCGTGCCTCATCGAACGAGTCGTGATCCAGAGCGCGAGGCCGAGCCGGTCCTGCTCACGCTCCGGGAGCCGCTCTACCGTCTCACCGAGCGGGCGGACCCGGATGATCAGGCCGAGCGGTCATCGTTCTGCGTCGAGCCGGAGACCGGAGCGGTCTACTTCGTCACGCCGGACGGGGAGGCGTGGTTCGCCAACTCGGATGTCGGCGTGTGGCTCGACGTCCTTCACTGCTACGGCAGTCGCATCACCGCATCACCGCTTCTCAGCGAGTCGGACGACCCCGAGGAGTGTCTCTCCGAAGAGGACGAGGAGCGGGCTTTCGCCGAGCTGAACCGGCTGGCCGAGGAACTGAAGAAGATCGACCCGGCGGCCTTCCACGGCTATGAGGGGTTCCTCTGGCCAGGGCTCCTGGACCGCTGGCTCTGCTGAGCTCGGCCGGCAGATCCGGGGCGCGCAGGCCCGGACCGTGCGGGGATGTCCGACTCAGGACTGAGATGACCTTCATGTAGGGGCTGGTGACCACGGCATCGGAGTCGTCATGGACAGCGCCGTACTCCGGGTACTCCGACCTGAGTCCAAAGCAGCTCGGAAAACCGATCACCCTGCCTCATGCCCGGAACAACGAGCAGCCCAGAGGGGGAGTAGCGGCGTCTACGCTCGGGAAATGGACCACTACGAGAAGACGGCGCATCTGGAGTGGTGGGCCAACCCGTTCACCTGCCTGGCTCGAATCCCGATCAGAGCGACGGCCACCGCCGACACGGGTGAGTGGGACGCGGTGTTCTCGCCCCCTCTCGACCACGATGTCCGCGAGAACCTGAAACAGCTCATCGACGCGGACCCCTGCTTCACCCTTCGCTTCGGCACTTCAGCCGTCGAAGTCCGGGCAAGGGACTTCGACGGCGTCGCTCGCCTTCGGCTGACCGTCATCCCCGAGCCGTAAAGCCGGATCAGCCCGACGTGATCGGCCGGGCAAGTTCTAGGTCCCGCGGATAAGGCCGCTGCCCACTGGCGCGCTGACCACGGCTTTCGAACAGGCGCGAGACCTGCAGTCGGGCACGCACGCGTCACGACTGCAAGGCAACCTCGTCGGCCTGGGAGAGGCTTTCTTCATCTGTAGGCAGCACCTGAGCTGGTGTGCCGGAGTCGGTCCATGCGCACAGGATCGGGCGTCCGGTGGCCGACGCCACGAAACCACAGCTCAGCTGACCGCCCCAGGGCCTCGCCTCTAACGTGGTGACCTCCGTTGCCCGCGCCCCGGCGAAGACGTTGCGCATCTCTTAGGTCATGGTGTGCGAGCGTTTGGCCTCGGTCGGCTTCGCTTCCCATTCAACGGCGTTGATCTGGAGCACGGCGCCCACCGAACTCTCCCCGGGACCGTCGTAGAACCATCGTTTGCCCGACGGCTTCTTCCCGGAGGCCATCTGCTCGTACTCGGCGGCTTCCGCGCCGGACAGCATCCGGTATCCGCCAATGCGCGGGGCGGCGTCGATGACGCGCTTGACTTCCGCAGCCTCCGCTGTGGCGGAGGGAGTCTGGACTGCGGGCGCCTGGATGACGGGGGTCGCTTCGGCGGCAGACGGCTCTCCCGCATAAGTGAACGCCCGTATCAGACCCACGGCCGCAACAGCCGGCAGAGCACCTTGGTGGTGAACCAGATGACAGCCGTGGCTGTGGCAGTGAAACGGCGGGCCCGCACATGCTTCTCGACCCTGGTCTGCCAGGGGCTGCGAGTCGGGCGTGATCGCAGATGCGTGGTGCTTTCGGTGGAGTCGGTGACCGGCGAGGCCCCTGTGAAAATGCGCTGAGGCTTTGGATACCTCCTTCGGCGACACGGGAGCCTTGTCGGCTGCGGCCCTGGCTCCCATCACACCAGCACTTCCGATCAGAGACCGGCCTGGAAGGTGCGATAAGTCCAGAAAAGGGCGGAGGGTAGTAGTGCGTCTCGCGGACTGGCGTTGCTGAAGAATCCAGCCAAGTCCAGAAGGCCGGAAAGCTGTCGCCGGACTCAAAGTGGACCTTGCTGGTTCACTCGTATGACGCCTCCGGTACCACTGGAATCGGGTGCAAGTTAACTCATTTCCCCGGTAGCCGGTTTTCTACGCGCGGTGACATCCGGAGGGGCCGGAACCGGGTTGTCCCACCAGAACAGCCTTGCGACTCCTGTGACGGGCGTGTTTGGATCCCGGGGATCTTCGGGGGGAGGCGGCGGGGAAACCCGCACGCCGGCTGTGCGGTGGAGGCTGCCTTCCCTTCCGGAACACGTCCACTAGCGCAGTCATCTGCGGAGGGAGAACCCGGTGAGGTTACGCGGAATCCGATACGGCACCACCATCGCGATGCGCGCGGCACTGCTCGTGACGGCGGACGGCGCCAGCGCATAGGCGTGGACGGGGAGAGCAACCTCACGGAGGCATCGAGGGCAACTGGACGGGCAGTGACGTCACCATTCCGGACCAGCAGATCGAGCTCTCGGAGCAGGCGAAGGAGGAGATCGCGCTCACCGAGGCCCGGGTCCAGGCGCAGGAAGACGAGATCAGCCGGGAGAGCCTGGCCGACAGCGCCCACATGGCCACCAATGCCCGGGGCCTGACGGACTGGTCGCCGAAGACGTCCGTCTTCGGCCTGAACCGCTGGCGCGGGGAGAACCACTACGTCCAGGTGCCTTCTCCCTCCCCGGACAACGTGGTGAGCACGATGCGACACAGCATCGGGGGCAATGCCAAGCCGATCGCCGCGGACACTGTCGAGTTCGCCAAGGGCCGTCACTACGACAACCACCCCGACCGCCTGACGATCGGCCACTGGATTTCGGCGTACGGCTACCGCACCGGCGGCCGGTACGGGAAGTGGGTCGCCCCCGCCACCTCCGTCTGGCCAGACGCCTACAAGTCCTTCGAGTACAACACGCGTGACTTCACCGCCACCTTCCTCCAGCCGAACGGATACGCCTACCCACATGCGCGCCAGCCTGACGCTGCCCACCGCCCTCGCACTCGCGCTCGTCGGGCTGACCGCCTGCACCAGCCAGGAGCCCGGGGCGGCACCCTCGGCCAAGCCCACCGGCCCGACGACATCGCCCCCGGCCTCGTCTACATCTCCGACGCCGTCCGCGACCCGGGGAAAACCCGCGTCCTTCCGCGTGGTCCGCACCCTGGATTCCGCCTCGGCGCCACCGGCGACCGACCAGCAGCGCACCCGCCACTACGCCACCAAGCGAGTGACCGGTGACGGCAAGTGGTTCGGGATTCGAGACCTCACCGCCACCGGGTCTGTGATCACTTCGTTGGGCGCGAAGCCGACGGTGAAGGACGGTGAGATCCGGCTCTTTGAGCAGCAGATGGGCGTCGCGGACGCGCGGGCGTCTTTCACCCCGTTTCCCGAGGTGTCCGGGAAGAAGTGCGCCCGCTCCCCCCGCCAGGCCGAGGGCGCCACCGAACGCAATGGTGTTGTGGCATGGATGGAGACCGCGAGCACCAATCTCTACAACGTCGACTGGTGCGTCTTCGTCCATAACCCGGCCTCGCGAGCCACCGTGCTCCTCGGCGACTCCGCATCCGTCTCCAACCGTATTCCCCCACCCGCTGGAGGAGCGGTCGTCGCGATCGGCAGCAAGAAGGCGTACTGGGAGACGGCCTACCCGTTGACCGATGCCGAGACCACACCGATCTCCTCCAAAATCATGACCAACACCCTCGATGGCCGGGCCGGCCTGACCACGGCCGTCGACAAGGCCAAACTCCCGCGAGTCCTGGGCGACGACCTCTACTACGTCCGGTCCAATGACGTGGACGCCGCTTTCGCCCCGGACCGCTTCGAGATCCGCAAGCGCGACACCGCCGGCCGTGACACCCAGGTCGTCTCCGGCCCTCTGGCCAAAGATCAGAGGCTGTCCACCCTCAGCGCCTCCACCGGACATATCTCCTGGGTCATCTCCAACCCCAATCACACTTCCCTGCTCCACATCCTCGACGTGAAGACCAACACCGCCGTCACGATCAAACTCGGCCATGGCGGCCCGCCCACAATGGACCTGGCCTCCACCGACACCCTTGTCGCCTGGGGGAACGGGAGCGCCTCCGGCGACCCGGGCGAGTACGTCTACGACCTCGCCACCGGCAAGCTCTGGAAACTCGGCAGCCAGGGCGGCCACAGCGCCATCCTCGCCAAAGGCAAGTACATCGCCTGGGCCCACATCGAAGGCTCAGGACCGGACGGCCGAGCCGTGTACGACGTGGCGGAGTGGAAGGGGTAGCCCCGGCAACCCGGGCCGGAAGTTCATCGAGGCCGCTAACAGCAATGTCTGATGGCGATGTCCAGACCGTGCCTGTCCTGACGCCCGCTTTCCAGGCTGCGCTGGGAGACGGCTGAAGCCAGCGGGCCGTACACCTTGGCCCACCGAAGAGCGTCATGGACGCCGTCGGGTCCACCACGACCGAGCAGGTGCACTCGACTCCCACCGTCGTGAACAAGATCAGTACGGCTGCTCTGGCCGGCGCCCTCGCGGCGGCCTCCGTCGAGGTCGGTCCGCCGGGGGTACCGCCAGCCCGGTAGCACGGCATACCCCTCCTGCTTCGGCATCAGATCTGGCCAGACGGTGAAACGAACCTGAGCCAGGACGCACGACCACTACTGCTACAGCAGCGTCGGCACCCTCGACTATGGCGGCGGCAAATACCGGACGTCCGCCGCCATTTGCTGAAGTCGACACCGCCAAGGCCCCCGCCTTTCCGGCGTGGCTCTTCGTCGCACAGCAACCCCACCCCAACGAGGAATCCCGTGTTCACCGCGATCTTCCAAAACCACCTCGGATATCTGACCGCCTGTGCCCTGACCGCTCTCGCTCTGGGCGGCGCCACCTGGTTCTTCGTGAACCGCCTGGCCAAGCCTCAAGGCGTGTGGTGGGCCGGACTGACAGCCACACTCACCGGTGTCCTCGGCGTAACCTTCATGGGAGGCGGCCCAGTCGGCGAAACGTGCGTCATCAACCATCAGTTCGCCCAGCCCTTTCACACCACGCAAGGGCTCTGGAATCTCGCGATGACCGTACCCCTCGGCTTGTTCGCCGCATTAGCCGCCCGTCGCCCGCTACCAGTCCTCGTCGGCGTGATCACCCTCCCGTTGGCCATCGAATTCACCCAGGCCACCGTCGACGGCCTGGGCCGTGTATGCGACAGTTCCGACGCCCGGATGAACATCCTCGGCGGTCTTCTCGGCGTCATCGCGGCGGCAGTGGCGCTCCGCACGCGACGAGAATCTCTGGACTGGCACGCAGGCGCCAAGCCCTCGCTCATCACCGCGGCGGTGATTCTGCTGGCAGGAACGGGCCTGGCACGTCCGGCCCTAAGCTTCACCAACGTTGACGGGACCGGCCTGTCCACCGCCAGTGCCGATCAGCGGCAGGCTGTGGAGAAGGCCGTGAACGAAGCCTTCGGCGATCGCTACGTGCTGGCTCACGTCTACGATCAGCCCTGCGTCGGAGCACCGTGCACGAACGTTCTCTTCACCCTTCTCAGTCGGGACAAGAACCATCCCCAGGCATTCGGCAACGGCACACTTTCATGGCCGGACAAAAACCGACTCAACATCATGCTGGAAGACAGTGACCGCCCCACCGTGATGGGATACCCGATCCCAGACGCGAAGAGGCCGGACAACGATAAAGACGCCTACGCCATCGCCTTGGCGTATATCAAGGATCGCTACCCGTGGGCCGTCGATGCCACCGTGCACAAGACGAACCCGGTAGGAGCCGAAACTGGGCTCGGATGGATCACCGTCTGGCGGTGGCTCAACGGTGATGTCCTGATGCCGCAAACGCTTGACGTTCAGGTCAGTAAGACTGGAACCATCTCCCAAGTGAACTTGATTCGCGGACCCACTCGACTTGAACTCGAAGAGCCTAAACTGACCGCCGCGCAGGCCGAGACAGCTGTACGTGAAGCAATGGTGGAGAAATATCACGCCAGCGGACAGGCTCCCACCGCAGGGATCCAGGTCAAGGCATTCACCCTTAAAGCCGGTGGCGGGCAAGGATCCTGGCGAGCCGAATGGTTGGTAAACGTTTCATTCGGTGCCGGTGCCGAACAGACCGAAATTACGGCGGAACCGGCGGCTGACATCTGGCGCGTCGATGCCATCACCGGAAAAACCTATGACGGATTGGGCTCGCTGATCATTGTCCCTTAAAACAGTTCAGTGGTCGGCGGGGCACCGCCATCGGCAGAATTCCTGTGACGCTGCTTCAGTAAAGGTGATGTCTGCGATCTGCGATTCTCATTCCACTTCTCTCGTTTCGAAGGCCGGCATTGCGCTTGATCCGGCTGCGACCGGTTCAGGACGAGGCTGCGGAATCAGCTGGCTGATTCCGCTCCTGTGGTCCCTTGCTCTCGGCTTATGGGGTTTGTCGCGGCAGGGCAGCGTGTGGCGGGACGAGGCCGCGACCTGGCAGGTGGCCACGCGTTCAACGGCTGAGATCTGGTACATGCTGGGGAACGTCGACGTCGTGCACGGGGGCTACTACCTGCTGATGCACGCACTGTTCGAGTGCTTCGGGGCCGGCACCACCACTCTCAGACTTCCCTCGGTTCTGGCCACGGGGGGTGGCGGCCGCATGTGTGGGACGCATCGGAGAACGCCTGGCGGGAACGTGGGTGGGCCTTGCCGGAGGGATGGCATTCGTCCTGCTTCCCGCCGTGCAGTTCCATCTGCAAGAGGGGCGGCCCTACGCCCTGGTCGCAGCCGGAGCGGCGACGGCGACCCTGCTCCTTGTGACGGTGCTCCAACAGGGAGGCCCGTCCGCGTACTGGGTGGCGTACGGCGTCGCTGTGACGACGAGCGGACTCCTGAACTGGCTCTCGCTCATGATGCTGCCCGCGCATCTGGCGACGCTGCTCCGGGTCCGGGCCGGCCGTGGTGTGTGGAAGCGCTGGACCGTCGTCTCCTCGGCGGCCGTGGTCTGCGTGCTCCCTCTCATCCTCTTCAGCCGGGGGCAGTCCGGCCAGGTCTCCTGGATACCACCGCTGACCTGGCACATGCTCATCGGCCCGGCAGCCCTGCTTCTGATCGGCGGGATTGGCGCACTGCTGGACCGCCCCCGAGGAGTGGGACGACTGTCCTTGGCCGCGGTGGGGCTGCCGCTGCTGATGATCCCGCAGCTCGGCCTCATCGGTCTGTCCCTGGTCCAGCCGCTGTACTTGGAGAGGTACGTCCTCTTCAGCCAGCTGGGCCTTGCGCTGCTGATCGGCAGCCTGGCCGGATCGGCGACACGGGCAGTCCGGTCCCGGAGCCCGAAGACGGCCAGGTGGGTGCTTCCCGTCGTGGTCGTCCTCGCGACGATCGGACTGCTGCCGCAGTTACTGGCCAAGCGATCTCCCGCGAGCCGGATCGACGACGTCCGGGCCGTCGCGGCGGACGTCCGGCAGTGGAAAGAAACCGGGAACGCCGTCCTCTTCATCCCGTCGGCGCGCCGGGACGCCCAGTCCGTCACCCCGAAGGATTTTTCCGGTCTGCGGGACATAGCCCTGGCACAGAGCCCCGAGGCGTCCGGGACTCTGAAGGGCTTGGAGGCGGACCCCGGCCGGATCCGTGCCGCGATGCTCGCCCAGCAACGGATACTGCTGGTGACAGACGCACCGGCGATACCGGTGAACACCGAGCGGGACGAGACGAAGCTCTCTGTACTGAAGCAGTACTTCTCGATCGTGGCCGTGAAGCGGACCCACGGTCGACAGCTGGTGGTGTACGAGCGGATCGAACCGGCTCGGTAACGGGGCGGACGGCGCCATCGCGGACGAGTGACCCCTGCGTCCCCGCGAGTCCCGGAACATCTCGGCCCGGGGCTCGCTGATCAACGGTTCCCCGAGTCTCTGCCGGGGCTACTTACCCAACAGTCCCGAATTGGCCCCGCTCCGCAAGTCCGGGAACCCCTGTGCGATGACAGCGGCCGGCTCCAGGCATGCCTTGCGCGTGTCGGCTGCCGTCGGGCCCGTGGCACATCCCAGGGCCTCGTAGGTTCGCACTGCGGCCTGGAGCTTCCGGGCGACGGCATCGAGCGTCGCGAATCCCTGGCGCCCATCGATCTCGCGCAAGGCCAGGCCGGCAGCCTCGGAAGTGGCGTCGGCTGCTGCCTTGCACTTCGCGGTGAACATCTGAGGCGACGACGTCGAGCAGGGCGAGTTCGTGCCCGAACCGAACTGCCCTTCATCCACCGAGACGCGCCCCTCAACGGCGAGCTTCACCTTCTCGGCAGCCTGCGCCTTCGCCGAGACCGGCTCAACCGACGGCGAGGAGGAGGCCGAGGGCTGATCCGTGCGATTCGCACCTTCAGGCTCACTGCATCCCGTGATGAGCACCCCTGACAGACCTACCACGGCCATCGCTCGCAGCACTTGCCACTTCATCATCCGTCCCCCCCGAACTGTCGCGTCACCCTACCCGAGAGGTCGTTCAAGATCGAAGAGCCTTCAGGAACCGCTACCGGTCACGGGAACAGAGACACCGAGCTTCGAGCAGCCCGTGCCCCGAACGGCCCGCGAGCCTGGAGCCATCGGTCCGAGATCGCGAGATACCCACTTGTTCGAGCGGAAGGGGGTTACGACGGTCCGGCCGTGTTCGAAGCGGGCAGAGCGGGCCGTTCGGTGGGCCGAGTGGACGGCCTCCTCACGGTCCTTGCTGAGAAGGACGCCCTCGCCGACCCAGTTGCCCCACTGGGATCCGCGCGTGTTCCAGCGGATGTCCGGTCCGTCGTCTCCGACGAGGCCGCCCTCGGGCGTGATGCCGATGTAGTCGGAGAAGAAGCAGGCTGTGCCCTGGAACACGTCGCCCTTGCGGAAGGCCGTCATCGTATGGGTGAGTTGGGATTACCCCAGATGTTCGCCGGTGTCGGAGTCGGCCGCTGCATCGACGCGGTCGATCGGTCCCAGGATGAGCAACCTGATCTGATGTTCACTATGGCTCGGATGGGCACCGGGTCTCCATTCGGACGTCGCGTAGGGCTACGGGACGGCGGGGATGAGTAGGTCGTCCCTTGACCGGGTGTGCACGGTGGGACGGTGGTGGAAGGCACGGATCACCACCAGGACGTCACCCACCGGGCACCGGTCGGTTCTGTCGATCTCAGGACGTTCGACGACGACGGGAACCCGTACGAGCACATGTGGCCGATGACCGGGACCCACGAGAACAGCACGACGAACGGGGTCAGCAGGATTGCCACCCGGACCGGGCCCTCGATGGAGAGACCCAGGAGCAGCCCTGTCGGGACGAGAAGCCAGAACTCCAGCAGAAGCCCCCACCCGGGCCCGCGGTAGTGGCCGTTCGCCGGGATGAGACGGGCGAACGCCGTCGGGTGCTTCAGCTCCCGCGCGGTACGTGTCGCACCGCCGAGGACCAGGGAGAGCGAGGAACCACAGGCCGTGGAACCAGTTGACGACGAGGGAGCGCTCCTCGCCGCACAGGACGTCCCACAGGGCGCCCCGCATCTCGTCGTGCATTGCGCGCCAGGCCTCGTTGGAGACGGTCAGCCAGCTGAGCAGGAGTACGAGGTAGGGGATCCGCATGGTCATCCAGCGGGCGGCCGGCCGCTTCCGCCCCCGTAGCACCCCGGGCAGTAACAGCCGAACGAAATCCCATTCCGCATCGGACGGCTCATGACGGCGTATCACCACCCCGTGATCCACCGGTCATGATCATCTGAAGACACCGCCTAGCGCGCGGCCCGGCGCCAGAACCTGCCGGAGCCCTTCTCCTTCGGCGGACGGACCTCCAGGGTCCAGTCGCCCTCGGCGCTCCTGACCCGCACGAGCAGGGGCCCCTCGGGCAGCTCCTTCGTGTCCTTGGGGCGCCTGCTCGCCACGTTGGCCAGCAGGTGGTCGCGGCCGTCCGGCTCATCGCCCTGTATGTGGAAGTACGCGTGGTCGTAGGTGTGGAGCCGGGAGGTGAGCCGGCCGGCGCCCCTCGTGTACAGCAGTACGTCGGCGCCCCGGCCCTTGGCGCTCCGGCCGAGTTCCTTGACGACGCTCACCGGACGGACGGCGATCGTCCACTCGCGCTCCACGGCGTTCACTCGCAGGCGCAGTGGACTCCGGCCGTGGTGATGCAGCACGGCCCGGCCCTCGAAGTCCTCCAGGGTCGTGTTCGCGAGGAGGACGTCGTCCTTGCCGCGCTCGTCCAGGCTGTTCACGCCGAAGTAGCCGTCGCCCTTCCGGGCGGAGTCGACCACCACGTAGCCGGCCGGGATCGGCACGTCGACCGTGAAGGTCTTCCTGCCCTTGCCGCTGCGGACGAACTCGGGGAAGTCCTCGCCGAAGGCGCCGGCGCCCGACACCGGACCGGTCCGTACAGGGCCCTGAACGGGAACCCGCGCCGGAACGGCGGCCTCGGCTTCCCGGACCTTCGCCAGGAGCTCCTCGGGGATTTCCTCCGGCGGGGCGCTGCCGGGGTCCGGCTCGTCGTCGGGAGCGGGCTCGTCGGGGTCCCTGCCCTCGATACCGAAGTCCTCCGCCAGGCCGACGAGGCCGGAGTCCCACCCCTGGCCCACGGCCCGGAACTTCCAGGCCCCGTCGCGCCGGTAGAACTCGCCGAGGACGAACGCCGTCTCGGTGCTCGCGTCGTCGACCTCGTACAGCGCCAGTTGTTCCCCCGTACCGGCGCTGATCGTCCGTATGTGGAGGCCCGGCACCTGTCCGAACGTCCCCGCGTCGGTCGAGGCGCTGATGACGATGCGGTGGACGGCGGGCTCCACCAGTGCGGTGTCGACCTCCAGCCAGTCGGCGACGCGGTGCTGCTCGTCGCGCACCTGCCCGATGTGGCGCACGGCGCCGGACGGATGGGTCAGCCGGTTGTAGAAGACGAGGTCGCCGTCGCCCCTGACCCGGCCCGTGGCGTCGAGCAGGAGCGCCGAGGCGTCGACCTCCGGCACTCCGTCCCCGGCCGCCCGTCGGACGACCGCGATCCGCCACACCTGCCCGGGGATCGGCAGGTTCCCCCCTTTGATGATCTTTGTCACGCCGTCATGCTGGCACGTGACCGTCCCGCCTGCATAGGAGGTGTTCGCCGATCAGACCGGATCAGAGAGCTGCATCTGGTACGGGTTGGAAACTCCTCCGGAGGGTGCCTCGACCGCTCGGCGTGACACATGGGAGTGCAGACGCCGCCCCCGGACCACCGCTCGCACTCCGTGCTCTTGCGGATCGGGCGCGCCCCGGTAGCGGCCGTGGAGCGAACCAAGTGACGAGCAGGGGGGAGGGGCGCTCCGAGCGGGCCGGCCTCGAACGCGCCCTGGCCGCCCTCGGCCTTGACCTGCCCGCCGTTTGCACCGTCACGGTTTTCCCGTCGAACGTGGTCCCGAACCCTCGTCCTCGCTCCGGGGGCTCGACGTCGAAGACGGCACCTTGAGCCTGCCACTCGAAGAACACAGGCCGGACCTCCCGGTAGGCATCAATGGTTCCTCCGACGGTAAAGAGGACGGCCGGTTCAAGGACGACCCGGTCGACGGCGCCCTCGACGTCATGAGCCGCGACCCGGAGGCGACGACCGGGCACACGCCGCTCGAGCCCGTGTGAGTCGGCGGAGGAGTCATACCGCTCGTCT
This sequence comes from Streptomyces sp. NPDC055632, assembly GCF_053618675.1. NCBI lineage: Bacteria > Bacillati > Actinomycetota > Actinomycetes > Kitasatosporales > Streptomycetaceae > Streptomyces > Streptomyces sp. NPDC055632. The sequence continues at coordinate 216,577 of NZ_JBSHHY010000004.1, read as the reverse complement.
CAGGCTCGTTCTCGACCGAGGTGCTGTGGAACAATCGGCAGATGTCGGGGTCCAGCAGTGAGCATGGGCAGGCGCTTCGGCGTGAAGCCGAGCGAGTCGTCAACGAGGTCGCCCAGAAGCTCCGCACGTTGGACGAGGGGACGGCTTGGTTCTCCGTCCTTTCCCCGGTGGCACGGCAGGCTGTACTGCAGGAAGTCGCCGGCTACGCGATGCAGGCCCACATCACGGCGGCGGACGGACGTGATGGAGTTGCCCGGTCCGGCGTGAAGCCCACGGCCAACCCTTCGGTGATGATCTGCATGGACCCGCCTCACTACGGGTTCGCGGCCCTCCCGGCTGATGAACATGTCAAAGCGTTCCGTGTCCTCGTCTCGGTGTTCTCCGTCGCCGACACCCGCCGCAGGCAGACGTACTGCAAAGGCATGTGCGGACACACATGGCACAACTTGCCTCCCCGGTGAAATACCGTGGCGGAGCACGCTGACCCGAACGAGATCCCCGGTGACCCGAACGAGATCCCGGTCGTTGCCGCTTGATCTTCTGACCGTTTGTTCACGTGTGTCATCGACTGACGCTCAGTGGACGAGGATCGAGCCGTTACTACCGGACCGGTCGCCGAGACGGGGTGGGCGGTGGCGGGTCACCACGGTTGATCCCGCACTCGACCGCGTGGCGCCGGTGGTAGTCGGCCGGATCCGAGACCGACGGCCAGGTGGAGCTTGGTGGTGAACCCTCCGCACGAGCGTCCCAGCCCGTGATCGTGTGGCTCGGTGAAGATGCCGTCGGGTGGCTTCTTTGGTGTTACCCGACCGAGGGATATTTCGCCTTCGTAGGCCGTCTACCGGCCACTCGACATGGTTTCACGGCAGAATCACGAGCGGCCCTCGGTGGGCCGGCGTCCGCAGGGCGCTCTCCGATCAGACGCTTCACCTTCGTGTGCTGGCGGACGTGAAGGAGCTCGGCTCCGACCGCACCCACACCACATGTCAAGACGTGCTCACATCCACCTGTGCGCACCGGGGTCGGACGGTTCGCGGTTCAGGAGTCGTGATGAGTCACGGAGAGATCCTTCGCAGAATGCCCGCTACCGTTCCCGCTGTACCGGTACCGGTACCGGTACCGGGCACCAGGCCAGCCTCGAACACCTCCAGAAGACCACCCGGCAGGAACCGGTGCCGCGCGCGAACCGGGACCAGGTCCGACTGGAGGCCGCAGTGTTCGAGCGGCTCGGCGGCACCATCGACTTCGGAACAGTGTCAGACCGTCGCCTTCCTGGACGCTCACTCCGCAGAGGTGGAACGGCTCCGTGCAATCCTTCCGGAGCGCTTGCGGCAGCTGGAGGAGCTATGGCATCCGCTACGGCGTCCCCGTGCCGTGAGCCGGGTTGCCGGTGTGGTGGGGCGACGCGCGGGGAGCGGGCCTGGGGGCGGTCGAGGCCGGCGGTGAAGCGGGGCAGTGTTTCGAACGTGGACACGGCGTTCTCCTCCGGGCAGCACGACGAGGCCCCCGGTGGGTACCGGGGGCCGTGTGAGTGTTCGGGGTGAAGCAGGAAGCGCCTGTTACTGGTTGCCGATGGGTGTCAGTGGGCGGGTTGAGGGCGGTGCAGGTGAGGGCGGTGCTGGAGAGCGATGACACTGCGGGGCCGGCCGGAGCCGTGTCCCGCCCGGCCGGCGGACGGGTCGCGGCTTGGCCGATGTCGGCCAGAGCGCCGGGGCGGTCGTCACCGGGGCGGAGCTGGGACATCTGCTCGGCGAGAACCGGCACCCGCCCGCCGACCACTCGGCGTTTGCGGAGACCCGACGGCGCACCGTCGAGGAGACCTGGCGACCGCACAGGAGTGCTGCCGAAGGCTTTGACGGCCCTGCCCTTTGGAACCATCTGCGGTCCATGGCCGACTTCGGACTCCTCGACCTGCCCGCGCCCGAAGACGACGCCCCGCACCCGCTGTACCTCCACCCATTGATCCGCGACTTCAACGCCGACCGTCCCCTGCTCCCGCTCGCCATCCGGCTCCTGAACCGCGCGGGCCGGCACCGACCGCACCGCGAGAGCTGGCGCAGGTCCTTGCCCAGCGCACTCGGACCCTGGGGGCAGACCACCCCTAGACACGCGCCACGCGCTGCACGCGATCACGCCCTCAACCAGCGACGAGGCGTGAACCGTCGGGCAAGGACGACTTCGCCTGCCGCGACCTCCAACGCCCGAGCCTTGAGCAGCGCCGGAACCGGGTGATGGGCCAGAACCACAGGCCGTCGACTCCGATACCCGCAATGCGCTCTCTGCCGGCAAGCGACGCCCGCTCGCCCCGGGCGCCCCTCCGTGCCCGGCACCCACTCCGCCGAGTGGCGTCCACCGGATGGACGCCACTCGGCGGGCGGTGGCTCGGTCCGGGCCGGGAGGTGTCCGCAACGACGAGTTCGGCCGGGGCCTCCCGCGTGTAGACCTCGGCGACCTGACCGCAATGGGTCGAATCATGCCGAACACATCGGCTGCTGAGCCCCGGCCGAGCGCTCCGGACGCCTACTCCCAGGCTGCCGCGCCCCGCAGCAGGTTGTGGTCGGACATGTTGGCGGTGCGGCCCATGGCATCGCCCTGCACGGTCTTGAAGTGGTCGGCGGACACGAAGATGTAGTCCAGCTTCCCGTTGTCGTGCGTGGACTCGCCGGAGCGGCAGTAGTTCAGGCCCGCGCAGCCCGTCGGGAACCGTTCCTTGTCGGTCTCGTCCACCTCGCCGTAGCGGCCCGTCCCGCCCTGGAAGCCGTAGAACTCGCCCATCTCGGGGTCGTCGGGGTGGGCGTTGAAGTCGCCGCCCAGGATCACGGGCAGGTTCCCCGGCAGGGACCAGGCGTCGACCTGGGCCCGCACGGCCCGGGCCTGCTGGATGCGGGCCGTGTCGAGCAGGTCCTCGTCGTTCTCGTCCTTGTCGCCCTTGTGCGTCAGGTGGGTCACGCAGGCGAGCGCCGTACGCCCCTCGATACCGCCCTTGGCACAGAGCAGTGCCCGCTTGTTGGAGTCGAGCGGGTTCTCCGGCAGGTCGGCGGTCAGTCGCTCCACGGGCGCGGTGCTCTTGACGAACACCGCCATGCCGAAGCGCTTGTCGCCCGTATCGGTCCACTTGTCGCAGCCCGCCGGACCGCTGCTCGTGGCGAGCCAGACCGGCTGGTAGCCGGTGAGGCTGTCGCGCAGGGCGGCGTACTGGCCGTAGCAGGCCTCGGTGAGCAGGAGGGTGTCGGCGGACCAGTTGTCCATCGAGGTCTTGACCGTGGCGGCCCACTGCGCCGCCGTGACGCCTTCGTGCGCGCACAGGTTGCCGCAGGCGTTGTACGTGAGCATCCGCACGGAGGGCGCGGTCGAGGGCGTGACGACGTCGGCGCGGGCCGCGGTGGGCGCGAGGCCGGCGGTCGCCAGGAGGGCGGCTGCACCGACGGTCAGCGCCCGGCGCAGGGCCCTCAAGGGTGTGGCAAGAGTCATTGTCCCAGGCTCCCTCAAGGCAGGAACGTGCCTCTGACGTGCACGTTCAGGGCACGAGTATCGAGGAGGCGCCCGGGACGGCGACGGACGGGGTACGCGTCAGCGCGGCCGGACCGCCGTGACGACGAAGTAGTCGAGGATCCTCTCCTCGTACGCGCGCAGGAAGTTGCGCGGCCAGGTGCCCGGGGCCCACCAGCGGGAGAGCCAGGCGTCCCAGCCGCGCCAGACCTCCGGGCCGATGGACACGGTCCGCACCTCGGCCAGGCCCGCGGCCGCGAAGGCCTCGGCGAGGGCGGTCACGGGCCGGGCGATGTCCAGGCCGCTCGCGTACGTGTCCAGCAGTCCCGCGAGCTGTTCGGAGCGGCCGGGGGCCTCGTCCGCGGTGAAGAAGCTGGTGACGGCCACGGCTCCGCCGGGCCGCAGGACCCGCGCCGTCTCGGCCGCGAAACCGGCGAGGTCGGGGAAGTGCTGCACGGCCTCGACGCTGACGACGGCGTCGAACGCCCCGTCCTGCCAGGGCATCCGCTCCGCGGCCCCCTCGGCGAACCGCAGCCGGCCCGGCTGCTCGCCCAGCAGTACGGCCTGCTCCTCGCGCGCCCGGGCCAGCTGGTCGGGATGGATGTCCATGCCGGTGACGGCGTCGGGCCCGTACTCCGTGAGGGCGACCGCGCAGCCCGTGCCCAGCCCGCAGCCCACGTCGAGCACCCGCCGCCGGCGCAGCGGCCCGGCGGCGTCCAGGACGTGCCGGTACAGGGCCTGCTGACTGCGGGCCCGCTCGTCCTCGCCGAGCGGGCCGGCCAGGTCGATGCCCTGCCAGTAACCGAAGTTGATGAAGCCGCCGCCGAACATCGGCTGGTGCCCCAGGTCCAAGGGCCCGTACGTCTCCCGCACCGCCGGCCGGATGCCGGGGCGCTCCTGCTCGGCACCCGTGTCTTCCCTCACCACTGCCTGCTCTCCTCCCGGGCACGACCCGACCGCCGCCACCGCCGCACGTGTACGGATCCCACGGATCCTGCCCCGGCGCCGTACGACCATGCCGGAGGCCGCCACCGGGCACGAAAAGCTCGCCGTCCGGTACGAAGCAACTGCGCTGGTCGCAGCCCTTGACGAGTGGCGGTGACGGGCACACTGCTGAGGCCATGCGCCGGTGAGCTCTGGACTCCCCACCGGATGGACGATCGAACACGTGCGCGCTCTTTCCGGAGACCCGAGCGCCGTCCCGCTCTCCTTCGATCGGCTCGTAGTCGTCGAGACGGTCCCCAGCCCCCGCCACTGCCTGCCGCCAGGGCTGCACATGAACATCGTCCGACTCGCCGGCACGGGCACCGCCCTCCGACCGAGCCGGCTCTCCGACCCCGGCGCCCCTCCGAGGAGCACCGGCCCGGCGGCATGCCACCGGTCGGAGTAATCCACCGTTCCGGCCCCGACGGGGATCAAGGTGTCGGGGTGGACAACGCCAGCCCCTCGGCACCGCGCACGGAACGTCTGATCACTCTCTCCGACGGTATCTTCGCGATCGCGATGACGCTCCTCGCACTCGACGTACGGGTCCCTCCGGGCCTCGCCACCGAGCAGTTCCACGAGGCGCTGCGCGCGTCCCTGCCGTCGCTCGCCGCGTACGCGCTGTCCTTCCTCATCTGCTGCGTCTTCTGGCGGGACCAGCGGCAGATCCTGTCGATGGCCGCCACCGTCGGCGGCGTCCCGCAGTACCTCGCGCTGGCGGTCCTCGCCGTCATCGCCATCGTGCCCTTCCCGACCTCGATGCTCGCCGAGTACGGGGCCCGCGAACCGGTCGCGGTCGCCGCCTATGCCGCCACCATCTGCTTGGTCGACCTGCTCCATTTCGCGATGTTCGCCACCCTGCGCACACGCCACGGGGTCCGGACGGTGGGGGAGTGGGGGGACACCGCCGTCGACCTCGGTGCGACGATCCTCGTCTTCGGGCTCTCCGTGCCGCTCGCCTTCGTCGCCCCGCACGCGGCACTGTGGTTCTGGCTGGCGCTCTTCCCGGTGAAGGTGTTCCTCGGGCGGCGCGAACAGCGCAGAGCGGCCGCCGCGCGCAAGGACGGTACCGGGACCGGAGGCCCGGGCCCGGGCACCGAGGGGCCGGAGGGCGACGAGAAGCACAGGTGAAGCAGGGCGCGTCCGCCGCACCCGGGCGCGCTCCTCCCATGCGCCCACGCGCCCCCGCACGGGCATGGCCCGCCGCTCCCGGCGGCCCCACCATGAGCGCGGGAACCGGGACGCGGCCGAGGCCGCCCGCCGGACGAGGACCGGCAGCGATGCCGTACACCACGGGGGGACGTATGGGACGACGCTGGCTGGTGACCGGATGCTCGTCGGGTCTGGGCCGGGCGCTGGCGGAGGCGGCCGCCTCCGCCGGGCACGAGGTCGTGGTCACCGCCCGGAGCACCGCGGCACTGGAGGAGACGGCCGCCCGCCACCCGGGGCGGATCGTGCCGATCCCGCTGGAGCTGCGCGACGCGGCCCAGTGCGAGGAGGCCGTCCGCCACGCCACCGCACGGCTCGGCGGCATCGACGTCCTGGTCAACAACGCCGGGGCCGGGCTGTTCGGAGCCGCCGAGGAGGTCTCCGACGCCGAGATACGCGACCAGCTGGAAACCCTACTGATCGGCCCGTGGCGGCTGGTCCGCCTCGTCCTGCCGGGCATGCGTGCCCAGGGCCACGGCCACATCGTCAACGTCTCGTCGCTCGCCGGCCGGATGGCCTTTCCGGGCCTGGGCGCCTACGTCGCGGGGAAGTTCGCGCTGGAGGGCATGAGCCAGACGCTCGCCGCCGAGGTCGCCCCCCTGGGCATCCGGGTCACCGTGGTCGAACCGGGGGGCTTCGCCACGCGCTACGGGACCTCGTTGGGCCGGTCCGCACGGCGGATGCCCGAGTACGCCACCACGACCGCCGAGATGCTGGACGGACTGCGCGGCATGGCCGACGACGCGACGATGGGCCGGCCCGAGGACTTCGCGGCCCGGGTGCTCGCTCTCGTCGCCTCGGAGAACGCCACGCCGCTGCGGGTCCCGATCGGTGAGGACGCCTTCCTCTACCTTGAGGCCGTGGAACAGGCGACACGTGACGAACTGACCGCCGCCCGCGCCCTGACAGACGCGCCGTCGTCCCCGGTGGTGGGCGCCGCCCACGATCCGACGTGACGCCGGGCCCCACTGCTCCCCGAGCAGGCGATGGCCCCGGTCTCCGGAACGGACTGCTCCCTGTGCGTATACCGGCCGCCGTGGGTCATCCTGCTGGACGCTTTGACCGTGTCGACCACGAGCCGGTGCTCCGAGAGGTGATGGACCTCGTCACCCGCGTAGCCGAGTACGTAGTGGACGCTTTCGGCCCGGTCCGGCAGGACGTCCTGCAGGACGAACATTCCGTCCTCGGAGGCCGGGGACCGGAGACCGGGGACCGGCGGCAGGTCGGTGACCTCAAGGCCGTTCAGTCGCTGCACCGTGATCCGCGGCGCCGCGGTGGGTGCCGGTCCGTCCAGGTCCAGCGGTCCGGTCACTGTGAAAGGCTCCCCGGCGACGGCAGGGCCGTGCGTCACGTCCACGAACCGCGACGGGGCCAGGGCCTCCCGGGTCCGGATCATGTGCAGCCAGAACCTCGTGCCCTCGTGGTCGGACGTCACGACGAAGAGCTGTTGTCCGTCTCCGGAGAACTCCATGCCCGGCGGGACCACGCGGTGACCCGCGGCCTCCTCCTCGAAGCTGATGCGCAGCGGCTGCCGCTCGATGGACGGGTCGGCGAACGCCAGGGTCAGGTCGGCGGCATCGCCCGACGCCGCACCGCCCTGAGCGAACCACTTGCCGTCGGGGCTGAAGGCGACGGCCGTGGGCGCCACGCTCTAGGGCAGCGACGCATAGCGGTTCCCGAGGAATCGGGCGTCCTGGCCGCTGAGCAGCACGGTCCCCCGGACCCCGTCGGCCACCGCGAGGACGGAGCCGTCCGGGGAGAAGTCGGCATCCCGGAAGTCCATGCCCCGGTCCGTGCCGTCCTCGGTGCAACGGACACCACCATCCGCGGGAGGTCACCATCGCGGTCGGAGTGGTCGAGGTGAAGGTTCCACGGGCCAACGGCAAGCGGGTCGACGCGGCCGCCAGGGAACACAAGCGGTTCTCCTAGGCGATCCTTGCGTCTTGGTGCCGCAGGTCACCGAAGATCGCCGAGGTGCTGCCGTGGCTCTGCCCTCACGATCTGTTCACCGGTGACTTCGTGCCCGCCCTGGAGCAGTTCCTCGGCTCTGTCGCCGGCCACCGTCACCCGCTCACTGCCCAGTGGCGGTCCGACCACGCCGCGTTCCAGGAGCGTGACCTGTCCGGCACCGACTACGTCTATGTCTGGGGCGATGGCATCCACCTGCGGATCCGCCTGGACGAGACCAGGGCCGTCGTCCTGATGACGATCGAGGTCCGCGCCGACGGTGCCAAGAAACTGATCGCCATGGCTATCGAGTCGACCTTCGCCACCGTCCGCTTGCGGACCAAGGTCACCAAGGTCACCAAGGTCACCAAGGTCACCGAGGTCACCAAGGTCACCGAGGTCACCAAGGTCACCGAGGTCACCAAGGTCACCGAGGGTGCCGGCTCCCGCGCCGCCGCCCTCGCGATGCTTCAAGTTGGTCGAGTCCGCACAGGCCTGTTGGCGCGCGTGAACGCACCCCACCTTGTCGCCCTGATCCGGGCCGGTACTCGCTTCGAACGCGACCGACTCGTCGAACGCCCGAAAATCTTCGCAGCATGAACAACCTCGACTGACCGACAGAACCTGTCCGACAATTGCTCCCCGCTGGCTTCCCCAACAGACAGGTGAGCAACCGTGGGCACATCGCACCCGCTCCTGACGTTCTTCACGGCCGCCGCCGACGGTTCCTTCCCGCCGGCCGACGGCCGGGTGACGCTGCTGCCGCCCCTGTCCGGGGGACTCGAGTGCTCGGTCGCCTTCACCGGCCACGCCATCATCGCCACCGCCATGACCAGCCAGGCCGTACAAGCCCAGGCACCAGATGGCTTCGGTGCGTCGCTCTCCCCGGACTTCCTGCGGCATCTGGCCGGCCCGAAAGGCTGGATCGGCGTCACCGACGCGACACTCACAGCTCGCGGCACGGGCGGCCCACCACGTCTGGCAGAGCTGGCCGATGCAGATGACCATCCACGTGTCCGCCATGCCCGGGAACTGCGGACGAACGTCAAGGTCTACGGCGACGAACGCGGCCTCATCACCCTGGCCGACGGCCTCGCCGGACGGCGCGAGCTGAGCATCGAACTCCACAACGTCCAGGACGGCAGCCAAAGACACGGCCGGTCGCTCCTCACCGACGCCCTCTCCCTCGTTCCGGAAGCCGACCCCGTCTTCGCCGCAGTGTCCCCCGGTAACGCCCGCTCCCTACGCGCCTTCCTCGCCTGTGGGTTCACACCCATAGGCAGCGAGGTCCTCCTGCGTCCCGAACGGGGATAACCAGGCTCGCTGCCTATGAGTGTCCCCGAGGGCGCCCTTGTACGGCTCGTCGACATCCGGGACATCGATGCCTGCTGGATTCGCAGCGACAGATGGGGCGTTGCTACGGCCCGCTGGGAGTTCGTCGGCCTCGCCATGGGCAAGAGGATGTTCCAGGGCACAGGCACGACGGAGATACGGGTTCTCTTCCCCACCCGATCCGGGGACGAGCACAGGCCGCGGATCATCAAGTCGTACAGGGTGTGACGCAGGACACGCCTGATGAGACGCTGTTCGCCGCGATCGTCTACGTGCTGGTCAGTGGTTGTGCCTGGTGGGCTCTGCCGCCGTGTTTCGGGGTTTCGAAGTCTTAACGCGTGCCATGCGCTCCGCCTCGGGGCGAGGTCGCTGTTGCCCTGCCGGTCGACGCATGCTGGGTGCCGGTCCCGGAGGCGAGGGACCGGAATCGGCGGGGCTGTGGACCAGCGGCGGGTCAGGGGTGATCGGCTCGGGCCTTCAGAGCCGAATTCAGGCGGGCGTTGTGGTGAATCCCGGGCGGGGGAAGGTGGCGGGGAACAGCGGGCAGGTCACCTGGCGGGTGAGGATGTCCTCCAGGAACCGCGTCATGGTGCCCGGGTGTTCCCAGTTGCCTGAGCGGTCGACCACGACGACGCGGTTGCCCGCCGGGTACCAGTGCAGACGCTCGCTGCTCCCCGCGGTCCCCCAGGGGCAGAGCCCTCCTGGCTCGGGGGCCAGGGGTAGGGGACGTCGTAGGGACCCGCTTCCGTCAGCAGGCGGTCTAGGACGAGCAGATCGTCACCTGCGGTCAGGAGGTCGGGTGCCGGGCCGGCAGGGTGGAAGACGGTCAGAAAGGCGTCGATGGTGATCTGCGGGTAGTCGGTCGCCCACTCGCGGAAGTCAGCGGGTACGGGGAAGCCCAGCTCTTGCTGGGTCCTGTCCCGGCCGACAGGACCCGATGTTGGGCCTCCTCGTGGCGCCAGCGGTGCCGGACCTCCGTCGCCAGCTCCTGCGCCGCTTCGGCAAGCGAGTCAGGGACGGGCGACAGGATGGGGGAGGGGGACACAGAGCCTGACAGGTCATGTCCGGAGGGGTGGGCGCGGGCGATCGCGGAAACAAGCCCGGCTCCTTGCTCCGGCCCAGGTTCGGTTCGGCGAACTGCCACTTTCCAGGGGGCGGATGGTGTGCACGCTCACCCCGGACCGCTCGGCCACCTGCTCCTGCGTAAGGTCTGCCTCCTCGCGGAGCCTGCGTAACAGAATGCCAAGACCGTCACCCACCGAACATCTCCCTACCCGCCAGTACGGACGGCGGCGAGCCCACCTGTGACCACCGGTCACGGATGGCCGGTTCCCTGACCTGTACAGCCGACATGACCGAGGCCACCGTCGAGGTCGGCGCTCCCTGCGCATACACGCCGGGCAAAGAGTTCACATGGTCAACCGCTACTGGTGCGACGAGTGCAACTTCAAGGCCTCCTGGCGAGCGGAGAACGAGGGACTGCGCCGACAGATCGAGCACTACGCCGACAAGCACCCCGGCACTCCCCCCGGCGGCCAGGTCGAGACCTGTCGGCGGCACCTCCACAGGAGCCACGGATGCCTCCTTCTGGCAGCCATCGCACTCGTCCTGCGTAACTGGGAACGTCGCGGGCTGCCGCGTCCTCTCGGGGGGACGCGCCCGGGTGCCTGTGCCTGTGCCTGTGCCTGTGCCTGTGCCTGTGCCTGTGCCTGTGCCTGTGCCTTGCCTGTGCCTGTGCCTTGCCTGTGCCGGGCTGGCGCCGTCCCTGACAAGCGTGACGTCCACGACCTGGCCCGCCTCGACACCCGTCTCGCGGCCAAGCCCGTCTGCCGGTTCCTGCGCGCTCGTGGCCTGCCCGTCGACGATCCTGGACTGCACAGGACTGCGATCATCCGCCGCTGCCTGAGCACCCTGGGGCCGGTCCTCACCGCATGGACGGCAACCGGCACGACAACGCTTCGGGAAATCAACGCAGACCACATCCAGGACACGCTGGACGGCCTGGAGGAGACCGTTCGCCGCAGGCGACCCGTTCAAGATCATGAGGCTCTTCGGCATCACCGAACAGACCGCCATGCGCCACGTCGGCACCGCCTACCCGGAGCGAACCGCGAAACTGCCCAGCTGGCGGGCGCCCGCCGAGCGCGATGCCGCAGCGAAAGCCCGTGGCGGTGTCGCAGCGGGTCCGGCATCATCCCTGTGTGATCGTGATGCAACCCGTTCCGGAGATCTTCGCTCCCGACGACTGCGCGCTCTGGCCGGTTGACGAGCACGAGTCGTACGGCCACCTCGTGCTGGACGGGAAGCTGCCTCCGGCGGAGGCCGGCACGGCGGTCATGCGGATCGCCGACTGCGACGACTTCGAGCCGGAGGAGGAGCACGGGCCGTGCCCGACCGACCCGCTCGGTGCGTTCCTGCACGAGCCGCTCACCATGCCCGACCTGTTCGCCGCCGGCGGGTTCCGGGTGACCGACATGGCTACCGACACCGACACCGACACCGACACCGTCTTCGTCGAGCCGGGCCGCTGCAATGGCCCGGAGACCTGGCGGGACCGGCGGGAGGTGCTGGACGGCACCGGCCGCTTCTGCTTCGGCCACGATCCGTCCTCGGCGGCCGAACGTGTCGGCGACACCGGCCGACTGACTCTCGACGCCCACGCGAAGGACGGCAGCCCGGTGATCGGGCTGCCGGTGGACCGGGTGCGCGCGCTCGTCACCGGTGCCCGGGCGAACCTGCGGGACTTCCCGAGCCTCGCCGGAACCTGGGCCGAGCAACACCTGCCGACACACGCCGTCGCCGTCACGGCCGCCTTGGCCCGGGCACTGGACCTGGAGCTCGCAGAGTGACCAGCTTCCTGACCCACCGGGCGCGCGTGCACGACGCCCGGCTCCCCCTCCAGCGGCGGCACAGCGCGCTGCGTACGTGCCTCACCATTTTTGCTCCTTACGGCCTGCGGGCGACATACCACCACCTCACGCTCAGCGCCGCGATCCCTCGGCGCCTGGAGGCGGACCCGGACGCGCCGGCGCGGGCGGTGGAGGAACTGCACGAGGCGCGGGTGCTATGGCTCGCGCGGGCGGAGGAGTACGCCGTGCAGCGTCGGGCGGAGAAGCAGGCTGGGTGGCGGGCTGTACCGAACCCTCGGCCGTGGTGGCTGCGGAGCTGGTGGGAGAGCCCGCACCGCGCCTGGTTCGAAGACCCGTTTCGCCACCCGTCGCTGCGACTGCCCGACTACGTCCGGCGGCAGAACGCGCTTCTGGACGGCGCCGATCTGCCCGGCTGCTCGGCTTGCGGGGACGAGGGACCGCGAGTGCTGAGCTCGACTGGGCATGGCTGGGTCGAGATGTGCCGTGGGTGTGCGTGGGCGCCGTCCCCGTGTCCGTGTGGGCAGCGGCACCGGCGCGTGCCGGAGCTCCCGTACGGCTGGAAGCAGATCTGGCAGCGGGCCCACATGGGCGATGACGGCATGCCGAACCCGCACTGGCCTGCGCGATAGCCACTCGGATGCGGCACGGTGAAAGCTCGGGATTCCGGGAACCCGCGCGCTTTCGGCCGTACCGATAGCAAGGCGTCCATACTGCTGGATTTCGTCGGCGCCGTTCCGGCCGGTCTTGGCTCGTCCGCCGGCAAGGGCCTGTCGACCGTGACGAAGTCGTTCGGTGCCGCCGCCCTCGCCCTGGGTGTCACCGCCGTCCTTCTGCCCTTGGTTGCGCGATGGCGACCGTGCCTCCTTTCCGCACGGGGCGCTCCTGGACGAGGCTGAGATCTGCACCGGTGGCGGGTTTCTGCGATCAGATGCCGTCCTTCCGAGTGGGACTTTCATCTCTTTGCCTTGCCGTGTCTGGCGCTCTGCTCGGCGACAGCGCAGAGCTGGCCGATGTAGGCGCGGCAGGGGTCGGGAGCGTCGCCGTCCCTGCCGGGTGATCCGTCGGTCCACTGCTGCCACAGGCCGCCCGGGGTGAGGAATCCGGCCGTCCGATCGGCTCCGAGCCGAGCGTCGAGCAACAAAAGTGCCCCGAGGGCGGATTCCTGGTCGTAAGAGAGGTCGGGGCGGCGCAGGTAGCGGTCGAGGTAGGCGACCAGGAGCGCCACCGGCCACGAGCCCGGCCCATGGGCGGCAGGAGCGGTGCCGACAACCGGATGTCCGGCACCGCCGACCGGGCTGGGGCCACCCCCGTGCGCCACCAGGGACGCTCTGCGTCACATCGAGGATCGGTTCTCAACGCCCTTTGCCCTCATGCGTTTTGGCCGCCTCACCCGTACCGTGGAAGCGGCATGGTCCTCAGGGGGGAGCGGTATGGCGAAGGTCGTGGTGGTGCACGGGATCGGGCAGCAGTTCCTCGGGCCGGCGCAGATGCATCGTGAGGTGGCGCCCGCGCTGCGGGACGGCGTGCGGCTGGCCGACGGGCCGCCGCTGTCCGCCGAGGACATCGTCTGCGCCTTCTACGGAGACCTGTACTTCGAGAAGGGCACCCGGTCGGCCGACCTGCCGCCGTGGGACGAGACCGATGTCGAGGACGGGCTCGAAGTGGACCTCCTCATGGCCTGGTGGGAGCAGGCCGCGCGCGTCGACCCTGGCGTGCTCCCGCCCGAACAGGACGGCACCCGGGGCCTGTTGGGGTTCGGTGCGGCCCAGATGCTGCGCTTCGAGCTCGTACGGTCGGCCCTGGACGCCCTGGCCGGTTCGCGGTTCTTCGGCAAGGTCTCGGACCGCTCGCTGATCTTCACGCTCAAGCAGGTACGCCGGTACCTGACCGAGCCGGAGCTCCGTCTCGCCGCCCAGGCGCGCGTCGCCGAGGAGGTCGGGGACGACACGAGGGTGCTGGTGGCGCACTCGCTGGGGTCGGTCGTGGCCTACGAGGCGCTCTGCGCGCACCCCGAGTGGCCGGTCACCGACTTCGTGACCCTGGGTTCGCCCCTGGGGCTCCAGGGCATCGTCTTCGACCGCCTGCTGCCCCGCCCCGTGGACGGGGTCGGCGCGTGGCCGGGGCCCCTCCGGCGGTGGACGAACATCGCCGATCCGGGCGACATCGTGGCGGTCGTCGACGAGTTGGCGGGCCGTTTCGGCGGTGCCGTGCGGGACGAGCGGATCACGAACGGCACCCGGATGCACGACCTGACGCGGTACCTCTCCGCGCCGAGGACGGGTGCGGCGATCGGCCTGCCGCTGCGCTGACGTCCAGGAAGAGGCACGTCCCGTTCCGCTGAACTCCCGTTATTTCAGGGGCATTTGGGGTTTGACGGCATGCCCCCCGGCGGTATCTCCCCCTCACGTCGAGTCCCGGGGGGTGACTGGACATGGCAGACGCCATGACGGCTGGGGCGGCGGCAGCGGATGCCGGACGCCGGTTCCTGCTCGCGGTCGGAGTGCGCCACTACCGGGACGAGACCATCAGCGACCTCACCGGCGTCACGGCCGACGTCGAGAAGGTCCGGACGCTGCTCCGCCCCATGGGCTACGAGACGGCGCTGCCCGCGCTGTCCACCGATCCCACGGCGGACGAGGTCCGGCGCGGGATCGACCGGTGGACCGCCACGGCCGAGCTCGGTCCTCGTGACGTCGTGCTCCTCTACTTCGCGGGGCACGGCGTCCACAGCGTCGACCGCCACTACCTGCTCTTCTCCGACACCGAGCGCGGCCTGTGGGACGGGACGGCCCTGGCCAGCGAGGACTTCGGCAGACCGCTCGTCCGCAGCGCGGTCGGCCACCTCCTCATCGTCCTCGACACCTGCTTCGCCGGGGCGGGCACCGCCGACATCACCTCGCTCGCCGCATCCCTGGCCCGTACGAGGTCCCCGGAGCCGGCCGGGCGCTGGCTGATGGCCGCCGCGCGCGGCAAGGAGCGCGCGACGGAGAACGCCTTCGTCAGCGCCCTCGCCCATGTGCTGGCCCGTCCCAAGGCCGGCGCGCGGCAGGAGTTCGTGAGCGTCCGGGACGTGACGCGCGGCATCAACGGCTACTTCGCCGAGCACCACCCGGCCCAGCACGCCCGGTACACCACTGTGGACAGCGACGGGCACGCGCCCTTCTTCCCCAACCCGGCCTTCCTCCCCGGCCTCCCCGCCAACGACCTGGACGTCCAGACGACGGCCCGGCTGCGGCAGGAGAGCCACGGTCACTTCGACCCACGCGGACGGGGCGTCGGGCACGCCGCGGAGGCGGGGGACTTCTTCCGGGGCCGCAGGGCCGCGCTGGCCTCCATCGCCGCGTGGCTGGCGGCCGACACACACGACCGCCGGGCGAAGGTGGTCACCGGGGATCCCGGTTCGGGCAAGTCCGCCGTCCTCGGCAGGGTCCTGCGGCTGTCCGACCCCGACGAACACGGCCCGACCGTCGCGGCGGACGACACCCTCCCGCCGACCAACCCCGAGGTCCTCGCCCTGCACGCCCGGCGCCGCACCTGCGAGGAGCTCACCGCCCGGATGGCGGCGGCGCTCGGGCTGCCGACCGCCTCGCTCGACGAACTGCTCCGAGGGGTCAGCGAGCGGCAGCGTCCCCTGACGGTGGTCATCGACGCCCTCGACGAGGCCGGCCCCGCCGGCGACGCCACCGAGGCCAAGCGCGTCGCCCGCGAACTCTGCCTTCCGCTGTCCACGCTGCCGGCCGTG
Organism: Streptomyces sp. NPDC055632; assembly: GCF_053618675.1. Lineage (NCBI taxonomy): Bacteria > Bacillati > Actinomycetota > Actinomycetes > Kitasatosporales > Streptomycetaceae > Streptomyces > Streptomyces sp. NPDC055632. Next base: position 201,004 of record NZ_JBSHHY010000004.1, on the reverse strand, counting down.
CGGCTGCTGATCGGCACGCGCCGACCGGTCGTACCCCACCTGGGCCGCGCGGTCGACGTCCTCGACCTGGACGCGGACCGGTGGAACGAGCCCTCCGACATGGTCGTGTACGCGTCGGACCTCATCCTCGGCGGAGGTCGGGCCGGGACCGGAGGGGCAGGGACGCGCCCGGCGCCCGGGGCAGAGCCGGATCCGGCGCGCGTCGCCTGGGCGTCGCTCGTGGCCCGCGGGATCGCCGCCCGCGCGGGGAACTGTTTCCTGGTGGCACGGATGACCGCGCGGGCCGTCGTCGACGGCCGGCTCGACATCGACGTGACGCGGGCGGGGTGGGAGGAACTGCTGCCCGGGGACGCCGTCGACGCCTTCGACGCGTACCTGGACTCCTTCGGCGGCTCGGCCCGGCTCGTCCGCAGGCTGCTGCGCCCGCTGGCCTACGCGCAAGGGCGGGGGCTGCCGTGGTCCACGGTGTGGGCTCCCGTCGCCGCGGCGCTGTCGGGTGAGAGCTGCAGCGACGAGGACGTGCAGTGGCTGCTGGAGACGGCGGGCTCCTACATCATCGAGGAGTCCACCTCGTACGGCTCCGCGTACCGCCTCTTCCACGAGTCGCTGGCCTCGGCGCTCCGCAGCCCGGGCCGTGACGCCGAGGCCCACCGGAGCATCGCCGGGGCGCTCGTGGCGGACGTGACGGTCGATCCGTGGACCGGCGAGCGCGAGTGGAGCACCGCGCACGGGTACATCAAGGAGCATCTCGCCGCGCACGCCGCGGCGGGAGGGGCCCTCGACCCCCTCCTCCAGGACACCGACTACCTGGTCCACGCCCGTCCCGACGCCCTGGTCCGCGTCCTCGGCCAGGCGCGGGGTTCCGCCGCGCGCCGCGCGGCCGGCATCTACGGGGCCTCCGTCAGCCTCCACCGCCGGGTGTCGCCGCAGGAGCGGAGCGACGTGCTCGCCATCGACGCGGCGCGGTCCCGGCAGCCGCTGCTCTCCGAGCGCTTCGCCCGCTCCCGCCCCTGGAAGCCCCGTTGGGCGACGACGGGCCTCGCGCAGGGGCCGGCGTCCAGCGGGCACACCGAGCCGGTGCACGCGGTGTCCAGCGGGACCTTCGGGGGGCGGCTGCACATCATCACCGCCAGCCACGACGAGACGGTCAGGGTGTGGGAGCTGCCCGATCTCGTGACGCCCGAGCTGCGCGCGACGCTGTCGGGGCACCGCGCGCCGGTCCGGGCCCTCGCGACGGTGCAGGTGGGCGGCGACCGGTGCGTCCTGACCGGCGCCGGCGACCACACGGTCCGGCTGTGGAACCTGTCCGACCCCTCCGACCCCGCTCTCCTCGCCGTGTTCGAAGGGCACACCGGGCCCGTACGGTCGATCGCCACCGCCGTCCTCGACGGCCGGCCGCACGCGCTGACGGCGAGCGACGACGGATCCGTCGCACTGTGGGATCTGGGCGTGCGGCGCCGGCGTGCCACGCTCACCGGTCACGACAGCGGGGTGCGGTCCGTCGACTGCGCGCTGCTCAACGGCCGGCCGGTCGCGGTGACCGCCGGCCACGACGGGACGGTGCGGGCCTGGGACCTCACGGACGGAGCCGCCGGAGACGACGACGGCAGGGGCCGCGAGTCGCGTGTGCTGTTCACCGGCTCGCGCCCGGTGCTCTGTGTGGCGTGGACCGCGATCGACGGCGCGCCCGCGGTGGTCCACGGCGATCACAGCGGTCTCGTACGGCTCCAGCCGCTGTCCGGCGACGGCGGACCCGGCGACGGCGAACCCGTGCGCCTCAGCGGCCACACCGGCCCCGTACGGGCGGTGTCCTGCACACCGCTCGACGGGCGTCCGCACGCAGTCACGGCCGCCGACGACGGGACCGTACGGGTCTGGGACCTGTCCACGCACGAGACCCGGTCCGTCCTGTCCGCGAAGAACGAGTGGGTCCGCGGCCTCGAAGTCTTCCACGTCGCCGGCAACCCGTACGCCTTCGCCCGGCCCGACGACCACACCACGCGCCTGTGGGACCTCCGGACGGCAACGATGCGCGCGACCCTGAGCGGGCGCAGCGGCTGGGTCCGCACGGTCACCCCGGTGCGAGCGGACGGGGGACGGCACCTGCTCGTCGGAGGTGACGACCGCGCGGCGCGGGTGTGGGACGTGGGAGGGGAGCCGTTCTCCGGTGCGGAGCCGGTCGCGACGTTCCAGGGCCACACGGACTGGGTCCGCGCCTCCGCCTCGATCGAGGTCGACGGGCGGGCGTTGGCGGTGACGGGGGGCAACGACGGCACGCTGCGCGTGTGGGAGCAGCACACCGCGCTCTCCCGGCATGTGCTCCAGGGGCACACCGGTTGCGTACGAGGTGTGGCCTGCGCCGTCGTGGACGGACGTCCCGTGGCGGTAAGCGCCGGCGATGACCGTACCGTGCGGGTGTGGGACGTGCGCACGGGCGCGGCGCTCCGCACGCTGGTGGGCCACGACGACTGGGTGTGCGCCGTCGCCTGCACGACGGTCGGCGGCGTGCCGTTCGCGGTGACGACCAGCGACGACGCGACGGTCAGGCTCTGGGACCTGCGGAGCGGCGAGGGGACTGCGGTGCTGCGCGGGCACCGCGGCTGGGTGCGGGCCGTCGCCTGCCTCGACGTCGACGGCCGGCCGCACGCGGTGAGCGCCGGGCACGACGGGACACTGCGCCTGTGGGACCTCGCGTCACCGCGCCACGCGGCCAGGATCGCGGAGGGGGCAGGTCCGCTGTGGGCCGTGGCGTCCGGTGTCTGGCAGGGACAGCCGCACGTGGCGGCCACCGGCCGCGACCGTGCCGTCCGGGTGTGGCGGCTCCAGGACCGGGCCCTGGTCTCCCTGGTCCGACTGCCCCTCACGTGCGACACGCTCGCGGTCGCGGACCGGGACCTCGTCCTGGGCATGCGCAGCGACACGGTGGTGCTGACCCCGGCCGAGCTCTAGGGGTGTCCGGAAAGTGGCGCCGTCCGTCCTCAGGGCCAGGCACCGCGACCCGGCGGCCGGCATCGTCCTGGCGGGGTCCCGGACCCCCGCCCCGCGCCACCGGTAGCCGCCCCTGCACAAGCTGCTCGGTCTGCGTCCACCTGACGACGAAGACGGATAGGAAGGGGCCCTCAGGCAGATACCCGAGGGCCCCTTCCTGTGGTGTCAGCGGCGGATGTCGACGGTAACGCTGATGGCGCCGGCGGTGAGGGCGGCGGCGCCGATGGCGGCGGCCGGTCCGGTTGCCTCGGGGTGACCGGTCAGGGCCAGGACGACGACGGCGACCAGGGCGACGAAGCCGACGGCCACCACGGTCATCGCGAGACGGCGGGACGGACCCACAGGTGGGGGAGGGGGTTCGGGCACGGAGGCCTCAGGGATCGCGGCCACGGGATTTCTTCTCGCGGGTGTGGGGCGACGTGGGGCGCACACCCGCGTGGTGTCGTCCGCGAGGGGCGGCGTCGCCGCCGGAGCCGGGACAGGAGCTGTGCCCGGATGCCGGGCTTCTGTTGCTGCTGCAGCCACGCGCCGATGTCGTCACCGCCCATAGAACACCGGGCTCGACGGCCGGCAGGATGCCGTCGGTGTCTACAAGATCGGCGAGCACCCGGTGGCATAAGGGCAGGGGCAGTTCCAGGCCTCATCGATCTCCGCCAGTTGCGCGGCGCGCACCGCTGGCCGCTCCGGATTCCTGCTCGAACCGTTCTTCCGGCGCAGATTGGCCATGTACCGCTCGATGAGCACCAGGCCCTCGGTCTCACCCTCGCCTCCCACTGCGTTCTGACGCGGCGCGAGGTGCCCGGTGGCCCGCCGGTAGGAGCGGGGGACGGCGATTTTTGGTCTCCCATGCTTCCCTCGCCCGGTTCCCATTTCGGCGAACCTGTGCCAGACAGCGCCGAAACAGGACGTGTTCAGCCCTGCTGGGGCGGGTGATCAGTCATCGGCGAAGGAGAGACATACCGCGCGCGGCTCCAGGATCACCTGGTTCTCGGTGTAGCAATCTGCCTGCCGGGTGCCGACCTCGCTTGCACAGCCCACGCAGACGAGGTTCAGACCATCGGTGCCGGAAGGACCCTGGCAGCAGCCGGTCGAGCGCATGATGTCGGGGTGCCGTTCTGTGCCGATCACGTCGTCAGGGTGCACGGTGAAGCCAGGGACGTCGATGTCGAAAACGCTCACCTGAAAATTCCTGGCATAGGTGCCGCGGGGCATCCGAGCCGGACGTGTCCGGAGGCCCGGGACCTCCGGCATCGGGACCGGCGGCGGCACTCTCACCTTGGTGACCGGTCCGGTGAGGGGGCGTTGGCAGTGGTCACACAAGAAGCGTGGCATTCTGCTGATTCTGCAGATCGAGTACTGGCTTGACCAGCGAATTGACCTCGTCTGTCATGCATCAGGCAGGTGGCCCGGCCGAGGGCCGCAAACCGAACCCCCTGATCTCCGATGTCCATCGAAGCGGATCAAACACAACCCTCCGTTCGGTGCCAAGCTCCGCTGCAGCACGAACCGGATCACCGGCGTGGTGAAGGCAGTTCTCGTCCTTCACCACGCGACAGCGTGAGGTTGGAAACCCTCACTGGTGCGGACCGGGCGCAGCCCGAGTCCCGGCTCCAGCTGTGAGAACCGGCTTATCGGGGACTGTCAGAGGCGTCAGGCACACTGCGCCGTATGAACTTGGTGACCGCACACGACTATGCCTGGATCCGCACCTCGTCGCTCTTCCGCCACATGATGGAGAGCGGATACACCTTGACGCTGATTCGGGGGCGGAGCCCGCAGGAGGTGCTGCGTGCGATGGAAGCAGAACCACGCGGCACCGGGGAGGGCACGGCCGGGCTGATCGAGGCGGATGACGCTCACCGTGCCGAGGTGGACTACGACTACTGGGACGAGTCCTACGTTGCCGGCGCCTTCAAGGTTCCGGGGGAGGGCGGCGACTGGACGGTTGTCCTCGGCTTCGACGGTGGCCTTGGGATGCCGTGTGCGGAGACCCTGTCGGAGGGCGGCCGGGTCGTGGCGCACTCGAGCAACGGCGGCAAGCCCATCCACCTCTTCCACTGGTTCGAGGACGGCGAGCTCCGTACGACGTTCGAGGGCCCGTCGGCGCGCGACGGCAGCAGCCCCGATGAACTGGTTCCCCTGTTGCGGGAAGTCGGCTTCCCGCTGACTCCCGAGGGAGAGCACGACGAGAACGCCCCGGCCGTCGACGGGAAGGCGGCGGTCCTCTCCCTGGCCGAGAGACTCACCGGCATACGCGTCACCGAATCCCTCCTCCAGGACGCCACGTACGAACTGGGACTCGTCCCCGAACAGCCCGCCGAGGAGTGGACCCGCATGGTCATCGACATCACCGATGCCCACGGAGAGCGTCTGTACAAGGAATGGACGTACGAGGAGATCGCGGAGGCTTCCGACCGCGCACGGGCGGAGGCGAACGCGCCGGTCGTGATCACCTACAACGAGCCTCTCGCCAAGGACCGTCCGGAACACGAGACGGGCGAGTAGCGAACGGGTGCGTGGCAGGTGCCCCGGGCACCCGCCGCCCTCTCCGAGGGACATTGCCGCCATGAGAGCTTCTTCGATCATGGAGCGGCAGCCCTTTTGAGCCGCCGGTAGCAGATGAGTCCGCAGGCGAGGGAGATGACGGCAGGATCCGGCGTTTCGCAGTGCACGACGGTTGGAGTCGGAGTCGTAGCCCTTGTCACCGAGCAGGATCCGGTGCGGCCGGTCGAAGGTCCCGGCCGCGGACCGGGAGCCCTCTCCGGCCGGGGCGGCAGCAACGGTTCAATCGGCGCCCACAGGCCATCGTCCACGATCCACGGCCGAGTACGCACACCATCCCGAACGGCCGAATCATCACACCAGTCAAGGTCGACCAGGGACGTTCAACGAAATCGTGTGTTACGACCTCTTGTGACCAGTCCTTGCCATGACCATTGCGAGCAACAGGCTCACGTCGTCGATCGCGTCGGCTCCGGACGGCCTTCGTGCCGAACGACGCCTCAAGCGCCCGGCCCGGGAGGAGACGTTCGAGGCATGGTTCGGGCGTCAGGGGCCGAAGGACAGCAGGCGCGTGTCGTGGCGACGGTCGTCGCCGTTCACCCAGTACGGGCTGATGACGATACGGCGCCCCGCGAGTGCCAGGTCCCCTCCCTGCATGCCGTACTCCGTCTCCCGCGCCAGGGCCGGATGGCGAAGCACGGTCGTCATGGCCGTCTTGGGCCCCACCCGTACGATCCGACCCGCTTCCTGCTTCGAGGGACCGAGGTAGGCGAGCAGGGCGTCGCCCTCGGCACGCAGGGGCCTCAACTGGCGGTCGGTGCCGACATCGGTCTTCCAGCGGGGTTTCCCGTCGGCAAGACTGAAGGCGGAGAGCCCGGTCTTGCTGGTCATGAACAACGTGTCCTGAGTGGCGAGGGCACCGCGGCACACCTGGGTGGAGGTGCCTCCCAGGTCACTCAGCCCGAGGCACGGAGGGATGCCCTGCTTCTCGGGATCGATGGTGGAACGGAGCTTTCCCGCCCGGTCGAGTGCAAGGATCCGCCAGTTGCTGAACGAGGAGCTGGCCGAGGTCGTGGTGGTGAACACTGCCGGATCGACGGAGTAGACCTTGGCGATCCGCTGACCGTCGCTGACCCTGGAGCGCCAGAGGACCTTACGGGCTCGGGGATCGATCTCCATGATCTGGCTGAACTGTGACGAGTCGGCACCCGGGCATGCGGAGATCACCAGCACTTTGGTGCCGCCTGCCGAAGCGGTGGGGTGGCACCTCCGGTCTCCGACGGCCAGTGTGCTGGACCACGGGTTGTCCGTCGGGACGTCGAACAGTTTGGCGCCGTCGCTGATCTGGTGAACCGACGCGGTGAGTCTTTGGTGCAGCACGAAGAAAGCCCCGGAAACGGAGAGGTTCACCGTCTTGACGGGCACGTCCAGCTTGTTGGTGGTGATGAGCCTCTCGCCCCAGCCCTCCTTCCCCGACTTCAGGTCGAGCATCCGGATCCGGTCGCACTTCTCCCGTCCCCCGGTGTCCGGGTTTCTGTACGCGAGGACCACCTTGCCGTCAGGAGCACGGCCGACCGGAGCGCCACACACGGGACCCGGCAGCGAGATGCGCCAGACCACCGCACCGTCCGAGACGCGACGCGCGACGACGTCCTGGTAGAGAACCTGGACCACAGTGTCCTCGACGGTCCACACAGGACCCGTCAAAACATCCCTCTGGGGCAGATCGGCGCTGTCCCCGGCGACCCATCCGCGTGCTTCCCCCGGCTTGCGGGCCGCGTTCAGCTCATCGGTGGTCGGCGGATCGACGGGAACGGGAAGGATCGAGGTCGGCATGGGTGATGTGCGTACCGGCTCGGGAGAACCGCTCGCCACCGGGGGCCGGCTCGAAACGGTGCTGCCCGTCTCCCGGGCAACGGGCTGTGCCGTTCCGCTCCGGTCGGCCTCCCCGGCAACGACGTACACCCCTCCTCCGGTGAGCATGAGCAGAACGACGGCGAGGGTGATCAGCGGCCCCGTGCCAAAGCGCTTCCGGCGCGTCGGCCCGGTAGGGCCGTACCCCTCTGGAGCGTACGGGTTGTCCGGAACCGGCACCTGAGCGGTAGGTGACGTGTACCAGGGCTGTTGCGGGTCCGACATGCGATTCCCCCGTTGATGCCGGCTTGCCTCAAAGAGGCTTCGGTAAAAGGCAGTTGTGGATGCATCGCCATCGTAGTCACCCGTGTGTTCATGTCCCGGTGGCAGTCGAAACGATTCATCGACGAACAGACGAACAGACGAACAGACGAACAGACGAACAGACGAACAGACGAACAGGCGAACTCTCGGACCAGGACGTGTCACACGGCCCTGCTCCCGTCCGGCAGCCCGGAACGGGCTGTTCCCGGTGCAACTGCTCCGGCCGACGGGCAGACCGTCCGCGAGGCGCCCTGCTGAAGGGCACGCACGCGGACCGGGGGCGCATGTGCAGGGAAACCATCCGGGGGATACCGTCCTGCTCGCAGTGGGGGCTGCCCCGGCCGCGCTGTTCATCACGTATCAGGACCCGGCGGAACCTTCTTTCACCGGTACGACGGAACTTTGTGAGCGGCGCCGCTCTCCAAGTACCGCAAGGAGGCGACGTGCCGAACTGGCTCCTCGCGATTCTCATACCGGGTGGCCTGCTGGCCGTGGGCCTCGGCGGATCCCTGCTCTGGGCCCGATTCGGCACAGAGGGCCCCGTGGAACACCACAGTTCCATGCGGTGCTGCGCCTGGTGATTCCCGAAACCACGATGAGGCAGACGGAAGGCCCGGGGCGGGAAGGGAACGATGCCCTGCGTCCCGGGCCTTTGCGGTGTCCGGTGCGTCTGCGGCCCGCCTCCGGGGGTCAGTGCCCGAGCAGGGGCACGTCGAGGTCGCCCAGGTGGTAGGCGCGGACGGCCTGGACGAGCTCCTCGACGGAGAGCTGTCCGTCGCCGTTGGCGTCGATCTGGGCGAACACCTCGGCCGAGTCGATGCCCTCGACGCCGATGGCGTCGAGCCAGGACTTGAACTCGGCGGGGTTGACCTGCCCGTCGCCGTCCACGTCCACCAGCTCGACGATGGCCTGGATGGTCGGCTGGACAACCCGGTCGAAGCCCGTGCCGCCGTTCTCCAGGACGTGCTCCTCGGCGATGCGGTTGAACTGCTCGGGCGTCAGGGCACCGTTCTGCTCGTCGATGCCGGCCCTGTCGGCGAAGAAGCCCCACATGCCGAGGTAGGCGTCGGTCAGGGCACGGGCGGCCGGGGTGCCGGGGGCCTCGCCGAAGGCCCGCAGGATGCGCTGGGCCTCGGCGTCCCAGTCGGCCCGGTCGATCTGGCCGTCGCCGTTGGTGTCCCACAGGTCGAAGCGCTTCTGGGTGCGGTCGAGCTGCACGGAAGAGGTCATGTCGAAGTTCTCCAGGTGGTGCGGTTCGGATACGGGGTCGGTAGTGGCCGGGCGCGCACACGGAGAGTCGACGCGCATGACCATCCGCTAACCCAAAGTCGCAATACCGCTACTCAGGGAGAGGGGGTGCCGCCATGCAGGGGCCGAGCAGGGGCCGACGAAGGTCACCGCATCGGTGTCGACTCGATCGGCGTGCGGCTGCATCGTGCGTGGGATCAGGGCGAGGGCTCGGGCGGGCGGGAGAACGTGTCCACGTCCGTGGTGGCCGCCCCGTAATCGGCGAGCCACCGCCCGAACCTGTCCCGGTACGCGTCGGCGCCCGGCAACTTCCTCAGATGTACCGCGACTTCCTCCTGATAGCCGTCCCGGCCGACGAACGTCGGGGACAGCTGTACGAGGGGACTGCCCTGCGCCTGGGCCAGAACGCGCGCGGAATGGGCGCCGATGTCGTAGAGGTACAGGTAGAGGTCGGCCGGATCGTCGTCGTAGGCGGCGCGCAGTTGCGGGAGCGCCCGGACGGCGTCGTCGAGGAAGAGGCTCGCTGCGGCGATGGGATCGGCGGGCCAGCCGTTCTCCGCGACGGGCAGCGTGCAGGTGCAGGGCACCGGCTCCGCGCCGGTGGTCTCGATCAGGTCGGCCACGAACGGGTCGTCGGCGTAGGTGCCCCGGTACCCGCGGGCCACCAGTTCGCGGATGGGCGCGAGGCTGGGCAGGACATGACTGACGACGGGGATGCCGACCATCGCGCTATGGGCGCGGCGACGGGACACGGCGATCACTCGTCTCCGGCGCCGGGCAGGTGCGTGCGGAGTGGCGAGGGCGCGGTGTCAGGGCCGGTCGATCTGCGCGGCGGCCCCCTCCAGGTCGACGACGGTCCCCGACATGATCGTCCGCACGTGCCTGGTGATGTGCTGCACGGGCCAGTCCCACCACGCCACGGCCAGGAGCCGGGCGATGTCCGAGGCGTCGTAGCGGGTGCGGATGAGCCGGGCGGGATTGCCACCGACGATGCCGTAGTCGGGGACGTCGCCGGTGACCACGGCGCCGGCGGCGATGATCGCGCCGTGACCGATGCGTACACCGGGCATGACCGTGGCGCCGTGGCCGAACCACACGTCGTTGCCGACGACCGTGTCGCCCCGACCGGGCAGGTCGGTGATCAGGTCGAAGTGCTCCGCCCAGGAGCCCCCCATGGTGGGAAACGGAAAGGTGGAAGGACCGTCCATACGGTGGTTGGCACCGTTCATGATGAACCGGGTGCCCGTCCCCAGCGCGCAGTACTTGCCGATGACGAGCCGCTCGGGACCGTAGTGGTACAGGACGTTGCGCGTCTCGAACGCGGTCGGGTCGTCCGGATCGTCGTAGTAGGAGAAGTCGCCGACCTCGATCAGCGGCGACTTCACGAGCGGCTTGAGCAGAACCACGCGCGGGTGCTCGGGCATCGGGTGGAGCACGGTGGGGTCAGCGGGAACGGGCGGCATCGCGGAAGCGGTTCCTTTCTGGCGAACTTAGAGCGACAGGCGTCGCGTTAAGATGCTGGCATGGCCCTGCCGCCTTGATCAACCGGATACTGATTGCCGATGACAGACCCACAAGACATGACGTCGGGCCGCCGTCCGGGCGGTCGCACCGCCCGCATCCGTGCCCAGGTTCTCGATGCGGTGCGCGCCGAACTCGCTGAACGCGGCCACGAAGGACTCACGATGGAGGGCGTCGCGACGCGGGCCGGAGTGCACCGCGCCACGGTCTACCGACGTTGGCGCGATGCCGGCGGCCTGCTCGTCGACGTCATCGCCGCTGCCGGCGAAATCGACTGGCAGCCGCCCGACACCGGCTCGCTGCGCGGCGATCTGACGGCCCTCAACCAGGAGATCCAGGAGTCCCTGGTCGTACAGCCGTCGCTCGCCGTCGCCCTGATGGCCGCCTCGTTCCACTCCGAACAGGCCGCGCAGGCCCAGACGCAGCTGTGGACGGACCGGTACGCCCAGTGCGAGATCCTCGTCGAGCGCGCCATCGGGCGCGGTGAACTCGGCGCACAGCACACGGACGCGCGGAGCCTGCTGATCGCCGCCACGGCGCCGCTCTACCACCAACTGGTGCTCCTGCGAGCCGATCCGGACCCGCAACTCCCGGAACGAGCCGCGGAGGCGGCAGTCCTGGCGGCTGCCGCGGGCGCCTTCTCCGTCCGTCGGGAAGAGAGCGTGTGATCGACTGCGCCAGATGTCCGTTCGCCGTGGCCGTACGAGAACAGGGCCTCCACGGATGACGACGCCACCCGGACGTGGACCTCCGGCACGTCGAGCACCGAGACCGGCACCTTCGCCTCGGTCCGCGCCTCATGCAAGCCCTGCGGGCTCCGTGACTGTCCGGCATGGAGGCGATCCCGTGCCCGGTCACAGCGCTCCCCCGTCGTGCCGTCCGTCCGTGCCGCCAGCAGATCCGCCCAGCCGTCGGCGGCCTTCTTCACCTTCTCCCAGCCCACCTTCGAACCCGCCTGGGACACCTGACGAAGGCAGTCGTACGCCCGCTTCGCCTGGTCGTAACCGTCTTGGAGGTCCGGCTTCTCCACCGAGTGACCGGCGCGTTCTTCACGTTCCGACAGCTGCGACAACTCGATCGGCGCCGGGTGAAGGGCAGGGACGCCGGGGCCGTCGCGGCGGCCTTGGAGGACGCCTGGTCCTTCGCTCGGCATGACTTCCGGCACGAGGACCTGGCCGACGACGAGCACGGCCGCGCGGAGCTCGCCGAGCGGCGAACGAATCGACCAGCTGCCTGCCGCAGCCCCGCCGGGCACCGTATACGACCCGGACACCGACACGGTCGTCCAGGACGAGCTCGCCGCCGAGGCGGCGGCCACCTCCGCTCGGGAAGCCGAGATACGCGAGGCCGCCCGGATCGCGGCCCGCGCCGACGAGCTCCAGGTACTGCGCGAGCTCGGCACCCTCCAGCAGACCGATCCCCGCGAGGGTGAGGAGGCCGCCCGCGAGGAGCTGATCCGGCGCGCGGGCCGGTACCGTCCAGACCGACGCCGACACCTGACTCGCCCACGCCCTGGCTACCGGACACGACCTAGGACTTGTCGCGCGGGGTGATCCCTCCGGCGTACACGTTGTCCGGTGTGACGACGGACGTGACGGCGCGGGCGACGAGGGTCGACGGCTCCTGGCCGTCGACGAGGGAGTCGGTGTTCAGGATGAGGACCAGGGTGGCCTTCTGCGAGGGCAGGTAGACGGTCACGGTCTCGTACCCGGGCAGGGAGCCGTTGTGCCCGATCCAGCCGTTGGTCCGCAGGATGCCGAGGCCGTAGTCGGTGCCGGGGAAGCCGGTCGGCAGCACCTTGAGACGCTGCGCCTGGGTCTCGGCGCTGAGCAGCTTTCCGGTGGCGAGGACGGGGGCCCAGCGGCGCAGGTCCTGGAGGTCGGAGATCATGCCGCCGGCCGCCCAGGCCCAGCTGGGGTTCCAGTCTGTGGCGTTCGCGACGGCGCCGGTCAGCGTCTGGTCGGTGTATCCCTGCGCGTGGGGCTCGGGGAACTCGGCGCCCTCGGGGAGGAAGGTGTGGCGCAGACCGGCCGGGCGGACCACCTTCTCGTGGATGACGTCGGCGAGCCGCTTTCCGGTCACCTTCTCGACGACCAGGCCGAGTAGCACGAGGTTGGAGTTGGAGTACTGGAACGTCGCGCCCGGCGCGAAGGTGTTCGGGTGCCGGTAGCCGTAGGAGAGGACCTCCCACGGGTTGAACGGGCGCTTCGGCGCGCTCAGCAGGTCGTGTACGAAGTCGGGGTCGGCGGTGTACGGGAACAGGCCGCTGCGCATCTCGGCGAGGTGGCGCAGCGTGATCTTCTCGCCGTTCGGGACCCCTCGGACGTAGTCGTCGATCGGGTCGTCGAGCCCGACCTTGCCCTCGTCGACGAGCTGGAGGAGCGCGGTGACGGTGAAGGTCTTGGTCTCGCTGCCGATGCGGACGTAGGTGTCGGCGAACATCGGCCGGCCGGTGGCCTTGTCCGCGACGCCGGTCGCGCGGACGTAGCAGCCCTTGCCCGGCATCCACAGGCCGACGACGAGTCCGGGGACACGGGCCTGCCTGCGGACGTCCTCGACGGTCTTGTCGAGCCGGGCGGTCAGCTCGGAGCCGAAGCCGCCGGCGGGGCAGTCGCCGTCGCCGTGCGGACCGGCGGCCGTGGCGGGGGCGTGGGGGGCCGGGACGGCCGTGGCGGGAACGGTGGCCAGCGGGGCCAGCACGGACGCCGCGAGCAGCGTCGCGGCGAGCAGCCGGCGGGGGGAGGTTCGTCTCATGGTGGGGGGTGCCTCTTCCAGGTCATGGACGCGGACGGCGACAGACCAGCACCAGATACGGCGCGAACGGCAGACCGCCCGACCGGGCCCCGGCGAGTCCACTCGTTCGGCGCCCCGCTCCCAAGCCGTCGCCCGCTGCCGCTCGGCGCGCCACGGCCGTTAGGCCCTCAGCCTGCAGGGCCAGGTCGCGGGGCAGGCTGAGGGAGTCCGCGAGGGTGAGCACCTCGCCGATCAGGGCGACGCCTCTGATGACGGCAACGGCAACGGCAACGGCAACGGGGACGGGGACGGTGAGGGCGGCGGCCGGGTCGGCCAGCATGGTGACGTCGGCGTGCGCGGTGGCGTTCTGCATGGCGTCGACTGCTGGTCGTGGCCAGCATCTGGTATCTCGCCCTCGTCACCCTCCTCGGCGTGCCCCAGGCGTGGCTGGAACGACGTTACGGGCGCGGCACCACCCGCGCCGGCCACGTCTCTCCGTTCCGTCGCCTTCTCGGCGGAACCACGAAACGGATCGGCAAGAACAGCAAGGAGCAGAACCGGTGAGCACCTCCATGGTCCGCGCCGAAAGCGTCCGCAAGAACTTCGGCGGACTGGAGGTGCTCAAGGGCATCGCCCTCACCGTGGAGCGCGGACAGGTCTGTTGCCTCTTCGGCTTCTCAGGGTCCGGCAAGTCCGACTTCCTGCGCTGCGTCAACCACCTGGAGAAGGCCGACGGCGGGTGGCTAACGTCGACGGCGCACTCGTCGGTCACCGCCAACAGGGTGACCGGCTCCACGAACGGGGCGTCCCGATCCTGGCTCAGCCGTCGGACGTGCTCGGACCTCGCCCCTCCACGCCTGGCCACTCGCCTCGGCTCGTCCATCCCGCCAATGTATGCGCGGGCAGCAGCATGCGAAGTTCGCCCTAACCAAGATCCGGAAGAAGCTGCCCTTTGAGGATGAGGCCTGCGACGGGCTGAGCCGATGGCCTGCGGCTCGCAGGAATCAGCTGACGGATCGGTGCCGGCTCCGTGCAGATTGATCCTGCGGGATCCTGCGGGATCCTGCGGAAGGGCGGGGAGCGGATGATGCCAGGCGAGCTGCGGGCAGACGGCGAGGGTAAAGGTGACGACGAGATTCACGAGCGCTGGTTGCGGCTGCGTAACCGTTTCACGGGGGAGCCCGGCTACCGGGACGAGTGGTTCGACGAGCAGTGCGGAGGATGCCGGTTCTGGATCGCGTTGAGCGGCGAACTGGGCCTGGACTGGGGGGTGTGCACCCGCGTCGGCTCGCCGTTCGACGGACAGGTGCGTTTCGAGCACGACGGCTGCAAACGCTTCGTCGCCCGAGCCGACGGAGCCTTCGGCTGAAGGCAATTCGGAGTCGCCGTTCGCAGCGCCCATCGCAACCTTGACTCAAAACTCGCAGGGCCCGCATGCGCGGGACAGTTACTTGATGCTGATAGGTGTCAGTGGACAGGCTGGGGCTGGTGCCGGAGCGCGATGCCACTCAGAGTTCGCCCGGAGCCGCTTCCCGCCCGGCGGGCCGTGGACGAGAAAGTCGGCTGCCTCTTCCCGCCTGGCGGGACGTACGCCCGATCGGCCTTTTCTTGCTGGTCAGGGCGGTGCGGCGTGGTGGCCATGCTGGACATGAAAGAGATCACCGCAGGGCAGGCAGGCCGTTACTTCCTCCTCGGGGTGGTCGCCGGTGACCACTCCCGATCGGCCCGTACGCCGCTACCCGAGGCTCAGGAACAGACAGTTGTCCCGCCGGGCCGGTGGATGGGACGCGGCCGGCCGACCTCGGCCTGAGCGCCGGGGACGTCGTCACCGAGGACGAACTGCGCCACCTGTCCGGCGAGGGCCGGCACCCGCATGCCGACCGACTGGTGGACGAGCAGCCGGCAGCCGGGAAGAAGCCCGTAGTCGCACGCCGGGCCGGAGCGCTCGGATACCGGGTGAAGGTCACCGGGATGGACTCGGTCTTCCGCCCGCAGCCGACCGTGCATCTGATGTGGGCGCTGGGGGACCAGGGGGCACGGCGGGCGATCGAGGACGCGCACGAGCGGGCGATCGAAACCCCCTCACATGGATCGAGGACAACCCCTCGACCATCCGCATCGGTACTCAGGGCCGCTACTTCACCCGGCCAGTCCATGGCCTGGCCGTCGCCCGCTTCCGCCACTACGAGTCGCGAGCCGGAACCCCGCTCCTCCACGGCCGCGTCCTCATATCCCTGCGGGGCCTGCGCCCGGACGGGAAATGGGGCGCGGTGCACAGCAAGGTCTTGTTCGAGAACACGGTCGCTGCCTCCTCTCCAGAACGAGCTGCTGATGGCCGAGGTGTGCGAGGCGCTGGGCCTGGCCTCCGAGCCGCGCACCGTCAGCGTGGTGCGTCGGCCGGTGATGGAGGTGGCCGGGGTGCCGCACGAGCTGATCGGCTGGATGTCGAAGCGCGGCCACGAGATCGACCTGTGCCGCCAGGAGCTGGAGCACGAGGACGTCACCACTGTCGACGAGGACGGCAACCTGCGCTTCGGGCCCGTGGTCTCCGAGGAGGCCCGCACGAAGCTCAACCGGATCGCGGCCAGGAAGACCCGCCCGCCGAAGCCGAAGTCCCGCTCGCTCACGCAGCTGCGCGCCGACTGGCGGGCGAGCGCGCGGGCGTTCCTCGAGGGTGTCGCGCATCTCGTCGACACGCTGCTGGAGCGGGCCCGGGCCGCGGCCGCCGCGATCCGCGCCCGCGTCGCCGAGATCCTGGACGTCGCCCTGGCGGCCCAAGGCCTGGGAGCAGCGCCTGCTCACCCTGGAGTCGACCGAGCCGATCATCGCTTTCCGGCGGCAGAACTTCGGTGACTACGAGATCCCTTTGAGGGCGGTTTGTGGCGAATGGGCGCCTTTCATTCAGCCGCGCCGGGACGGGGGCGTGAGGGGTATGAGGTTCGCCGTATGCGCCTTTGTGGCCCGCGGGCTCAATCAGTCCGGCCTTCCACGCGCGGGTCGATCGGTGTGAGAACTCCGAGCCGGTCCTCGATCGCCTGGGCCGCGTCCAGGCACAGGTCCTCCCGGAACGCGCGCCCGACGACCTGTACTCCGCAGGGGAGCCCGTCGACCATCCCGGTCGGTACGGCCACGCCGGGCACGCCCACGAAGCTGGTCACGGTGCACAGGCGCATCCCCGACCCGACACGGTCCCTGCCTGACCTGTCACGCGACTCCAGCCCCGGCTCGACCGGTGGCTCGGTGAAGACCGGGCCGAGCAACAGCGGGTACTCGTTGAGGAATTCGGCCCATGAGCGGCGGATGTTCATCCAGGTGCCCATCAGCTTCATGAGCTCCTCCGCGCTTACGGGCGGGGTCTGCTCCATCGCCATCTCGATATAGCGGTCCCCGCCCTTGCCGAGCAGTCCGCGCACCACCGGCCAGGTCGGGGCGAACTCGGTCACGGTGATCCGGCCGTACGCCTCCAGAGCCTCCTCCATCCGTGGTACGTCCTGTACCTCGCGCACGTCGTATCCGGCGTCGCGGAGCGCGTCGGCCGCAGACGCGATGGCTCCGCGAACCGCGGTGTGGACGCCGTGCCCGCCAGGGTCCGCCACGACCGCGACCTTCACGCCTTCGGGGAGCGGTTTCCCGTAGGCGGGCACCGGCACGGCCCGCGGGTCTCGCGGATCGGTCCCGACCAGCGCCTCGAAAGCCAGCCGTAGGTCGCCCACGCTCCGGGCCAGCGGGCCATCGGTGACCAGCATCTGGAAGGCCGGGCCCGGGTCGTCCGGGCCGAGAACGCGATGGTCGGCGGGAAACCGGCCTGTGGACGGCTTCAGCCCGGCCACACCGCAGAACTGGGCCGGAATGCGCACTGACCCGCCGGAGTCGTTGCCGAGTCCGAGTGCTGCCATGCCCGTGGCAACGGCCACCGCGTCACCTCCGCTGGAGCCGCCCGGGGTCCGGCTGCTGTCCCACGGGTTGACCGTGTCGCCGAACAGTTCGCTGCGCGTGTGCATCCCCGCCAGGATCAGGGTGGGGATGTTGCTGTGCCCGATGGGGATGGCTCCGGCCGCGCGCAGCCGTGCCACCGGGGGTGCGTCCGCCGACGCCACCAGGCCACGGAAGCGCTCCGTGCCGAACGTGGTCGGCACGCCTTCGACGGCGGTGCTCTCCTTCACCGTGAAGGGCACCCCCGCGAGGGGCCCCAGCGCTTCACCGGCGGCCCGCCGGCGGTCCGTCTGCGCCGCGGCCTCACGTGCCCGCTCCGCCAGGAGCTGCGTGACCGCGTTCACCTGCGGGTTGACCTCGGCGATGCGATGCAGGTGGCTGTCGACCAGTTCCACGGCCGAGACCTCTGCGCTGCGTACAGCCTCCGCCTGTGCGGCGGCCGGCATCTTCCATAGGGCGTCCTGCATGGCTTCGCCTTCCTCGTCCACGTACCGATGCATCTGCATCAGAACCGTACTCGGGAACCGATGCGTTCGCATCGAATAAACTGCGCCGCGAAGCGGAGCGCAGCGAAACGGAGAGGCGATCAGAGATGCCCAGACAGGTGGATCACGTGAGCCGACGCCGCCTCATCGCCGAGGCCGTATGCCACCTCGCCGACGAACGCGGACTGGAAGGCGTGACCCTTCGCGATGTCGCCGCCCGCGCACAGGTGTCGATGGGCGCAGTTCAGCGGTGCTTCCACACCAAGGAAGAGATGCTCGTGTTCACTCTCGGACACATCGGCGAGCGAATCAGCGAGCGCGTACAGGCCCGCCTCCTCAGGAGCCCCGCCCAGTCGGCCGGCACCGCCCTGGGCCACGCGGTCACCGAGATCTCACTGCTGCGGGAAGAGCACCGCGCCGAGGCCAGGGTCTGGCTCGCCTTCGTCGCGCAGGCGGCTGTGAGCAGGGCACTGGCCAGAACGCTGACGGCGAACTACGCAACCCTGCAGGAGGCGTTCACCCGTCTCATCTCGGAAGCCATCGAGGGCGCCGACCGCGCCGTGCGCCTCGATCCGCAACTCGAGGCCCGCACCCTCCTCGCCCTCGCGGACGGCCTCACCGCGCACGTCCTCATCGGCCACCTCACCCCGCCCGAGGCACACGACGTCCTCCACGCGCACCTGACCCGCCTCTGGGAGTAACCGGACGCGTACGCCCCCTCCCTGGGCTCCCCGCTCCACGTACAGGACCAACTGAGGCGGGAGCGACAGGTGGATCGAGCCGCCTGCGATCAGCGTCGGCCGGCTGCGGGACAGCGTCTTCCCGGGCGGCAGCAGCATCACCTTCAACACGCAATGGGGCCTGGAAGCCGACCTGCCCGATGCCCTCGTCCCTCACGTCCCCCGACCACGCCTCGCGGCCACCCTCCTCGCCCACCTCGAAGCCGCCGGCAGCCTGGACTGATCGGACTGGCATTCCACGACGACAGCTGCACATTCGACGTACGTGCGCCGACCGGGACGACCCAGGCCGAACTGACGACCCTGGTAACTGCTGCGGACTGACCTCAGTCCGCAGCAGCGATGCAGAGGACCAGGACTCGTCCGGCCGGTCATGGCCCCGGCTGCTGAGACCTGGCGGGGACCGCAGCTCGTCGAGGGCATGGTCGGCCCACGATGTCGTGTGCCAGGGCGGCAGGCATGGATTGGCAGTCCGAGAGCCCGAAACTCCGGGCGCTCCTGGAGTCCCTGTACCGCGGTGACATCCTGTCCGGCACCGTCGCGGCGATCGAGCGGTTCGGGGTCTTCGTGGCCCTGGACGACGGGCCCGCCCATCCCACTCTGCCCGGTGTGGGGTTCATCGTCATTCCCGAACTGTCCTGGCGGCGCATCGACGCTCCCACCGATGTCGTTCAGGTGGACCGGCGTGTCTCGTGTGAGTTCCTCCGGTTCGACACCTACAACGCGGAGGCCAGACTGTCCTTGAAGGCACTGGAGTCCGACCCCCTCCGAGCCCTCGCCGACCGCACAACGGTGGGCCAGGAACTGCGCGGGACGGTGGAGAAGACGGTTTCCATCGGCGTCTTCGTCGACCTCGGGGACGGGATTTCCGGGCTGATCCCCTTCAGAGAAGTCCACGGCCGTCCTGCGGCGAGTCCGGTGGAAGACTTCGAGCTCGGAGAGGAGATCGCCGTCGTCGTCACGGAAATCGAGCTGCCGACCCGCCGGGTGTTCCTCTCCGGGCCGGAGGATGGTCGGCACCGAGGTGTCGCGCCGGCCAGGTGACGGCAGGCGTGCCCAAGCCGTTGACGTGAGCATGTGGCGGGGTGATCTGAGCGATGCCGAGTGGGCGCGGCTCCGGCCATTGCTGCCGGTCGGCAAAGGGCGTTGTGGCAGGTGGCGGGATCACCGGCAGGTGATCGACGGGATTCCGCACCGGATTCGGACCGGGGTCCAGCGGCGTGACCGGGCCCAGATCACTCCGCAGGACTCGCCAGGGCCTTTGCCGGCCATCGACAGCGCCACAGTACGGGAGCGACGCAACGGATCGCGCAAGAGCCCTTCGGCTGCGAACCCGCAACTCGGCTACCCTGCGCGACGCGGGCAGCACTTGAAACCTGCCCTCTGACCAGCGGCAATCCACCCCCGTCACAAGCTCCAGCCGGGGAGAACGAGGGCCCGCTGGGCAGGGGCCGGGAAGGATCGACCGCGAGAACAGCGTCACAATGAAAGCGCTGGAGACGAGCAAAGCCGCAGGTCAGCACTGTGTGGGTGCCTATCTGTGCAGGGCGGCGCCGCGAGGGTGAGGGCTCCAACGCCATGACGCTCACCTGCGGCACATACGACGCCGCTGGAGAGTTCGCCCACCGAGTGGGTCTGCCGGGGAAAGGCGGCGCGGGCGGCGGGATCATCGCGATCGTGCCCGGAATTCTGCACCTCGTGTGTATGGAGTCCTTCTCAAGGGCTGGGGACTGTGCAGGAGAGGCCTCGCGTTGATCGCCGAGCAGAACCGCTACCACCGCGTCGTCGAGGCCGCCGTCGCCCGCAGCGCCGACTTCGACCGCCGGATCCCGACCCAGAACGCTCCCGCCGACGGCCCGAGCCCGGCCTCCGGCGATCACATGGTGAAGCGGTCGGGATCGGCGGACTTCCAGTCTGCCGCCCAGGAGGCGGGCGGTTCGGCGAGCAGCTGTCCCGGTCGGAGCCATTCGTAGAGTTCTTCGTAGGAGCGTTCGGTGACGGGGTCGATGCGTCGGCGGAGCATGTGCGGGCGCAGTTGCGCGGGGTCGGTGACGCCCATGGAGGCCATGATCTGCAAAGCGCTGGCCACGGTTGCTTCCTGGAAGCGCTGGACGCGCAGCGTCTTGTCGGTGACGTCGATCGCGCGGGCCCGGCGGGGGTCCTGTGTCGTGACGCCGGTGGGGCAGGTGTTCGTGTGGCAGCGCTGGGCCTGGATGCAGCCGACGGCGAACATCATCGCCCGTGCGGCGTTTCCGTAGTCGGCGCCCTGCACCATGCGTTTGACCAGATCGGTGCCGGTGGCGATCTTCCCGCTCGCCCCGATCCTGACGCGGTCGCGCAGGCCCGCGCCGACGAGGGCGTTGTGCACGGTGAGCAGTCCCTCGGTGAGCGGGGTGCCGACGTGATCGGCGAACTCGAGCGGCGCCGCACCCGTTCCGCCTTCGGCCCCGTCCACCACGATGAAGTCGGGAGTGGTGCCCTCCTCCAGCATGGCCTTGCACACGGCGAGGAACTGCCGGCGTGAGCCGACGCAGAGCTTGAATCCGGCGGGTTTGCCTCCGGACAGGTCCCGCATCCGGGCGATGAAGCGGACGAGTTCACGCGGGGTCGAGAAGACTCGGTGATACGGAGGGGAGACGACCGTGCGCCCTTCCGGTACGCCCCGGACCCGGGCGATCTCGGCGTTGACCTTGGCCCCCGGCAGGACACCGCCGATGCCGGGCTTCGCTCCTTGCGAGAGTTTCAGGGACACGCATTTGACGTGGTCGTGGGCGGCCTTGTCGGCGAACTGGGACGGATCGAAGTCACCCTTGTCGGTCCGGCAGCCGAAGTAGCCGGTTCCTATCTCCCAGACGAGGTCGCCGCCCGGGCGCAGGTGGTAGTCGGAGAGACCGCCCTCGCCGGTGTCCTGGGCGAAGCCGCCGGCCGCGGCGCCCCCGTTGAGCGCGAGGACCGCGTTGGCCGACAGGGAGCCGAAGCTCATCGCCGAGACGTTGAGCAGTGCCATGTCGTAGGGGCGGTCGCAGTCAGGCCCTCCGATCCGTACGCGGGGAGGTGTCTCGGGTACCGCACAGGGCGCCATGGAGGGCACGAGGAACTCGTGACCGGCCTCGTACACATCCCGTTCGGTGCCGTAGGGCTCCTCCGCCTCAGTGCCCTTGGCGCGCTCGTAGACGATGTTGCGCACGTCCCGGTCGAAGGGGCGGCCGTCGTAGTTCCGCTCGATGAAGTACTGCTGGAGCTCCGGACGTATCCGCTCCAGGAGGAAACGGGCGTGCCCGAGGACGGGGTAGTTGCGCAGCACCGAGTGTCGGCGCTGCAACAGGTCCCATGCCCCCAGCAGGCCCAAGGGCGCGAGCGGAACAGCGGCGAGCCACCACAGGGGCGAAGCCTCCGTCCCGGCTACGGCTGCCGTGACTGCGGCGCAGAGGATGAGTATGACGATCACAACACGTATCACGCGGTGCGCCTTGCCCAGTGGTGGACCACCACGCCCTTTACCTGCTCAAAGATCTCTAAAGTCTTCGAACAGGACCCGTGATGTCGGGACCGTCTACCCGCAGGGTCGCACGGTCGCCGGCGCCGCGCGGTTGACCGCTTGCGTGCGCCGGGACGGCACGACGACGCCGGCCTGGTGGTGCTCGCCGGACAGGTCGCGGCGACCGGGAGAGCGGTGGCGGAGGGCCGGGTGTTCCCGGATGCCGTCCCGACCGCGGCTTCGGACGCCCGCTGGTAGCCACGGTCCGCGTCTCCGCGGGGGCGTCGGTGCCGGTGAACGCCTCTGGCACCGAGTCGGCTCCGGCGGGCGTGGCCCGGTCCGGCCGGATTCCCGGCACTGACCGTGGCCCGCCAGACCGGCATGACGTGACGGCGCCGGTCACGAGGACGCGCATGCCCCCTCTTCCCGGGGCGGCGCGAACCGGAAACGCGTTACCAGGGGATCTCTCCTTCGTCGCTGAAGAAGCGGCCGGTCGGTTCGTGGCCCTCCACGGTGGCCAGCCGGATCGCGGCGACCGCGCCTTGTTGCGGGGTGCGCACCCCGCGGAAGCCGTTGAGGTCGGTCGCGGTGAAGCCGGGGCAGACGGCGTTGATCAGGATGTGCGTGCCGGCCAGTTCCTTGGCGTACTGCACGGTGACGGCGTTGAGGAAGGTCTTGGACGGCGTGTAGGCGATGGAGATCGGGCCGGTATCGGTGCCCGGGGTGGTCTGGAGCGTGAGGGAGCCGACGCTGCTGGACACGTTCACGATCCGCGGCGACGGCGAGCGGCGCAGCAGCGGCAGCAGGGCGTTGGTGACGCGGATGACGCCGATCACGTTGGTCTCCACGGCCGCCCGTACCCGGTTCACGTCGACCGTGGTCGGCTCCTGGGGGTGGCCGCCGGTGATCGCCGCGTTGTTGACGAGCGCGTCGAGCCGCCCGGCCCGCTCCTCCACCAGCCGGGCCGCCGCGCTCACGCTCGCGTCGTCGGTCACGTCCAGCGGTACGCCGAACGCGTCGGCCCCGGCCGCGCGCAGCTTGTCCACGGCGGCCTCGCGCCTCTCCTCGTCCCGCGCGCCGACGCCGACCGACCAGCCGAGCGCGCCGAGCCCGGCGGCGATCTCGTACCCGATGCCCTTGTTGGCCCCGGTCACCAGCGCGACCTTGGGGTGGTTCACGGTGTTCGTCTCAGTCATGACCTCGATCCTTCTCCCCACCGGGCGGGGCGTCCAAGACCGACCGGGTGGGCGGCGATACCGCCCGGGTATCGCTCCTGGTCGACCCGCTAGGCTGGCGGCGTGGAGACACGTGAGCTGCGCTACTTCGTCGCGGTCGCCGAGGAGCTGCACTTCGGCCGGGCCGCACAACGGCTCGGCATCGCCCAGCCCCCGCTGTCACGGGCGATCGGCAAGCTCGAGCGACGCCTGGGCATCGTTCTGCTGGAGCGCGACAGTCGGGGTGTGGCCCTGACCGGGGCGGGGGCGGTGCTGCTCCAGGAGGCGCGAGCCGCGCTGGACGCCGTCGAGGCCGCCGAACGGCGCACCCGCCGGGCCGCCCTCTCCGCGACGGGCCGACCCACCGTGATCCTGGCCGCGAAGGCGGGAGCCTCCAGCGAACTGCTGGCGAAACTCCTCGACGCCTACGCCGCCGAGCCGGGCGCCGTCGCCGTGGACGTCATGCTGTGCGGGCCGGGCGAGCAGGCACCGGTACTGCGTGACGGCCGTGCCGACGTGGCCCTGCTGCACCGGCCGTTCGACGACACGGCCGGCTTCGACACCGAGGACCTGCACACCGAGAGCCAGGTCGCGATTCTCCCGGCGGGCCACCCCCTCAGCACCCGCCCCCACCTACGGCTCGCCGAGGTCACTAAGCTTCCCGACCTGCCCCTGCCCCGATGGCCACGCCCCGACGGCACTTTCCCGGACGGCCCTGGACCCAAGGTGCGCGACCACACCCAGCTCACCCAGCTCATCGCCCTCGGCCGCGCCTGCGCGGTCGTCCCGGAGTCGGGCCGCACCGGCCTGCCCGACGGCCTCATAGCCGTACCGGTCCCCGACGCCCCTCACGTCACCACAGTCATCGCCTGGCCCCCACACAGCCGCTCGACAGCGGTCGCGGGACTGGTCCGCGCCGCCACCACCCTGTGACCGACGGCGGTGAACCCGATCGCACCGTAACCCTTCTGAAGCTGTGCGCGGACTTCGAGTGCAGGGCCCTGACGCCAGCATGGGCACGCCGGTCTCGGGTGGCGGTGCCCTGCCAGTTCACGGCGCATGGTGGTGACGCCCTCCTGGAGAGGTGGCCTCCGGGGATTCGCTGACCGTAGTGGTCGAGACTTGGACGACTCCGCTCGAATCCGGCATCGTCACCTCGTCTGCGGAGCGGATCATCACCCCGCCGGTGGCAGCCGACGGTCACGAAACCCCCGTGACCCCTTCGCCGTCCCAGGAGGAGTCAACCGTCCACCCGGGAATGGCTGTCACGCATCCGCCGGTCGTACTCCGCAGCCGGCTCCAGCCCAGCGGCAATACGCCGGGCATCAAGTTGGTCGGGGTCAGTCACAGGGTACGGACGTAGGTTCGAGCCGTCCGGGTCCTGGGTGTACTGGGTGCCGTACACCTGGAGTTCGCCGGCCGCGACCAGGACCCGGTCGGTCAGATAGGCCAAGTGGCGAGGCAGGGCATCCCCGGCGTCGACGGCCTGTTCCAGGAGGCCGAGGGCATGGCGCTGGAAGTCCGGATCGAGGTCGGCATGCTGGACAAGCAACCATGCCTCGTCCGCGCCCTGCTCGCCGACCAGCGCGATACCCGGCCAACCGTGCCGGGCGACGATCTGTTTGAGCCAGGCTGTGTTCGCGACGTCGATCCTGACGAGTTCCGCTCCGTCGCCCGTCCGGGACGCACGATGGCGGGCGGCCTGATCCTGCTCAGCGCGGCGGTGCAGCTCGACGGCGAGATCGCGTTCCAAGGCGTTTTCCTCCTCGGTTGTGCTGACGGCGTTCAGACGGGGTCGGTGCAGGCAGCGAATCGGGTGGGCGCGTGTGCGAATGATGTCGGCGCGTCATCGGCGGGGCAGCGGGGCCTCATGCCGAAGGACTGTGCCGCCCCCACGCCTATGGGAGCATGCGACGGGGTGGAGAAGACCCTGTTTCTCTGGGAACTTCCGCCATGGCTCACGCCGAGCTCCGGGCCCTCCGAGCTGCCGAACAGTGGCTCTCGCCCGCCCCGGCGGGCGTCCCGTTCAGCGCGTCGGCGGAGAGCGCCTCGGCCTCGTCCGCGTCGATCCACACCCGTCGCGGGTCGAGCCTCAGCAGAGGCCCGTCGGACACCAGGCAGGACGACGCGGCACGCGGTGCGATCTTGGGTTCCAGGGCGTGCCGTCCTCGTTCCGCCGGACGTCGTCGCCCTGTCGTGCCGTGTTCATGAGGAGGGACGTGGTGGTCCGGCCCGCTGTGAGCCCTCCGGGGCTCCCGTGAGCGTGAACGTACGGGGACCTCGGGCGTGGCGGCGTCACCCGGCCGACCCGGGCGTGGGCGCACACGTTCCTCAGCGGCGGGTGGCCGCGACCTCCCGCTTGAGGACCTTGCCCATGGCGCCCTTGGGCAGGGCGTCGACCAGCCAGACGATCCGCGGGTACTTGTACGCGGCGACCTGGCCGCGCACGAACTCCCGCAGCTCCTCGGGAGTGGCCTCGGCGCCGGGACGCAGGGCCACCGCGGCGGCGACCTCCTCGCCGAGGACGTCGTCGGGCAGTCCGATCACGGCGGCCTCGGCGACGGCGGGGTGCTCGTAGAGGACCTCCTCGATCTCCCGGGGGTGGACGTTGTAGCCGCCGCGGATGACCAGGTCCTTCTTGCGGTCCACGATGTAGTAGTAGCCCTCCTCGTCGACGCGGGCGAGGTCACCGGTGTGCAGCCAGCCGTCCTTCACCGTCTCAGCGGTCGCCTCGGGGCGTCCCCAGTACCCCTTCATGACGTTGTGCCCGCGCACGCACAGTTCGCCGATGCCGTCGGCCACGTCCGTCAGCCGCATCTCGACGCCCTCGATCGGCGTGCCGATCGATCCGGCCCTGCGCGGAGTTCCGGCCGAGGTTGGTGTGGGTGAGCTCCGCTCCCTTGGGCAGGCCCGTGGTGCCCGAGGTGTAGAGGATGACGGCGGTGTCCTCGTCCGCGCCGACCGGGGTGGTGACGAGCTCGGGATGGCCGGCGAGCAGTCCGGTGAGCGAGCCGGTGGCGACCGGGACCACGGCGGCCCGCGAACCGGCGGCGCTCCGGCCCGCGTCCACCTCTTCGGCGGGGGGCTCGTGGACGAACAGCAGCACCGCCCCCGAGTCGCTCAGGTAGTGGGCGATCTCGCGGGCCTTCAGCAGCGGGTTCATCGGGACGACGACGGCGCCGGCGCGCAGCGCGCCGTAGAAGAGGACCGGGAATTCCGGCAGGTTGGGCAGCATGATGCCGACCCGGTCGCCGGGGCGGACACCGCGCGCGGTGAGCAGGGCGGCGGTCCGGCCGGCGAGGACGTCGAGCGCGGAGTACGTCAGCGACTGGTCGCCGAGTTCGACCGCGATGTTCGAACCGTGCCGCACCGCGCTGCTGTGGAGGGAGTCCGAGAGGTTCACGAGGGTGTCCCCCTGAGGAGGGAAGGGAGAGGGGCGAGTGGTTCGTCCGCGTTCAGCCGCGCAGTGCCGAGGCGAAGACGGCGGGCAGCTTCGTGAGGGCGGGGGCGGTGGTGAAGCGGGTGACCCGTTCGAGGGTGGTGGCACCGGTGCGGTTGGTGACGAAGTAGGGCGGTCGCGGCGACAACGACGGCGAGCCGCCGAGCAGGCCGCGGGGGGCGGGTGCGAAGGGTGCGCGCAGTACGGTCTTCTCTATGTCGGCGTCCGCCAGCATGAAGGCGTTGTGGACGAAGCCGACGCCGCTGCCGATGGACCGGCGGGTGTGGCCGGGGTAGGCGCCCCAGGGGGTGTAGCCGAGCAGGAAGCCGATCGCGGACCAGCAGTTGACGCCGACGGTTCCGTAGCGCAGTCCGGCGACGGCCGCGTCGACGGCGGCGCGGTGGGCCCTCTCCGTCCTCGGGTGTACGAGGAGCGTCGCACCGAGGGTGCCGGGAAGGCGGTCGTTGGCGAAGGCGACGGCCTCGGCGAGGAAGGCCTCCGGGGTGTCGCCGGGGAGCCGCACCACGCCCAGCGCGCTGCCGAAGACCTCGTCGGTCAGCATCGTGTCCGGGCCGTCCGCGACGGTGACGTCGGGGACCAGGATCCGGCAGTCGCCGTCCCCGTGGGCCTCGGCCTCCGGGTGCGCCGCGCGCACGGCGGCCAGGCGCCGGTCCGCGCCGGGGTAGTAGTCGGTGCGGGCGGGCAGTTCGCGCAGGATCCGCCGGATCTCGTTCAGCAGTCGTTCGGTGCCGTCCCAGTCGCGGGGGAGGACCAGGATCTGGCTCGCGACGCAGTTGTGGCCGGAGTTGTTCATCTTGCTGGTGACGATGTGCTCGGCCTGGAAGCGGAAGTCCGCGGCGCTCCACGGGCCGGGCGTGACGACGCAGGGGCTGACGCCGCCCAGCTCGCTGCTGAAGGGTTTGGCGTTCAGCGGCTTGTCCGCGCGGCGGCGCTCCTCCGCCTCCTCGTCCGTGCCCCAGACGATGGCGTCGTGGGTGCGTTCGCTGCCGGTGACGTGGATGCCGTCGACGCCCTCGTGGGCCGCGAGGTGCGCGCCCTCCGCCGCGCCGCCGTCGACGAACCGGACCCAGCCCCGGAGGATGAACTCGGCGAAGACGCGCTCGAAATGGGGACGGAGGTAGGCGTTGACCGGGTTCATCTTCGCGAGGACGACCTGGCCGTCCACGTACAGCTTGTGCAGGACGTCGAGGGCGGTGATGGCCGCGACGTTGCCGGCGCCGAGGACCAGGGCGACGCCGGGGGCGGCGGGCTCGCCGCGGTACGCGCCCGCCGCCCGCCTCCGTACCCCGTCCGGGGTCGTGCCGGGCCGCGTCCACACCCGGGCGGTGAATCCGTTGAGCAGCAGGCCGTCCCAGCCGGTGGCGGGGAAGACGTCGACGGCCACCCGGCCGTCGTGCTCCCGGACCGCACGTGCCTCGACGGGTTCACCGCCGGCCGCGACGCGGCGCAGCACCCGCAGGTAGGCGCTCGTCGTCCGGGCCAGTGCCCACGGTGCGCCGGCCCAGTCCTCCGCCGCCCAGGGGGAGTCGGGCGCGTAGCCCTTGGCGCGGGCACAGGCCGCGACCATGTCCCGGGCTCCGTCGGCGATGCGCGGCAGCAGCCGTTCGAGGAGCGCGACGCGTTCGGTCAGCGGTGCGGCCGCCCAGGTGCCGGCTCCTTTCCGCAGTTCGGCGACGGCGCGGTCCAGCGGCTCGGTGTCGAGGACGTGTGGGGTCATGGCGGGGCTCCTCGGTCGGCCCGCACCGGACGACGGGGGTCCGGGCGGGCGCGGTGCGGGTGTCGGACGGATACGGTCAGGCGTGCGTGCGCGCCGCGTCGCGCGCCGGGTCGATCAGGACGAAGGCGGCGAGGGCGCCGAGCAGGAGCAGGACGGCGAGGACGACGGCGGCGTTCTGGTAGCCGGCGACGCCCTGGCCGTCGACCATGCGGCCCACGACGGTCGGGGCGATCAGGCCCGCGGTGGTCACCACGGCGTTCATCGTGCCGAGGGCGCCGCCGCGCCGGGCGGCGGGGGCGAGTTCGGCGACGGTGGTGACCGCGACGGTGGCGAAGGAACCGCCGAGCGCGAAGCCCGCGACGAGCAGGGCCGTCTTCGCCCCGGTGCCGTCGACGAGCGGGATGCCGAGGAGGCAGACCGCACCGGCGAGGAGCAGTCCGGCGCCGACCCGGCCGCGCGCCCAGCGGCTGCCCACGCCACGGCGCATGAGCCGGTCGGTGAGTGCGGCCTGGCCGAGCAGGACCACGGCGCCGAGCGCCCAGGGCAGGGCCACCAGCGTGCCGGCGGCGGCGGGCGAGTGGCCGAGGCCGTTCTTCAGGTAGGACGGCAGCCATACGAGCATCAGGGCGACGCCCCAGTAGCTCGTGAAGTAGGCGATGGTGGTGCCGATCCAGGTGCGGCTGCCGAGGACGCGCCGGTACGCGGACCAGGTCTGCCGGGCGTCGCGCCCGTGCGGGAGCCCTGCGGGCCGCTCACCCGTCCCTTCGGTGCCGCGGTGGCGGCCGTCGGCTCCGTACACGTACCAGACCACGGCCCACAGCAGGCCCACGCCGGCCACCACCCAGAGGGCGGACCGCCAGCCGTGGTTCCGGATGACCCAGGACAGCCCGGGGGCGGCGGTGACCACCCCGAGGGTGACGCCGAGGGTGACCAGTGCTCCGGGCAGGTTGCGCCGGTGGTCGGGGAACCAGGACAGCGCGGCCTGCTGGGCGACCGGGAAAGCCGGGCCCTCGGCGGCGCCGAGCACGATCCGGGTGCCGATCAGGACGGCGAGACCGCCGCCGAGGGCAGCGGGCACCTGGGCCACCGACCAGAGCAGGGCCATGACCAGCAGCAGCCACTTCAGCGACACGCGGTCGGCGAGCAGGCCCACCACGACCGCGGCCACGGAGAAGAGCAGGAAGAACGCGCTGTTCGCCAGTCCGAAGTCCGTGGCGGACAGACTCAGATCGGCACGGATCTCGTCGGCCGCGAGACCGAACACGGCCTTGTCGGCGAAGTTGATCATCATGAAGACGACGAGCATGCCGGTGACGGCCCAGGCGCGGAGGCCGGGGGTGCGATCGGGGCGTGCGGTCCGTGCGGGCGGAGGCACGGCCGAGGTGTCGGCGGTGGTCACGGGAACCTCCGGAGGAGAGGGGCGGCGGCGGGCGCGGAGGAGCGGGCGCCGGGCCGGGAGGGGGAGGTGCGGGGGAGGAGAGGGCCCGGAAGGCCGGGGGCCGGAGGGGCGAGGCAAGGAGGGGGCCGGAACGGGCGGCCGGGGAAAGGCCGGAGGGGGCGGGAAGGTACCGGGAAGGGGCCGGCCGGCGGGGGCCGCCGCGCGCCCGGGTGACTGGCGCGCGGGCGGCGGCCGGCGAGGAGCCGGGGCCCGTTCTCCGTTCGAGAGCGTGCCGTACCGGTCAGGAGAGGGGTTCGCCGGCGACGGCGATGCGCTCCATGACCCGGCGCTGCGGGTAGTAGTCGTTGATCGCGTAGTGCTGGACCGCGATGTTGTCCCAGATCGCGACGGAGTCCGGCTGCCAGCGGAAGCGCACCTGGTACTCGGGGACGCGGGCCTGGAGCACGAGTTCGTCCAGCAGTTCGCGGTTCTCCTCGTCGGACAGGCCGACGATGCGCGTGGTGAAGGGCTCGTTGACGTAGAGGAGCTTGCGGCCGGTCCGCGGGTGGCGGACGACGACCGGGTGTTCCACGGGCGGAAGGGTCTGCCGGAAGCGGGCGATCTGCGCCCCGGTCATGGTCGCGCCCCAGCTCGGCACCCAGTCGTGGACCGCGGTGAGCCCGTCGATGCGGGTCTTCGTCTCCTCGGGGAGGTTGTCGTAGGCGGCGCCCATGTCCGCCCACATCGTGTCGCCGCCCGTCGGCGGCACCTCGACGGCGCGCAGGACCGATCCCCGGGCGGGGGCGGCCATGAAGGAGTGGTCGCTGTGCCAGATGTTCTCCTGGCCGACGGCCGTGGCGTCCTTGGCCAGCCGGGAGACCCCGACGGTCTCGCCCTTGGGGAAGAAGGGATTCGCCTCCGGCTCGCCCCAGACGCCGGCGAGCGCGAGATGGTGCTCGGGGGTGAATCCGTGCTGGTCGCGGAAGAAGATCACCTTCCACTCCAGCAGCGCCTGGCGGAGTTCCGCGCCGAGGAGCTCGTCGATCGGCCTGGTCAGGTCCACGGCACCGATCTCGGCGCCTATGTGCGGAGTGAGCGGCGAGACCTCGACGCACCGGTACTCGAAGGGGGACGTTCCCGGAGCCGTGCGTTCCAGGACCCGCCTCCCGTAGTGCAGCAGGGGCTTGTCGAGGACCGGCTGGGGCGTGCTGACGGATGTGGCCATGGGGTTCCTCCGCGGTGACGACGGTGACGACCGGGAATTCGTTACTGGGAGTATCGATATTGAGATGTGCGGAGGCAAGGGGTCGGACCCGATCGATTTCAAGGACCACCGGACGGCGGCCGCCGGTCAGTCCCGGGCGGCCACGGCGCGGGAGACGAGGTCGACCACCGTGTCCACCAGCCCTTCGTCGGGCGGCTCCATCTCACCGACCAGCCGGAACACCAGCGGTGCGGCCACCATGGTGGCCACCGCGCGGACGTCGGTGTCCGCCCGTACGTCGCCGCGTGCGATGCCCCGCTCCAGGATGTTCCGCGTCTCGCCCATCACCCGGGCGGAATAGGCGCCGTACGCGCTGCGCACGGCTCCCGCCTCCCCCGCCGCCCCGATCACCCCCGCCATCAGGCGGTCGACCCCCGGCGCCCGGTACGCCTCCAGACGGGTTTCGAGCACGACCCTCAATTCGGCCCGGAAGTCCCCCAGATCGGGAACGGACAGCGGGCCGACGCGCGACTCGGCGGCGGCGATCAGCAGATCCTGTTTCGTGGGCCAGCGCCGGTAGATGGCGGGCTTGCTCACCCCCGCCCGTACGGCCACCGCGTCCATCGTGACCGAGGCCAGGCCGCTCTCCGCCACCAGGGCGACCACCGCGTCGAGCACCGCGCGGTCGACCCGCTCCTCGCGCGGCCGCCCCGGCCCCCGACCCTCGTCCCGCACCCGTTTTCCGACCATGCGCCGAGCCTACGGGCCCACCCGTACTCCGGGTCACCCGGGACGAGTTCCGAGCGACCCGGGCACGGGTCCTCGTCGAGCACGCCGAAGACCCTCCGGGCGGAGCCAGGAGGGTCTTCGCGTGACGGCTCCGCGGATCCGGCGGCCGGGCCTTCCGGCCGTCGGCCCTTGTCGATGGTCAGCGTGACGGCGGAACGGGTCGCCGCGTACCGCTGCGACACCGTCGTGCCGATCGGACCGGCGGTGCGGTCGGCGCCGTAGTCGTCGAAGGGGAGCAGGACGATCTCGTCCTTCCCGTCACCGTCGAGGTCGGCCACGGAGTGCCCGCGCGCGCCGTCGGCGCCGTAGCCGGCGACGGCCGCCGGATGGTCCACGCCGGACGTCAGCACCGCGAGTCGTACAGGTTGACGAACCGGGTGCCGCTGCGGACCAGGACGCGGGCACCGTCCGGGCCGGTGGCGAAGGAGCCGCCGCGGACCTCGGCCAGCGCGCGGGGCGTGCGGTCCACGCCGTCGGCGGCGTAGCTGCGCAGCGAGGCGAGGCTCCCCTCCACCAGGCCCTCGGGCCCGGTGAACCGGTTCGCGAGCGCGGCGAAGCCGCCCGCCTTGGCCCCGTGCGGCAGCTCGCCGGTGCGTCCGTCGCGGATCTGGACCGTGTTGGCCGGCTGGTTCGGCGGCACTTGCGCGGAGTTGCCGCGCACCACGTAGGAGGCGATGATCCTGCCGTCGACGGCCTTGAGGCCCCGGGCGGCCCCGACATCGCCGCTGTCCCCGGACCGTTTGACGGCGTGGACCCACAGCAGGCTCGCGTCGTCGCCGTTCAGCGCGCGGACGCTGTTGCTGTTCATCCAGTAGCCGCCGTCGACGGTGGACTCGCTGACCGTGTACTCCGGCTCGGCGCCGCCCTGGATGTCACCGACCTCCAAGCCCGTAGAAGGTGAGCGTGGAGTCGTCGTTCGTCTGCATCGGTCGGCCCCGGAACGTCTCGTGTTCGTAGACGACCGCCGCTTCGCGCACGATCCGTGTCCGGCAGAAGGCGAGGGGCCGGAGCCGGTGGTGACGCGGTCCTGGAACGACCGGGCGGAGCCCGGCCCG
Organism: Streptomyces sp. NPDC055632; assembly: GCF_053618675.1. Lineage (NCBI taxonomy): Bacteria > Bacillati > Actinomycetota > Actinomycetes > Kitasatosporales > Streptomycetaceae > Streptomyces > Streptomyces sp. NPDC055632. The sequence continues at coordinate 168,381 of NZ_JBSHHY010000004.1, read as the reverse complement.
CGGGTGAGGGGCAGGTGGAGCAGGTTGGTCGTCCGGGACGGTGGCCTTCAGCAGGTCGAGAGCGGCCCCTTGCTCGGGAGGGGCGGTGCGGGGCCGCTCCAGCCAGGACAGCGGGACCCGGATCCTTCACAGGGACGTGTTCGCCGGCCCGGCACCGGGACGCCCGTTTTTTCGACGGTCGGGCCCGGCCCGGTCGGGGCCTGTCGAGCGGCCTCGTACGGAAGGGTCTCTGCCGGGCCGCGGCTCCGCATGGCGGCGTGACAAGGACGGATCGCGCCCTCGACGATGAGGACCGGCACCCGCACCACACCCCAGGAAGGGGCGTCTCCCCTTGAGCAGCGTCGACGCGGCCGCTGCCCGGCGAATGGCGGACTCGCTGTTCATCGAGCGCGCCCGGCACGGTCCGAGTTCGTCCCGCTTCTGGGTGCTGCTCGTGCTGGCGTCCGTCATCGCGAGTGCCGGCGTGGTCGGGGACTCCACCGCCACGGTGATCGGCGCGATGATCGTCGCCCCGCTGATGACGCCGATCCTCGGGACCGCGCTGGCCCTGGTCCTGGCCGACCGCCCGCACGTCGTGCGCAGCGCGCTGCTGGTGCTGGGCGGCGCGGTGGCGGTGGTGTGCATCGGGATGCTGCTGGGCTGGATCGTCTCGCCCCCGGACGCCTTCGCCTCCAACAGCCAGGTGTCCTCCCGAATCAGCCCCCGTCTGATCGACCTGCTCGCCGCCCTGGCCACCGGAACCGTCGGCGCGTTCGCGTTGGTGCGCACCGACATCTCCGACGCCCTGCCCGGCGTCGCCATCGCCATCTCGCTCGTGCCGCCGCTGGCCGTCACCGGCCTGCTGATCACGGTGCACCGCTACCACGACGCCGGGCAGTCCGCGCTCCTCTTCGCCACCAACGTCGCCGCCATCGTCGCGACCGGCACCCTCGTCTTCCTCGCCTACCGGACCCGCGACGCCGCCCGCGCGGCGGGACTGGCCGTGGGCGCCTTCCACGGCCGTACCCTCGCCGCGGTCGCCGTGGTGCTCCTCCTGGTCGCCGCCCCTCTGACCACCGGGACGATCTCCGTCGCCCGCGACCGCTCCCTGGCGGCCGACGCCCGGCCCGTCGCCGACCGCTGGGCCTCGGCCGGCGCCTGGCAGATCGCCTCCGTCGACGCCCGCAACGGCGTCGTCCTCGTCGACGTCCTCGGCCTGCCGCCCCAGCCGGCCCCCACCGCCCTGCGCGCCGCCCTGGACCGGGCGGGCATGAGCGACGCCGACCTCCAGCTGCGCCTGGTCGGCGGCCGCACCCACTGGTGTCCCGCGGACACCGCCACCTGCACGGTCGAGAAGACGCGCACAGGCTGAGACCGCCACCGGCCGCGCTGCGGACCGGCCCCACCGCCGCCGGGGAGCGCTGCGCGGGTCGGCCTGGCGACCTGTCCGGTCAGGGGGTGACGACGACGAAGTCGGCGTCCGGTAAGGCCGCGAGACGGTCGAGGACGGTGGCCTCGCCTTCGAGCTCGATACCTGCGGCCGCCGGCTGGGGGGCGATGAGCACGCCTTCGGCCAGGGCGGGCAGGGCTGCCGTCCTGGTCGTGGTGGTCGCGTCGGCCGCCCCGCGCCGGACGGCGGAGCTGTGGGGGAGAACGCCGTCGGCCAGTTGTAGCCGGTGACGCCCGCCGATGGGGGTGAGCACCACGTCGACGGTGAGGCGTTCGTTCCACGCCCGGGGTCCGTCGACCTGGATGGCCGGGGCGTCGAAGAGCATCTCGGCGGAGAGGCGGGCGATGACGTCGGGCGCGTTGGTCTGCGTGGGGGTTCCGAACCGGCCGTCACGCAGTTCGGCGGCGCCGGAGAGGTGGAGGTTGTGCCAAGGGCCGTTCTCCGTGCCGTGGCCGGAGAGGGGCTGAACCGTTGTTCGGAGGTCTCCTTGCGGCGGGGCACCAGGGGCGGGGCCGCGGGCCAAGCGAACCTCCCCTCGTTTCCGCAGGTCACCGCGGGCGGGCAGCGGCTTGCGTGTGCGGACGTCTCGTTCCTGCTCGTCCGCCTCCGACTTGGGAAAGCACGCCGGGTTGCCACTCTTTCGGGTGGCGGACCAATCCGTTCGGCGGATCTTGACGAATGCCCGGGCGTGAACAGTTTCCGCAGCACTCTCTCCCGTACCGCTCTGGGCGCGTCGGCCGGCCTGTTGGCCGGCTTCACGGCTCTGGCGGTGGCCGAGTTGGTCGCCGGGTTGTTCCGGCCCGCTGCCGGGCCGGTCACGGTCGTCGGTGGTGCGGTCATCGACCGGACGCCGGCGGCGGTGAAGGATTTCGCGATCCGTACGTTCGGGGAGAACGACAAGGTCGTTCTCCAGCTCGGCATCCTCGTCGTTCTCGCTCTCATCGCCGCCGGTCTCGGTGTTCTCGCTCTTCGGCACAGGCGGGTCGGCGCGTCGGGGATCCTGCTGTTCGGGCTCGTCGGCGCGGCCGCGGCGCTGAGCCGTCCCGATGCCGAGGGCGTGGTCGACGCCCTGCCCTCGCTCATCGGCGCCGCGACAGGCGCCGTGCTCCTCCACCTTCTGGCAGGAAAGGCCGAGGGGGCGTCCAGGAGTACGGACGGTACGGGCGACGGCGGCTGGGACCGGCGGGGGTTCCTCGTCCTGGCCGGCGCCGGCGCCATCGGCGCCACGTCGGCCGGTCTGCTCGGCAGATACCTGACCGGCCGTCAAAGCCAGGGCGCCGTCGCCTCCCGGAACGCCCTGGTCCTTCCCGCACCGGGTTCACCGGCCCCGCCGGTACCCAGGGGCGCCCAGCTCAAGGTAGCGGGCATCACCTCCTTCACCACCCCCAACAAGGACTTCTACCGCGTCGACACCGCCCTGGTCGTCCCCAAGGTCGACGCCGGGACGTGGCGCCTGCGGATCCACGGCACGGGCGTCTCCCGCGCCCGGACCTTCACCCTCGAGGACCTCCTGGCCCGGCCGCTGATCGAGCGGGACATCACCTTGACCTGTGTGTCGAACGAGGTCGGCGGCCCCTACGTCGGCAACGCCCGTTGGCTCGGCGTCCGCCTGGCCGACCTGCTGGCGGAATGCGGGGTGACGCCCCCCTCCCGCGGCGGCAAGGCCGACCAGCTGGTCGCCCGCTCCGTGGACGGCATGACGCTCGGCTCGCCCGTGGAGGACGTGATGGACGGCCGCGACGCCATGCTCGCGGTCGGCATGAACGGCGAGCCACTGCCCTTCGACCACGGCTTCCCCGTGCGCATGCTCGTCCCGGGCCTGTACGGATACGTCTCGGCCTGCAAGTGGATCGAGGACATCGAGCTCACCACCTTCGCCGCCTACGACGCCTACTGGGTCAAGCGGAAGTGGGCCCGCCGTGCCCCGATCAAGACCCAGTCGCGCATCGACACGCCCAAGCCGTTCGCCCGCCCCGCCGTCGGCACGGTCACGGTCGCCGGTGTCGCGTGGGCCCAGCGCCGCGGCATCACCCGTGTCCAGGTCCGTGTCGACGACGGTCCCTGGCAGGACGCCGACCTCGCAGTCCAGGACACCGTCGACACCTGGCGCCAGTGGTCCTACCGCTGGCAGGCCACTCCCGGCGGACACAACCTCACGGTGCGCGCCACCGACGGAACCGGCCGGGTCCAGACCGAACAGCGCGCCAGGACTGTCCCCGACGGAGCGAGCGGCCGGCACAGCGTGTTCGTCACCGTCACCTAGACCACCGGACCACCGGAGAACGCCTTCGCGTTCTCCGCAACCCCCCCTGCTTCCCCCATGGAAGTCCGACCCTCTCAAGGAGCAACGAAATGAACTCCCTCCGCATCCGCCGTGGCGCGATCGCCGTGGCCGCCGCTGCCGTCCTCCCCTTCGCGCTCGCCGCGTGCTCGGACTCCGGCAACGACGACAAGACCACCTCGCCCACCTCGGCCGCCGCCGACCCCAGTACGGAGAGCCAGGAGCCGGGCGAGGACTCGATGGCCGTGGACGAGCCCTTCGGCCCGGCGTGTGCCGGCGTGCCCAAGGACGGCGCGGGCTCCTTCGACGGCATGGCCAAGGACCCCGTCGCCACCGCGGCCTCGAACAACCCGGCCCTGTCCACCCTGGTGACCGCCGTCAAGCAGGCCGGTCTGGTCGACACCCTCAACAACGCCCAGAACATCACCGTGTTCGCCCCGACCAACGACGCCTTCGCCAAGCTCCCGAAGGCCGACCTCGACAAGGTCCTGGCCGACAAGACCACCCTGACCAAGATCCTGACCTACCACGTCGTCGGCCAGAAGCTCGCTCCCAAGCAGCTGGAGAACGGCTCCTTCGCGACCCTGCAGAAGGGCATGGTCACCACCAAGGGCTCCGGCGAGGACTACACCGTCAACGACTCCTCGAAGGTCGTCTGCGGCAACGTCAAGACCGCGAACGCCAACGTCTACATCGTCGACACCGTCCTCATGCCCAAGTAGTTCCCGGACCGCTCGCGCACAGCTCCGTCCGGAACGACAGCGGCCCTGTGCCCTCCTCGCGAGGGGCGCGGGGCCACTGGCACGAGCCAACCCCGAGAACTCCGGGAAAGCTGTGGGCCGCGGCGGCGGTGGAGCCCGGCAGCGAGGCCGCCCCGCACACATGGCGGCCTCGCGATCCTCGCTGATCGAACGTCTGGATCTCATTGCCGACCGGTGCTGTCACCCGCACGGCCCCGACACGGGTACCAGGCTCCGGCGCCGCAAGACGCTGGTACGCCGACCCGCACGCTTCTGTTCTTGGCTCGAAGGGCCCGATCGCGCCGCCGGAGCGGGGCGGGTCGCCGGCTGCCGGACGGGGGTCCCTGACGGGACGGTCGCCGGGCCCTTGCACGGTGTGGTTTGCTCACTTACGCGAGACCTCGCAGAGGTCAGCAAAAAGGGGCGGGGCGTGGGAGTGGCGAAGTACCCCGGCGGGACGCGGGACGACGGGCTGCCGGCGGTGCTGTCGGACCCGGCCCGGCTGGCCGCGCTGGAGGCCAGCGGGATGATCGGCAGCGTCCCGGAGCAAGTCTTCGACGACCTGACGCGGCTGGCGGTCTCGGTCACGGGTTCGGCGATCTCGGCGATCACGTTCGTGGGAGAGTCGCGCACCTACTGGAAGTCGGTGCCGCACCTGCCCTACGGCGGGGCGGAGAACTGGCAGAACGGGGTGGGGGAGAGCTTTTGCTACTTCGCCGTCGGGGCGAACGGCCCGTTCGTCGTGGAGGACGCCGAGAAGGACCCCCGCACCGCCGGGCACCAGGCGATCGGCCCCTGGGGGGTCGGCGCCTGGGCCGGCTTCCCCATCGTCACCAGCGACGGACAGGCGATCGGCACCATGTGCGTCATCGACGCCGGCCCCCGCCGGTGGAAACCGGAAGAACTGGAGACGCTCGCCGTCCTGGCCCGGGCGGTGTCCAACGAGATCAACCTGCGGATCTCGCTGAGCACCGCCCGGAACGCCCTGAAGATCGCACGCAGTGCGCTGGCCACCTCACAGGACCTGGCCCGCAGCCTCCAGGACAGCCTCCTGCCCCCGGTGCTGCGCCCGGTGCCCGGCCTGGACGCCTCGGCCCGCTACCTGCCCGCCACCGGCGACGTCGAGGTGGTCGGCGACTTCTACGACCTCTTCCACGCCCGCGGCCCGTGGTGGACGGCCGTGATGGGAGACGTCTGCGGCAAGGGCACGGAGGCGGCCAAGGTGACCGCCCTGGCCCGCTACACCCTGCGCGCCGACGCCGGCGACCACCTCTCACCCGCCACGGTCCTGGACCGGCTGAACACTGCCATGCTCGCCCAGCGTGCCCCGCGCTACCTCACCGCCGTACAGGCCACCTTCCGCACCACCCCCGCCGGCGCGGCCGGACGCCTGTGCCTGGCCGGACACCCCCCGGCCCTCATCCGCCGTGCCGACGGCCGTGTCCAGCAGGTCGGCGCCCCGGGTACCCTGCTCGGCACCATGCCCACCGTCCGTCTCACCGACGTGCGCTTCCGCCTCACCCCCGGCGACCTGCTGCTCCTCTACACCGACGGCGCCTGCGAAGCACGTCCCGACCCCCGCAGCCCGCTGCCCCGCCGGCCCATCTTCGACGAGGACGCCCTGGCCCTGGCCCTCGCCGACACCCGCGGCATGGACGCGGCGGACACCAACGCCCGCATCGCCGAGGTCCTGGCAGGCCACCACGGCGGCTGGGCCAGCGACGACACCGCACTCCTCTCCCTGCGCGTCCCCCCGAACCCCTGATACCCGGGCGGGTGGCCAAGCCGTGCAACTTCCGGCGTCGAACAGTACATAAACGGCGCCACAACGGACAGGAAGCACCAGACATGCAGGAATCCCCGCCCGATGACCTGACGGTACGGATCACCGAGCACACCCACCCCAACGCCTGCGTCCTGGCCCTGCACGGCAGCACCGGAGCGTGGAACATCGCCGTCCTGGAACAGGCGTTCCAGGACGCCGGAGCCACCGGACGCCCCCTCGTGGTCGACCTCTCCGGCCTGGACTTCGGCGACGAGGTCCTCCTCGGCCTCATGCTCCACGCACACGCCTCCCCCACAGGACTCGTCCTGCTCGGCCCCGTCACCGGCCCCTTCGCCCGGCGCCTGCGCCGTACCGGCACCGACGAACTCTTCAACACCCAGCAGACCCTCGCACTGGCCCTGGCCCGGCTTCCCGGCTGACCCGGCCCGGCAGGACAGGAGGTACGGAGGGTTTCCAGGGGAGCGGGGACCCGGTGTCAGAGCGCGTACGGGGGCAGGGTGAAGGTGTCGGCAGGCGGTACGAGGAAGCGGTTGAGGGCTCTGGCGATGCGGGGCCGGGAGGCGGCGCGCAGGACGGTGTTGAGGGCGTGGATGCCGGCGCGGGTGCGGGGTGAGGCGATGCGGGGCACGCCGGGCGGCAGGTGCTGGGCGCGGGTGACGTAGAGACGCAATACGTGCTCGTAGCGGGCGAACGCGTCCCTGTGGTGTGCGTGGTGGGCGAGTTCGCCGGCCAGGACGTAGGCGCCGGCGAGGGCGAGGCTGGTGCCCATGCCGCTGAGGGGTGAGGCGCAGTATGCGGCGTCGCCGACGACGGCGATGCGTCCCCGGGACCACGAGGGCATGCGGACCTGGGTGACGGAGTCGAGGAAGAAGTCGTCGGCGGTGTCCATGGCGGTGAGGACGCGCGGGATCTCCCAGCCGACGCCGGTGAACAGACGGTGCAGGAGTCGCTTCTGCGCGTCCGGTGCCAGGCGTTCGTCTCCACGGGGCGGGGAGGGGTAGGACAGGGAGGCGCGGGTGGTGCCCCGGTTGTCGGGGCGCAGGGTCGCTGTGCGTCCTCGGGTTGCGTTGTGCCATCGGGCCCAGCTGCCGTCCGAGGGCCGGCGGGGGATGGTGAAGTACGCGGTCGTCAGGCCCACGGGCCGGAGGTCGGTGGTGTCGCCGAAGACCAGGTCGCGGGTGCGGGAGCGGGCTCCGTCGGCGGCGACGACGAGGTCGAACGCACGGTCCGGCCCGTTGCGGAAGGCGACGTCCACCCTCTTCCCCGTGTCGGACAGCCGTGTGATCTCGTCTCCGAACAGGTACTCGGTGTGTGAGCGGGTGGCCTCGTAGAGGATGCGTGACAGGTCGGCGCGCAGGATCTCCAGGTCGGCGATCGGGCCCTGGCCGCCGAAGGCGCCGCTGGCGAAGGCGGCTTCGGTGCGGTTCGCGGCGTCGACGAAGCGGATGCCTTCTTCGCGGGTGGCGTGGGCCCGCAGGGTGCGTTCCAGGCCCATCTTGCGGGCGACGTCCCGCCCGGCGCCGCGCAGGTCCACGGTCTGTCCGCCCTCCCGCGGGCCGGGAGCCCGCTCGACGACCGTGGCCCGCATTCCGTGCCGTCCGAGCCAGTGGGCCAGGGCCGGACCGGCGATGCCGGCTCCCGCGATCAGCACGTTCCGGTGTGTCATGACGCTCCCTTTCGGTTTGCTCGTCTTCCCTCGTGCCGGGCGACGGACCGGCACGAGACTTGTCCGGGTCGGCCAGGGACCGCTGGCGACGCACGGTCCCCGACCGGAGCTCACACGGTGAGGTGCTGCTTGGTGCCGGAGCCGTCGGCAGTCGTCCCGGGGGTGATGCCGTGTTGCTCTTCTTCGGGGCGGCCCTTCTTGGGCAGCAGGAAGGTGATGGCGAGGAAGGCCACCAGCAGGCATGCCTGGACGATCAGCGCGCGGTGGAAGCCGCCGGTGAAGTCACCGGTCTCGGCCCGGGCGAAGAACACCGAGCCGAAGACGGCGACGCCGATGGAGCCGCCGACCGCCTGGACCGCCGACAGGACGCCGGAGGCGGATCCGATCTCGTCGTCGTCGACCGCGGCCAGGATGAAGCTGAACAGGGCGGCGATCACCATGCCGGCGCCGATGCCCGCCACTGCCGTGCCGGGGACGATGTCCCAGATCGAGAACGAGGCGGTGTTGAGGCCGTCGAGCTCGAACCACAGCACGGCCGCGCCGGCCAGCTGGACCAGCGGTCCGATCTGGAGCACCTTGCGGCCGATCCTGTCGGCGAGGAACGCGCCGCTGATGGCGCCGCCGATCGCGGTTCCCACCGCGAGGGGCAGGTTGCCCAGTCCCGCCTCGCCGGCGGTGAAGTGCCGGCCGATCTGGAGGAACAGGGTCAGCACGAGCTGGGTGCCGATCAGCCCGCCGAAGAACAGGGCGATGCCGCCGAGACCGACGGTGAAGGCGGGCTTGCGCAGCAGGCCCGGGGTCACCAGCGGCTCGCGGCCCGCGGCGGCCGTGCGGCGCTGCTGGAGGGCGAAGAGGGCGAAACCGATCGCCGAGGCGGCCATGGACAGCCACGTCCACAGCGGCCAGCCGTTCTCCTGCCCCTGGTTCAGCGGCAGCACCAGCAGGGCGCAGGACGCCACGATCAGAGCGGCGCCGGTCATGTCGACCCGGACCGTGCGGTCGCCCGCCTTCCTGGGCACGAACTTCGCGGCGACGATCAGTGCCGCGATGCCGATGGGCAGGTTGATCAGGAACACCGAGCGCCAGCCCAGACCGAAGAAGTCGCCCTCGATGAGGAAGCCGCCCAGGACCGGGCCGATGATGCCGCCCAGACCGAGCACGGGGCCGAAGATGGCGAAGACCTTGGTGAGCTCGGGCCCGGAGAAGTTCTCCCGCAGCAGGCCCAGGCCCTGGGGCAGCAGCATCGCTCCGGCGGTGCCCTGAAGCAGGCGGAAGGCGATCAGCGACTCGATGTTCGGCGCGACCGCGCACAGCAGCGAGGCCGCGGTGAAGGCCGCCAGGCCGATCAGGAACATCCGGCGCCGGCCGTAACGGTCGCCGAGCCGGCCGCCGAGCACGAGCCCGGCGCCCAGGGTGAGGGCGTAGCCGCCGATCACCCACTGCAGTCCGACGGAACCTGCCCCGAGGGATCTCTCCAGGTCCGGTCCGGCGACGTTGACGATCGAGGCGTCCAGGAGGTCCATGATCTCCGCGACGATCATCACCGCCAGGATCAGCCACCGCCACCGGTAGGGCTCGGTCGTCTCCTCGGGGGTGGGGGACGGGTCACGCATTCCAGGTACCTCCATGGTGAAGTAATTCCACCATGAAGGTAAAGTGGTGGCGGTAGGTTGTCAAAGCAGGATGACCCTGCGGGGCACAGGACAAGGGCGAAGGGCGGAGGCGTGGAAGAGGCGGTGCGCGACGGTGTCGCGGAGCGGCGTGAGCGGCTGATGGAATCACTGAGGATCTACGGCGGCCACTACGCCGAGCTCAGCCGGCGCTTCGCCGCCTGGCTGGGCCTGCACTCCACCGACGCGACCGCGGTCCTGGAGATCGCCGCTGCCGAGGAGCGCGGCACCCCCCTGTCACCGGCACGGCTGAGCGAGCGGATCTCCCTTTCCACCGGCGCCACCACCGCACTCCTGAACCGCCTCGAAGCGGCGGGCCACATCACCCGGGCCCGCGAGCACTCCGACCGGCGCATCGTCACCCTGCGCAGCGGCGGACACATCCAGGAACGAGCGGACGAGTTCTTCGGCCCGCTCGCCCACCGCCTCGACACCGCCATGTCGCACTACCCGCCCCGACTCCTGGAACGGTTCGAAGCATTCGTAGACGATCTGAACGCCACCATGGATGCCCACCTCGCAGAGCCGAACTCGACACCACCACCTTCCTCCGGCTCCCTCGGCGACCGGCCTCACTAACCACTGCTTCGGCGGAAAGAGACGGGCGTCGGTTCGCACCCCGACGGCAGATCCACCCTCCCGGGCACCCCGACGACCTGGTGGAGCACCCCGCCTCGACCCGTGTTCTGGACGGCTTCTGTCATGGGCGAGGACGCTGGCGAGGACTTGGCCGTGAAGCTGTACGGAGTCGCCCGGCGGCCCGAGGAGCGGACGCTCCGGTGTGAGGCGGCGGTGTGCACGGTGCCGAACGGCGCTCGTGCCCACGCCCTCCTCGCAGGTGTCGGTGACACCGCGCCTTTCCACCCGGCCCGTACAGCCGCGCGCCGTCCGGCCCGCGTGGCCGCCGGACGCGGCGGCGCGGAGGCCGGCCTGCGGGCCGAGTCCAAGCGTCACGCCGCCGACCCCGTTCGCCGCGACCGCGATCACGACCCACCCCTGCTGCGGCCGTCGTTGCCGCCCACGGACACCTGTCCGGTCGTTGCCGCCCGAGTAGTTGCGGGGGCGGAAGCGGCTGGACGACCGCCGGGTCCTGAACGGGACTGTGCGGAAGTTCCGGACCGGGACGGCCTGGCGGGACGTGCCCGAGCGTTACGGGCCGTGGGTCACACTCCACACGCGTTTCCGCAGATGGGCGGCGGACGGGACGTTCGACCGGATGCTCCACGCTGCCCAGGCCGGAGCGGACGCCGCGGGCGACATCGAGTGGCTGGTGTCCGTCGGCTCCACGGTCGTCCGCGCTCATCGGCGCGTGGCCGGAGCCCGGATCGAAGGTCGTCCCCGGGGTCGGCCCGATCGCGGCCTGGGCGACGAGGACCACGGCTCCAAGGCCATCCGCGCCCGGCTCCGCCGACGCGGCATCCCTCACGCGATCCCCGAGCGGGCCGGTCGGATCGCCGACCGGGTCCGGCGAGGCAGCCGCGGCGGCCGCCCGCCGGCCTTCGATCGCGAGGTCCACAAGCACCGCAACGCCGTAGAGCGGTGCAAGGAACACCGGCGATGAGCACACCGCCCCGGGCACATTCGACGCTCCCGCAGTACGCCAAGGTGCTGGCGGGTCTGCTCCTGCTGTCCGGCGTCACCCACCTCGCCCAACTCGCCGTCTACCGGCACGAGGCGAACGTGCTGGGCGCCGCCGGATTCGGCGCCGTGTACTTCATGATCGGAGTCGCGATCCTCCGGCGGTGGCCCGCCGCGCTCCACCTCGCGGCCGTGCTCCCCGCCATTGGCGGCCTGCTGGGCACCTACCGCTTCTTCTTCCTCCACACGAACCCCTTCAGCGTGTGGCACGTCGCCCTCGATCTGGTCATCGTGCCGCTGGCCGTGACCCTCCTGACCCGCCGGCGTACGGAATCCGCCGGAACCACGTCCGGCTCACCGGCCGGTCTCTGAAACGCGTCTCGGAAACCCGGGGCACGAAAGCCCCGTACAGAGCCCCGCGAGCAAGGCGACCCACTGGCACGGAAAGCTCCGGGGCGCCCTGCCACAAGGCCCGCGCCGAGCAGAGCGACCACGCGCCAGTGCCACCGGGCAGCCTGGACGGGCGAGCAGAACTCTTCCGCCCCGTGACAGCCGGAGCCGTCCGCTCGACCTTCGGCGTCACGGACGGCAACGCCGACGACCGCGTCCGCTCCACCGCTTCCATAGAAGCGCTTAGACCCCGGAACAGACCCAAACGGACGTTCTGCAATCGGGCTTGGCAGGGCATTGCCACCCGGCAAGACAGGACCGCCCGGCCCTGCGAAGCGCGATCGTCCTCGCCCCGTTCCCACGTCGACGTGACATTTTGACGACAGCGCCTGGGCCGTTTCCTGTGGATCACGAAGCGGAGACCTCCGTCCTGAGCCTGGAGGGGGGTGATCGGTGCAGCCGGGGCTGTATCTCCATCTCCTGACGGTCCGGCGTCGTGGCGTCCCAGCAGACACCGGGGGCGGCACGGCGTCGCTGCTGGTGCCCGCACCGCGCCGTGTCCGGCGACCCGGAGGCCGGTCAGCGGGTCGGGGTCGTATCGCCACGGCGCGGCGCGGCGCGGCGCGGAGCGGAGCGGGTCGTCACGATCCGCTGGCCGGGCTCCGGGTGGCGGTCGGTGCTCAGTGGTTCGACCGGCGAGGTGTGTCGTCGGCGGGGCCGTCCGCGGCGGAGGGCGGCCGCAGGCTGGTGACCAGTTCCAGCAGGCGGGTGACCGCGGCGTCGGGATCGGGGCGGTGGACGGCGTGCACGGCGGTGCGAAGGGGGCCGGCAGGACCGCTGAGCGGGACGAAACTGACGCCGCCCGCGGGGAAGTGGCGCAGTTCCTCGGGCAGCAAGCTGATGCCCAGGCCGGCCGCGACGTAGCTGAGCAGCCCGCTGAGGTCGTCCGCGACGGCGGCCGCGCGGGGCGCGAAACCGGCTCGGCGGCAGGCGAGTCTCAGCTGTTCGGCGAGCGTGGGCAGGGCGGCCGGATCGGGCAGGACGAAGTCCTCTCCGCTCAGCCGGGCCAGGTCGGCCGCGTCGGCGCCCGCGAGCGCGTGCCCGGACGGCAGGGCGACGCTGATCCGCTCGACGGCGACGACCGTGTCGACCAGGTCCTCGGCCAACCGGGCCGGATCGCGCAGGAACGCGAGGTCCAGGAGGCCGGTGCGCACCTGGTCGACGACGGTGACCGAGGACCCGTGCAGCAGACGCACCCGCAAGCCGGGCAACTCGTCGGCCGCCGCGCGCAGCAGGGTGGGCAGGTAGAGCTGTCCGAGCAGGCTGACGTAACCGACCCGCACCTCGCCCTCCAGCCCGGCCGCGACCCGCCGGGCCCGTGTGACGGCGGCGGTCTGCAGCTCGAGCAGACGTCGTGCGTCCTCGGCGAACACCGCGCCGGCGGGGGTGGGCCGCACCCCGCCGGGGCCGCGGTCCAGCAGCCGCACGCCGACCGTCCGCTCCAGTCGCTGGACGGACTGGCTGAGAGGCGGCTGACTCATCCCGAGGAGTTCGGCGGCGCGGCCGAAGTGCCCCTCCTGGACCACCGCCAGGAACTGTTCCAGGAGCCGCCGCGAGAAGGTTATACCGCTGGCCATATCACTCATGTGGAAATCATATATTGGACAGACTTTCCCGATCGGTGTGCACTGGTTCTCGTGGAAGTCCGGCCGCCGCACCGCGGGAACCGGAAGGACCCCCACGACGGCGGACCCGCCGGAACAGTCGAACGAGCACCACGGACGGCCCTCATGGCGAAGGAACTGCTGGCACTCCAGGTCGCGCCGGGACGCGTCGTACGGATCGGCCTCGAGGACGGCGCGGTGCGCACTCTCGTGGCGGACGCCGGCCCCGCTCCCGACGGCATCACGGTCGACCGGGGCACCGTCTACTGGACCACCATGGGCACGCCGACCTCCGACCCCGCCACGCCGGGCGAGGCCGGCCTGGACTTCTCCCGCCGCAACGGCGGCCTCCACGCCTTCGACCTCGACACCGGGGCCCGGCGCGAGGTGGCCCCCGCCGGGTCCCTCACCACCGGCAAGCAGCTGACCGACGACGGCGCCGGGTGGCTGTACTGGGGCGACCGCGAGGGCCACCGCGTCAGCCGGATCCGCACCGACGGCACCGGCCTCGCCGACCTGATGGTCACCCCCGCCGAAGACGGCGTGTCGGGCGAGTGCGTCGGCGTGGCCGTGGACCGGGCCCGCGGGCACCTGTACTGGACGCAGAAGGGCCCCTCCAAGGGAGGCCTGGGCCGGATCTTCCGGGCCGGCCTGGAGCTCCCCGCCGGGGAGGACGCCGGCCACCGCTCCGACGTCGAACTGCTCTGGAGCGGCCTGCCCGAGCCCGTCGACCTGCACCTGGACGGCGACTGGCTGTACTGGACCGACCGCGGCGCCCCGCCGTACGGCAACACCCTCAACCGGGCGCCCCTGCCGGCCCCCGGCGACCCGGGCCGCCCTCCGCAGATCCTCGCCGACGGCTTCGCCGAGGCGATCGGCCTCGCCGTCGATCGCACCGCCGGCCTCGTCTACGTCGGCGACCTCGGCGGCCGCCTCTGCGCGGTCCCCCTTCCCGAAGGCCCCGCCGCCGACCAGGCCCCGCGCGAGATCGCCGCCCTGCCGCACCCGCTGACCGGCCTGTGCCTCCTGCCCGACGCGTGACCCCGCCGGGCGGGCGGCCCCGGCACCCGGGCACCGGACGGCCGGGGCCACGAACCGCCCCGCCCCGACGCCGCGCCCAGAACCAGTCCCGAACCGTACGATCCACCGCCGAAGCGCGGTGCAGCCGAGGAGATGAGCAGCAGATGGGTTTCACCCTTCCCAGCGATGTGGAGCAGCGACCGGTGACGGTCATCGGCGCGGGCACCCTGGGGCGGCGGATCGCCCTGATGTTCGCCACCCGTGGCGGCGTGGTGCGCATCCACGACAAGTCCGGCCCCGCGGGCGAGGCGGCCAAGGCCTACGTCGAGCAGAACATCGCGAAGGTGGCCGCCCGCGTCGAGGGCGGCACCCCCGGGCGGGTCGAGATCACCGACGACCTCACGCAGGCGCTCGCCGGGTCCTGGCTGGCGGTCGAGGCGGTGCCGGAACGGCTCGACCTGAAGAAGAGCGTCTTCGCCGACCTGGACGCCGCCGCCGAGCCCGACGCGATCCTCGCCAGCAACTCCTCCTCCTACCCGACCAGCCAGTTCATCGACCGGGTGGACCACCCCGAGCGGGTGGTGAACATGCACTTCTACATGCCACCGGTCCAGAACGCGGTCGACCTGATGTCGGACGGGCGGACCGACCCGGCGGTCCTCGCCCTCCTCAAGGAGGAACTGCCCAAGTACGGCGTCTTCCCGTTCGAGGCACACCGGGAGTCGACCGGCTTCATCTTCAACCGCATCTGGGCGGCCATCAAGCGAGAGTCCCTCGCAGTGGTCGCGGAGGGCGTCTCCACCCCGCAGGACGTCGATCGGATGTGGCAGATCAACATGGGCACCTCCGCGGGCCCGTTCCGGATGATGGACCAGGTCGGTCTGGACGTCGTCCTCGACATCGAGGAGCACTACGCCGCCGAGCGCCCCGGCCTGCCCGCCGGCCCCCGCGAGTTGCTGAAGAAGTACGTCGACGCCGGCCACCTCGGCGTCAAGACCGGCCAGGGCTTCTACGACGACTACCCCGCCCAGGTCTGAACCCCGGCCGGAGCGGACACCGAAGCAGGGCGGGGGAGCGGTCACCGGCAAAGGTCTTCACCGCTCTGCTCACTCAGGCCGACGCCGAAGGAGCCCCGGTGGACCGGGTGGGTCGTCGCGGTCGGCTCCGCCGTCGTCCGTGCCCGCCTTCGTTCTCACGCCCGGCCGACAGGTGACGCACCCGTGTTCGCCTCGGCCACAGCTCGCTCACGGGTGCGCCGGCGGACCGGCAGGCCCGGGGCCACGCCGGAGATCCCCGGCCGACGAGGTGTGTACGTCCCGGGCGATCCACGGCCGTCTGCGGCGGCGCCGTGGATGAACTGGTGGAGCGCGTCGACGGTCAAGACCGTGTGCTGGGGATGGTGGTCAGCCGTCGGCAGGCCGTCAAGGAGGGTTGGCGGCACCGAGTCGCCGTGACGATGTGCCGTGACGAGCGTGGACGGATTCTCGTCCACCGGCGGTCGGAGCAGGTGTCGCGCTTCCCCGGGTTCTATGAGGTCATGGTTGGTGGCGCCGCGAATGTCGGCGAATCCTATGAACAGGCTGTCGCGAGGGAGCTGGCCGAAGAGCTGGGCGTTCGTGCGCTGCCGCGCCCGCTGTTCACGTTCTTCAACCGCAGCGGCTTGAGCCCTCACTGGCTCGGCGTGCACGAAGCCGTGGTGCCGGACGCCGTGGTCCCCGATCCCGATGAGGTCGCCTGGCATGGCTGGCTGACCGAGCCGGAACTGCGGTCGGCCCTGCTGGAGTGGCGCTTCACCCTCGGCAGTAACGAAGTCTTCAGCCGGTATCCGGCGTTCCGGACCGCGCGGTCCTGACCTTGCCCATCACGCTCAGGCTCGGCGTCTGTCGATTGCCTTGGCCAAATACTCGGCGTGGTCTTCGCGTAGCGGCTTGAGAGCGCCGTAGTAGGGCCGGTGGTCGGCTTCGCGGAGCCAGTGGAAGACGTCGTGTCGCTCCCGGGTCCAGACGGCGCGTGGTTCGGGGGCAGGGGCGATGCGCGGCGGACAGGGCGCGAAGTCGGGCTCACCTTCGATGACGGGGCCCAGGTGTGGTCTCTGGCGGCCAGGAGCCCCTGTGACAGGTTGGATGCCTCGTCTGTGACGACCAGCCCGCTTCGACCGTCCCCGTCGACCGGCTCAGCCGGTCCCGCCGGTGACGACTTCTGAGCTTCGGCTCGATTTGCGTGCAGAGCCGCGAGGGTTGTCACGTCGTCACGCAAAGAACTTGCCCGGGGTGGCGCCCTGCACGAACCGCAGGTAGCCGTCCTGGACGATGAGCGGCCGATCGCTCTCGCGGCCCTTCTGCCAGATCTCGTAGTACGGGCCCATGCCGTAGAACGTGACCGGGTCGCCCCTGGCGGACCGGGCCGCACCCATCCATTGCCGGAGTCGATCCACTGGCCCTTCGCAGTGGCGCAGGTGACCTGGAGGTGCCCGCCCCAGTCGGCGCCCTTGGACCACGCGCCGTCGACGACCTTCACCCACAGGGTGGCCGCGGTCCGGCCGGTGACGACCGTCTCCTGTTTCCCGCTGTCCCACCGGGTCTCGCCGATGTGCGAGTTGACCCCGAGCCGGCCGGTGCGGCCGTCCCTGGAACGTACGGTGGACTCGGAGCTGCGGAACGGGCGGTCGCCTCGTCGGTGGGGAACTCCGCCAGAATGGCGGACGGATCGAACCTGCCCTCGTCCTGGAACTGCTGCGCCTCCTCCTGGTCCAACCCCTCCAGCTCCTGCTTGCGGTTCTCCACGATGGCGGCGATCAGCACTTCGGCCATGGCCTCGTCCGGAACCGAAACACCCTCCCTCCTCGCCAGGTGGCGGAGGGCCTCCCGCTGCTCCTCCTCGGTGTGGAGCTTCGCGAGCCTGATCCATGACTGCCTCCGGATCAGAGCGTCGACGCGGTCCGTCTTGCCCGCCTCGTGCACGGCCTCGATCTCCGCGATCTCCTTCTGGTCGAGGGTCTTCTCCTCCGTCGGCGCATCCGGGTCGTGGAAGCTCAGGAAGCTCGTCCTGCGCAGGTACCCCATGGGCCGACCCTTCCTCGTCGACGTCTCGGCACACTGCGTTCCGCACGCTAAACGATCAAGGTATTGAAGGGGTTCCCGAGCTGTGTTCGCCCGATCGGGTGAAACATTCGGCCGAAACAGTTGCATCACGACCCGGTCGGCATGGCGATCTCGGTGACAGAAAGCGCGAGAAACGCGCGCCGGTGACAAGCGGCATGATGAGCCGGTGACAGCCACCGCGAGTTGTTCCACCGGTTCGCCCAGGCCGGCCGACGATCCCGGTGACACTTCTACCGGGCCCCGGCACAGTTTGACGGGCCGTCATGGAAATGCGATGGAGGCGGCCCACTCCCGAATCCGCACCCCGAAAGCGGGCCCGAAGATGACGAGGACGTGACCGCTCGCCCCGCGAGCCGGCCGATCCGAGTCGTATCGGGCGGCAGCCGAAGGGCATGGACACCGCCACCGCGGCCCTCGAGGACGCCCGGTTCGACGCTCGGCAGGACTCCCGGCACGAGGACCCGGCCGACGAGGAGCGTGGCCGCGCGGAGCTCACAGAGTGGGAGCGCATCGACCGGCTGCTCGCCGTGGCCCCGCCCGGCACCGTCTGCGACCCGGACACCGACACCGTCGTCCGGGACGAGCTCGCCGCCGAGACGGCGGCCGCCGCCCGGGAAGCCGAGATCCGCGAGGCCGCTCGGATCGCGGCCCGCGCCGACGAGCTCCAGGCGCTGCGCGACCTCGGCACCCTGAAGCAGACCGAGCCCCCGCGAGGGCGACGAGGCCGCCCGCGACGAGCCGGCCCGGCGCGCGGGCGGTTACGTCCAGACCGACGTCGACGCCTGGCTCGCCCAGGCCCTGGCCACCGGCCGCGGCCACTACGCCGATCCGGCCGCCGGCCTCCTGCCCGTCCCGGTCCGCGTCCACACCACCACCCTGCTCACCGCGCTCCACCGCCTCGCCCCGGACACCGACACGGGCGTCGACGAGCTCGGCTGCGCGGCCCGGCTCACCGCCGCCGGCCCGGCCGCCACCCGCGAGCTCACCGCATTCCTCACTTGTACCGCCGACACCACCGGAGGGCCCGTGGTGAGCGGGGACCAGCCCCGCCCGGCCTGTGGATCTGTGAGGCAGGACCGGCGAATCCCCTGGTGAGCGCGTTTTCTGCGAGGTGGTGTGCTCGACCGCAGCGAAGACCTGGTAACAGCTGTGTCCTCTGACAGGTGATCTTGACCGTTTGCCATGTGAGTTTGACCGCCAAGCTCAGAGCATGCTGGGGGCATCGACGGAAGTCGCTGACGAGCGGTGATAGAGCTGCTACAGCTAGGGCCATCCCGCGTTGGTGGAGATCGTTTCCCACGTTCCTGGCGTACCGCGTGGTGCTTACGGCGTCGCTTCGGAGCAGTCGGCTGGGACCCGTGTGGCGGTGGAGGCCATGGATCGAGGGCGGCATGACCGCACACCTGCACCCGGCCAGGCCCGAGACCTCAGTACCGGGTGGCTTACCGCTGCCGCGTAAGGATGTACCGCTCACCCGAATCCGGCTTGCCGATCCAGGTGAAGACCGTCGGGTGTTCCTCCGTACCGCCGATTTTCCAGCCGAAGGACAGGCTCTCGCAGTCCGCGATGCTGAGCTCGAACGGCTGACCGACACCCTCGTTCTCGGTCAGCTGCCATTTCCCGGTGCGGTTGCAGGCACCGGACTGCTCACCCGTGGCCTCGTACTCGTTGACGCCCTTCGCCGTCACCGTGCCGTCCGCCTCGAAGCGGAGGCTTCCGCCGTCGCCGTCCGTCCAGGTGCCGACGATGTCGGCTTCAGTGAGCCGGGGCGGTTCGTAGATCTTGAGGATCCCCGAGCTGTACGCCGCGACCCCGACCGCAAGCGTCACCACGAGCAGCCCCAGACCGCCCAGCGCCACGCCCCCGAGCACCCGCCATCGGGCCCCGGGCTTTCCGGGGTTCCCCGCCGCCCGGGCGCACAGGGTCGCGGGTGCCAGCCCGACGATGAGGCTGAGGGCAAGGACGGGATGAACGAGCAGGTCGCCGGGGCCGCCGAAGCCGGCCAGGAGCATGCAGGAGCCGATGAGCAGCGCCAGGGCGACGGCAACGACCGCCACAGTGGCCAGGGTGAGCTGCCAGCTGTCGCGCCGACCCGTACGGCGGGCCACCGCACGCCCGAGGAGGACGAGGGGAAGCACCGCCATCGCCGAACCGGCCAGCCCTGCGATCATCGAAATGACTGCCAGCAGCACGAGCGCGAATATGGTGCCGAACAGCCATCCGAGGCCGCCTTCGCCTCCGTGGGACTCGGACTGCAAGCTGTACAGGACGGCGACCAGCGCGGCGATCACGGTCTCAGCCCCGATTGCCACAGCCCCGACGGTGAACACCGCAGCGTTCCCGCCGTCCGAAGGCCGCACGGGCATGAACCTCTGCGGCGGCACACCCGGATTCTCAGGAGCCCCCGGCAGTGTCAGCCCCCATTTCGGCGGCGTGGTCTGCGTCATGCGTCCCCCCTATGTCCAGGCACATCATGCACCTAAGGGCTGTCCCGTAACTCCGAAGACCGCTAGCTGGTGTCCGGTTCGGCCTGGTTTCCCGGGATCCTGTTGGGGTCGCAAGTCGTGTCAGAACCGGACAGAGCGATCCAGCGGTGACGTCCCGCTGACCTCTGCGCCGAGTTACGGGACAGCTCTTAGGCACACCGATGTGATCAAGCGGGAGGCAAAGCGCTCACTCCCCGCGATCGAGCAGCAACCCCGGCAGGAGGTCCGGACAAATCAAGAAAGGTGCCCCGCCAGCAGCGGCTTCCGTCACGGGGACGAGGCACCTTTCGTCGGTGCTTCTGCTGGACCGGGACAGGAAACTCGCTGCCGGATACCCCGGCAGTCCGCTGTCCATGGGCCATGACCAGCCTCACCGTTGACCAGAACGGCTTCGTCCCCCCCCCGGGCCTGTGCCCGAACTGCCACCTCCACACCGGCTTCTCGGTCCCAGACCACGGTTTCAACACCTACGTCTGGCCGCATCCTCAGAAAGATCACCCGTCTGTCGAGCATCAGATCAAATTCGGGATGCGCACCTGGCTGCGGCAGATTTCCGCCATCTGCACGCACTGTCACACGACCGTGGTCCTGCATCAGCTGATCCGCTTCCACGAAGATGGGAAGACCGGCGAGGTGCTCCGAGTGATGCAGGTCTGGCCAGAGCGGCAGCCGCGCGAGTTGCACGCCTCTGCCCCGAACGCGGTGCGCGAGCTGTCCGCGGAGGGCGCGCGGGCGGAGGCCGCTGAGGCATACCGGGCGGCGGGGAGCGAGGGATGCCGGGTCTGCTGTGGGACGACGTCAGGAACTCCTTCGACCCTGATCTGATGGGTGAGGGCCGGGACGGCTACCGGCTCACGCCCCGTCGGCGAGGATCAGTTCGGCCATCGCAAGCAAGCCCCTGAAGACCCTGAGTCCCTCCCGGCACTCCGCCGAACGCGACAGCAGGGCTACGGCCGCACGGAGCTCCGGGAGGCAGTCCCGGAGAACCTCGACGTGGCCCGGGCCGGGAACGCCACCGTTCCTGAGGTAGGTCATGACGCAGCAGGCCATGTTGAAATCCAGGTACGCCAGATCGTGTCTGTCGTCAAACGGCACGTCGGGGAACGGCCCGGGGTGGTGCGCGGCCCACAGAAGGGCCACCTCGCTGACGATCGCCCGGTGCCGGTCGGGCCCGGGAGGCGGGACAAGGGTGGTCACGAAGCGATCCTCCCGCACACGCCGGCCCCCGCCCCTTGCTCGGATGGCACGGCAGAGCACTCATGGGCTGAGAGTCGGTCAATATCGCCTGTCAATCGGTCAAGATCACCTGTCAGAGGACAAGCTGTCACGGGACTCGGCCTGCTTCAGCTTGACCTTCGAGTCGGGTAGAAGGTTTATGGTCGGTGGCATGACCTCCATGCGGATCTCCCAGCTTGCCGAGCGCAGTGGGGTGCCGGCCACGACCTTGAGGTTCTACGAGAGCGCGGGCCTGCTCTCCGCCGCCCGGACGCCCGCCGGGTACCGGATGTACGGCGAGGACGCGGTCGACCGGCTGGCGTTCATCGGCGCGGCCAAGCACCTGGGGCTGTCCCTGGAGGAGATCGGCGAGCTGCTCGGCGTGTGGGAGACCGGCGCGTGCCGGGACGTGAAATCCGATCTGCGCCCCCGGATCGCCGCCCGCCTCGCTGAAGCCGAGGCCCGCGCCGCCGAACTCGCGGCCCTCACCGCCTCCCTCCACGGCGCCCTGGGACACCTGGACACGCTGCCCGACCGCGCCGGCCGCTGTGACCCCGCATGCGGCTTCCTCGCCCCGGCACCGGGCGAAACTCGCGGCGGTCAGCCGGTCGACGTCGTACTCACTCCCAGCCGTCAGGCCGCTGAACAGGAAGCGGTGCGGTGGCGCACCTCACCGGTGGCCTGCTCACTGACCGGCAAGGGCCTGCACGAGCGCACCGCCCAGTGGCGCGAAGCCGTCGACGGCGCCACCCGGACCGCGGTGCCCGAAGGCCTGCGGCTGACCCTGCCCACCGACCGGGCCGCGCGCATCGCCGAACTGGCGGCCGCGGAGCAGCGGTGCTGCCCCTTCTTCGACTTCCGCCTCCACCTCGACGGCCCGCGCCTCCACCTGGAAGTCCGCGCCCCCGCCGACGGCCACACGATGCTGACCGACCTCTTCGGCGCCACCCACTGACCCGCCCCGCCCCATCAGGAAGCCCTTCACCGTGCTCGTCGCCCGCTCCATCGCCCTGTTCGTCGTCGCCGCCCTGTTCGAGATCGGAGGCGCCTGGCTGGTCTGGCAGGGCATCCGCGAGCACAAGGGCTGGATCTGGATCGGTGCCGGCGTCGTCGCGCTCGGCCTGTACGGCGTGGTCGCCACTCTCCAGAACGACGACAACTTCGGACGCATCCTCGCCGCGTACGGCGGGATCTTCGTCGCCGGATCGATCGCCTGGGGCATGGTCGCCGACGGCTACCGCCCCGACCGTTTCGACATCACCGGCGCCTTGGTCTGCCTCGCCGGCATGGCCGTCATCATGTACGCCCCGCGCGGCCACTGACGTCGGTACGACGAGAGGGCGGCCGCCCGGGCTCTCCCGGACAGCCGCCTGTGCCCCGTCTCTCGTGTCAGGCGTTCAGGGCGTCTTCGACGGTGGGGTGGCAGGGGATGACGGCGTCGACGCCGACCAGGGCCAGGACGCGCCTGACATTGTCCGTGGGCGCGGCGATGCGCAGCCGGCCCTTCGTGTCGCTCACCCGCTGGTGGACGGCGAGCAGGACGTTGATGCCGCTGGAGTCGAGGAAGGTCACGCCGCTCATGTCGGCCACGACCGGAAGCACCGGCTCGCCTTCGGGGAGCAGGACCTCGCGCAGGACTTCCTGCTCGTCGTAATCGATCTCGCCGTGCAGGGCGGCGATACGGACGCCGTCGACCACGCGGTGCACCGCGGACAGCCGGGCGGTCCGCTCCGCTTCGTCGTTGCTGGTCATGGTCTCCTCAACAGCGCTTGAGCTGCCCTGACAGGGGGCGTACGCGGTCGATTCTGCCCCACCCGCCCAGACCGGTCCCACCCGGACAGCGGCGTGGGCGGCCTGCGCCGCGTGCAGATCAGCCGGGCGGGTAACCGCGCCGCGTGAACGGGAGCGAGGACGAGGCCAGTGGGGCCCCATGGCGACGGTGACGGCAACGCACAGCCCCCTTCGGACGGGCACCCGATGCGCGCCGGCTACGCGCTCGACGGAGACGGGGCCTACATCGCCGACGCCCGCCACCACGCCACCGCCTTCCTCGACAAGGCCCGCGCCGCACACGACCTGACCGCCCCGCAACGCACGCGCGACATCACCGCCCTGATCGTCGGCGAACTGGTCACCAACGCCTGCAAGTACGCCCCCGGCCCCGTCCTGATGGAACTGCGCATCAGCACGAGCAGCGTGGACATCGTGGTGTGGGACGGTGAACCCACCGTCCCCGAAGCGCTGACCGCCGAACCGAACCGGACCGGATCGGCCGGCACGGCATGGAGATCGTCAAGGCCGTCACCACGGCTCTGCTCATCGAGCAGGAACCGATCGGCAAGCGCATCACCGCCCGCATCGCCCTGACCGACGCGCCCAGCCTGGCGTAGAGACCTGCCCCGTCCGGTACCACGAAGGGGCGGCCGCCCGGATCTCCCCGGGCGCTTGCCCCTTTCGCCTGCCCGGCCCCTACACCGATGCCGCCTTCGCCTTCGGGTGCAGTGAGGCGAGCGGCGGCCCTTTCCGACCTGGCGGAGCTCCTCCCAGCTGGCCTCGGGGTGCGCGTCGGGGAGGGCGTCGATGTCGGTGGTGCGGTAGAGCGGGACGTCGACCTCCCCGGCTCGTGAAGTGCGGTACTTCACCTCGGCCCATTCCGCGGGCCGGATCCACTTGAGCCTGACCATCCAGTCGAACTCCACCCGCCTCATTGAGCCCGGTCTCCTTGGCGAGCTGGTGACGGCTCAATCCCTGCCGGCGTGTTCATTCCTGCGGCGATCGAGTGGATGGAGTGACCCTTTTCCAACCTGCTGGTGCGTCGGTGGGCAGAACTCACGAAGGGTCTCCACGGACCTTGACCGGCCGCGAGACTCCTGGCCAGAAGCCCGTGCCAACCGTGAAGAACCGACCGGAACCAGAAAGCTGACCAGCGCAGATGCCAGGTTGGAAAAGGCTCACTACAGTCCGCTCAGGGACCTGCGGGCCTTTGAGGGCGCCCTGCATCGTCCCGCGAACCCCTCCTTCAAGGGACGCGGAAATCCATGGACGGACCCGCGGAAGATCACGTACTGTGTGGCTTCACGCCCTGAGACGGATGGAAGGAGGCGAGTGCCGTGCGGTTCACACCTTTCCAGCGCTCCCTCTTCCGCTATCCCGGCGTGGTTCGTCAGTTCTGACCGGGAGCGCTCCAAGCAGCCTGTATCCCGGAGGAATCCATGACCGATACGGTCATCCGCGCGCTCTCCGCGAGCGACGCACATCTTTTCGACGCACACCCCGACCCCCTCGGCGCCGGTGAAGGCCACCGGCGTACCCGGTTCCGCCCCGACTGGAAGCGCGTCGCCCTGCGCGACGGCGAGGTCGTCGCACGCGGCGCGTGGTGGGGCGGCCCCGACGACTCGGAGCCCGTCAACATCAACTGGTTCGACGTGGCCGAGGGCGAGGAGGAGGCCGGGGCCGAACTCCTGCGCTCCGCTCCCTGGCAGGTCGAACTCGAGATCAACCTGCCCGGCGGCTGGCGGGAAAAGACCTACCTGCGCGCCGGAGCCGAGGCGCGCTTCGCCGCCGCACGAGCCGCAGGGTACGAACTCCTGGTGGAACGCTTCCTGTACCGCTGGACCCCCGAGCGAGGTCTGCCCGAGCGGCCCGGACGCCTGCGCTTCAGCGCCGAACCCGACGACACCGTTTTCTTCGACGCGTTGCGCCGCATCCACTCCGCCACCTTGGACGCCCACGCGCTCAGGGCCATCGAGGAGGGCGGCCTCGACCAGGCCGCCCAGGAGGAACTCGACTTCTTCCACTGGTGCCCCTCCCCACGGGAATGGTGGCAGACCGCACACACACCGGAGGGCGACCTGGCCGGCATCCACATTCCGGCCCACAACCCCTCCGGCCCGACGATCGGCTTCATCGGAGTCGTCCCGGAGCAGCGCGGTCGCGGCTACGCCTACGACCTCCTCGCGGAGTGCACCCACTTCCTCGTCGAGCAAGGCGCGGAGTTCGTCAGCGGAGCGACGGACCAGGCCAACTTCCCCATGGCCGCGAACTTCGCCAAGGCTGGCTTCCCCGTCATCCGTGAACGCATCAACTTCCATCCGGCAGGCCAAGAGGCCTAGGGACTGTCTCTTAGATCGTCCGTGAGATCATCGTGCTCGTGATCGAGTCCTGGGTGATCAATGGCGACAGCCCTGTCCCTGTGTCGTCCGAGGCGGTGCCGGAGGCTCTTCGGTCGAGGATCGACAGCGGGCAGCTGGAGACGTGGCTGACCAGTTCGTCCGGACGGTCGCTGGCCTTCGTGACGAATACCGAGCGCGCGATGGTGATGCTGCTCGAAGACGAGGGGGACCCCGGCGAGCATGCCGTGGCCCCCGGGGCTCAGGGGTCGAGCGACGGGTTCGTCCTCTCCAACGGGCAGGACGACGAGTATCCGGATGAGGACACCATCCCCATCCGTGAGGCGTTCAGGCTGGTGAAGCAGATCGTTGCCACGGGGGCCTGGCCGACGGACGCGCACTGGGTGGTCGATCGCTGAGCGGGCTGTCGCCGGGCCCAGATGAGGATGGTGGCGAGGTGGAGTGCGGCCTGGTAGACGATGGCGAGCTTGTCGGTTCGCATGGCCAGGCCGCGCCACTGCTTGAGCCGGTTGACGCACCGTTCGACCGCGTTGCGTTGCTTGTACGCCTCAGCGTCGAAAGCGGGCGGTCGGCCGCCCGCACGGCCTCGCGGCAGACGGTGGCCGATCTGGTCGGACGGCTGGGGGATGACAGCGCGGATGCCGCGTCGGCGGAGGTGGTTCCGGATCGCGCGGGATGAGTACGCGCGGTCCGCCAGGACGGCATCGGGCCGGTTCATCGGTCTTCCCGGCCCGCTTCGCGGAACACGGATGCCGGCCATGACGCTCTCGAAGGCCGGGGCGTCCCTCGCCTGGCCTGCGGTGACGCGAAGGACCAGGGGTCTCGTGCACGACCGTCGCCGGCGAGGCGGACCTTCGTGCTCAGGCCGCCTCGGGAGCGTCCGAGCGCATGGTCGTCGGGTTCGGTCCGGCCTGGAGCCCCTTTTCCCTGATGTCGTCGGCGTCGCCGGTTCGGCCGGGCTGAAGGGGGTGAGGCCGGAGGATCCGTTTCTGCTTTGCCGGCGTCGAGCTCGCGGGCCCGCAGGATCGTGAGGCAGGTGTGGGCGGCCATGGCCAGGGTGATGTGGCGGTGCCAGCCGGGATAGCGGCGGACCTGGTAGTCGTCCAGCCCGCACTCCTGCTTCGCCGTCTGGAAGCATTCCTCGACCGCCCACCGGGCACCGGCGACATGGATCAGCTCATCGAGGGTGGTGCCGGTGGAACAGTAGGCGATGTAGTAGGAGATCTCTTCGGGCCGTCGGAATCGTCGGTCCAGGACGTGGGCAGGTAGAGTCGCCGGTCGATCAGGGTGCGGCCGCGGCCGGTGGCATAGGCCAGGAAGACCTGGCCTGGCAGTTCTCCGTCCGGCCCGCGGTCCCGGAATATCGCCGCTGGACCGCGGCCGACCGCACCTCCTTCTTCAAAAGCCGGTGTCGTCCACGATCAGCACCGCCTGCGGGTCACCCGAGTGCTCGACCACGTACTCGCGCACATCGTCGAACACCTCGTCCGCGTCCCAGTCGATCCGGTTCAGCAGCCGGTGGAGCCGGTCCGGGCCCGCATGCCCGGCCTGCTCCACCAGCGTCCAGCCGTTCTTCCGCTCCGGTGGAGCGATCAGTCCCCGCATGTACGCGAGCGCCGACTCACGCAGCTCCGACCTGGCAGAGCGATGCACGAACCGCTCATGCAATAACTGCAGTTCACCCGCCCACGACCGGGCCTCAGCAACCTCCCCACCCATGACCAGACCAACGAACCACCTGTAAACCGTCACGACAAGGACCGTTGCAGTACTGGTCCGTCATGCTGCCGTCCGGCGAGGCACCTGGTGCGTCAGCGGGCGCCGATCAGGGCTTGTGCCGATCCACCGGAGTGGAGGGCGATGCTGATCGTGGTGGCCGGGAACGCCGGTCGGTCGCTCGGGCCGACCGGCACGGGCCGGAAGGGCTCCCAGGTTCCGTTCGCGCGGCGGAGGGAGTGGTAGGCGTTGCCGTCGGTGCCGATCGCGAGGATCCGGCTCTCTCCGGTCGCGGCGCCCGCGACGGCGACGGCTCGGGCGGCCATCGTCGGCGTGCCGTCGCCGGGCGGGGTGCGCCAGCCCTGGAGGCTGCCGTCGGTGCGTACGACGTTGTGCCAGATGTTGCCGTCGAGGCCGACGGCGACGATCTGGGCCTCCCGGTCCGCCGCGGTGATCGCCAGGTCGTGGCCGGCGAACTCGGTGGAGCCGACGCCGGGGACCTTGGCCCACGGCTTCCAGGAGCCGTCCGCCGCGCGGGTGGTCAGACGCATCGCCCCGTCGGCGCCGAAGGCGACCACGCGGGTGGAGCCGTCGGGCATGCCGCTTGCCGCGGCCCGGCTCGCCCGGACGAGTCCGTTGTCGGGGCCGGGCATCGCGGCCCAGCCCTGCCATCCTCCGTCGGCGTAGCGGATGTTGTGGTAGGCGAGGCCGTCACGGCCGACCGCGACGAGCTGGGCGTCGCCGCCGGGCATCGCGGTGATCGAGACGTCCGTGGCCTTGAAGCCGGGGGTCTTGTTGTCGGCGGCCGGCAGGACGTTCCACCGCTGCCAGGAGCCGTCGCGGTACCGGACGGTGTGCCAGACGTTGCCGTCCAGGCCGATGCCCAGGGCCTGGAGGCCTCCGTCGGGCGTGGGGGCGATGGACTGCCGGCCGCCGGAGAAGCGGAAGGAGTCGCCCGCTCCGCCGAGTGCGGTGGCGGGCGTCCATTCGCCACTGGGTGACAGGCCGGTGTGGTAGTAGGTGTTCGGGGTGGTCTTGACCTGGAGGTTCCTGGAGACGATCTCCCGCTGGAGTTCTCCGGCGCCGACTCCGGCACCGTTCTGGTTGACGTCGTCGGTCATGATGATGTTCATGTTCTCGGCGACGTCGGAGTGGTTCCAGTCCTGGCGCAGCTTCCCGAGCAGTTGGCTGTTGAGCTCCCGCGACAGGGTCAGCAGGTAGTTGTCGGCGACCGTGGGGGAGAGGAGCCGGAGGACGCCGAGCGCCTGGGCGACCGCCGCGTCCGGTATGGAATGGGTGGGGTCGACGATGCTCTGCAGGACGAAGAGCTCGTCGGCGTGAACTCCCGGAGCCCGGCCGAGGACTTCGTCGCCACGGCGCTTGACCGCGTCGTAGTTGCGCTGACGGGTGCCGGGCAGGAAGACCTCTTTGAGGATGTCCTGCCAGTCCTTGTCGACCTCGACGTAGCTTCCCCGGTAGGAGAGGGCGAACTGCCGCCAGGTCCAGCGGTGGCCGGAGTCCCCGCGTACGTCGATGAGGACGACGTGCTTGCCGGCCGCCATGAACTGGTCGTAGGTCGACGTCGGTGTCAGCGAGTCGTCGGCCAGCGCGGGGCGGCCCGCGCCGCCGCCCAAGGCGTTCGCCAGGAGGGTCAGCGCCTCCTGGTTGTCGGCGCGCGCGGTCTCGGGGGGCGCGGCGGTGATGAGCTTGACGGTGACGATTTCACGCGGATGGCGGGCGATCCAGTCGGCGACCTCGCCGACCTCGCCGCGCGTGACCGTGCCGTCCGGTGCGGTCCGGTCGAAGAAGAGGCCGCCGCGCGGTCCGCCGTGGTACGTGTACCAGGCCCCGTCGACCTTGCACAGCCGAAGATCGAAGTAACGTGCTCCCGCCTCGAGCTGACGGGTGAGCGAGCCGCTCTGGGTGCGGGACATGCTGGCAGCGAGGGCAGGCCACTTACTGATCGTTTCAGAATGAGTTCGGCGTAGGGGCTTGGCAGTCGGGTTGGGTGGCGGCACAGTGGTTCGGGTGTCGGATGATCTTGTGCCTGATGACCTGTGGGAACGTCTCGCCCCGCTGCTGCCGCCCCGCCCGCCGCGGCGACACCGGTATCCCGGACGCCTGCCCGCGGACGACCGCGCCGCCCTGCGGGGC
The DNA here is from genome assembly GCF_053618675.1 of Streptomyces sp. NPDC055632. Classification (NCBI taxonomy): domain Bacteria; kingdom Bacillati; phylum Actinomycetota; class Actinomycetes; order Kitasatosporales; family Streptomycetaceae; genus Streptomyces; species Streptomyces sp. NPDC055632. The sequence continues at coordinate 139,355 of NZ_JBSHHY010000004.1, read as the reverse complement.
ATCGTGTACGTGCTGCGCAAGAACGTGAGCTGAAGAGATGTGCCCGCCGAGCGGACCGGATGCAGCGGGGTGACGGCCTGGCGGCGGCTGCGGGACTGGACCGAGGCCGGTGTCTGGCCCCGCCTGCATGAAGTTCTCCTGGCCGAACTGCGCAAGGCAGGCCTGCTGGACCTGGACGACTGCGCGATCGACGGCTCGCACATCCGGGCGTTGAAAGGGGGGCTCACACCGGACCTTCGCCGGTCGACCGCGCGCGGCCGGGCAGCAAGCACCACCTGATCGTCGACCGGCATGGCACTCCTCTTGCCGTCTCGCTGACCGGCGGAAACAGGCACGACGTCACCCAGTTGACGCCCCTGCTGGACGCGATCCCCCGCATCCGAGGAGTCCGCGGGCGGCTGCGGCACCGGCCGGGCCGGCTTTTTGCCGACCGCGGCTACGACTACGACAAGTACCGCCGCATTCTGTGGGCCCGCGGCATCACACCCAAGATCGCCCGACGCGGTGTCCCACACGGCTCCGGCCTGGGCAAGACCCGCTGGGTCGTCGAGCGGACCTTCGCCTGGCTCCACCAGTTCAAACGACTCCGCACCCGCTACGAGATACGCGCCGATCTCCACCTCGGGCTGCTCCAACTCGCCTGCAGCATCATCTGCTTGCGACGTCTCCGAACCTCATTCTGAAACGATCAGTTACGGGCGACGTCGGCGCTCTCGCCGTACGGGCACATGCCGCTGTTCTTGGTGATGCTCCACGATCCGGAATCGTGGCTTCCGGGCATGACGATGCGGTTGAAAGGACGGTCGCCGACGGAGCCGCGCAACTGCTCCATCCACGAATCGAGCGTGATCTCGGCGGTACGGGTCGGGAGTGCGGCCGAGGCGACTGCGGCTGCCGGAGCGGCAGCAGCGGTAGTCCGGGCGGGTGCGGCGTCCGCCACGGGAGCGAGCAGGGCGAGGAGGGCCGTGGCGGTGACCAGGGTCTCCGCGGTGCGCACGACGAGGGGGGACCGGTGGGCGCGGCGGTGTGGGGGGTGGGCAGACGTGAGCAAGCCGGCTGTTCCTTTCGACCGAGGAGCAAGGAAAGGCGAGTCAACGCTCTCCAACGCCTGCGCATTCTGGGCAGTGAAGTGACGGCCCGTCAACGTTGCCTATGGGGTGCGCGCAGCGAACGGACGGCGAATCCTGTCAGGAGGGCTCGCCCGGTTCGTCCCAGGTGCGGTGGTAGTCGGCCCAGTCGGGGCGCGGTCCCGGAAGCCCGGTGTACCGGGCGCGCAGGCCGTCGAGGGTCAAGGTCAGCATCCTGCGGCGCGCGTGGTCGTCCTCCTCGGTGCGACGGGGATATCGGCTGAACATTTCGATGACGTGCGTGATGTCGAGCGTCGTGACGTCCTCGCGGACGGTCCCGTCGTCATGGCCCCGGCGCAACAACCGTTCCGCCAGGGCTTTCGCCTGTTCGTTGGCGGCGGTGACTTCCTCCGGCAGGCTGAACGTCCCGGCCAGGGCGGCGAAGGCGCCCGCCCGCGCGTCGACCGCCGCGGCCATGTAGTCCGCGAGCACCTCCCAGCCGGTGCCTTCGGCCTCCAGTGCGACGCCCAGCTCGGCGATCGTCCGGGCGATGCCGATGGAGCACAGTCGCTGGAGGAGTTGTTCCTTGCTGCCGTAGCGGCGGTAGAGGGTGCCGATCCCCACGCCCGCCCGGGTGGCGATGGCGGAGACGGGGGCGTCGGCGCCCTGTTCCGCGAAGACGGCGCGAGCCGCGTACAGCACGAGGAGGTCGTTGCGCTCGGCCTCGGCCTGGCGTCCGAAGCGGCTGCCCGCGCGTGATCCTGCGGCATCCGAGTTCTTCATGGCGTCCAAGGTATTGCCTGTCGGAGCGTTCCGCTCCGATACTCCTTTCGGAGCGGATCGCTCCGATAGGAGGCTCCGATGGAGAACACGTCCCTGCTGGCCCTGTCCGCACCCCTCTTCGTGCTCCTGGTCGTGGTCGAGATGATCTACTACCGGCTCCACCCGGACGAGAACGCGAGCGGCTACGGGGTCCGCGACACCGCCGCCAGCTTCGCCGTGGGCGCGGGCGCAGCGGTCGTCGACGTCCTCTACAAGATGATCGCGGTCGCCGTCTTCGTCGCTCTGTACGAACTCACCCCGCTGCGGGTCGAGGTCACCTGGGTGACCTTCCCGCTGATCCTGCTGGCCCAGGACTTCTGCTACTACTGGATGCACCGCGAGCACCATCTGGTGCGCGTGCTGTGGGCGAGCCACGTGGTCCACCACTCCAGCCGCAGGTACAACTTCTCCACCTCGGTCCGCCAACCCTGGACCGGCCTGACCTCGCAGATCTTCTACATCCCGCTGGCCCTGGCCGGCGTGCCGCCCTGGGCGATCCTGCTGTGCGGCGCGATCAACATGCTGACCCAGTTCTGGCTCCACACCGATCGCATCGGCAGGCTGCCCCGCATCATCGAGCGGACCATCAACACGCCCTCCAGCCACCGGGTCCACCACGCCTCGCAAGGCGGCTACCTCGACCGGAACTTCGGCGGCATCCTGATGATCTGGGACCGGATGTTCGGCACCTGGGCCGAGGAGACCGAACGCCCCCACTACGGACTCACCAAGAACATCGACACCTACAACCCCCTGCGCATCGTCTCGCACGAGTACGCCGCCATCGGACGCGACCTGGCGCGCGCCACGTGCTGGCGTGACCGGGCGCGCCATCTGCTGGGCAGGCCCGGCTGGCAGCCCCTGCCGACAGGGGAGACGGAACTTTCCCCTGCGGTCCGTACAACCGCGCGATCGCGGAGAGCGGAGACTGCCGACTGCTGTCCCGGCACAGCCGCCGGTCCCCCGTGCGCCTGCGAGCCCGCCGCCGTGGACACGGGTCGCTGAGCGGCACTCCGGAGCGGGACACGACAGGACGGTCATCATGAAGGGCGATCTCGTGAACGCACAGGACGGCGCATGGACGCGAACGTGGGAGTTGCGTGAGTCTGTCGTCATCGCGGCACCGCCCGAGGAGGTGTTTGCCGCGCTCAGCGACGTACGCAGGATGCCCGAGTGGAGCCCCGAGTGCGTCGGTATCTGGATCCTCCCCGCGCTCGGGAACCCCGGTCCCGCGTTCCTCGGATTCAACCGCAACGGATACCGCCGCTGGTTCACCTTCTGCCGCGTGACTCGCTCCGACGCTCCCGAGGAGTTCGCCTTTCGCGTCTCGATCGCCGGGCTGCCCCTGGCTTCCTGGAGGTTCCTGCTCCGACCGGCGGACGACGACACCATGACGGGTTCCGGATCCACACACGTCACCCAGTACTGGCACGACCTGCGTCGGGGATACCGGGGGCGCGTTGCGGACCTCCTCGGCCGGGCCGCCGCGGGCACGTCACCAGCGGTCCGGATCCGCGTCAACCGCTCCGGCATGGCCACGACACTGAATCGGCTGAAGCAGACGGTGGAGGCCGTACCGAGACGGTAGAAGTGAAGCTCCCCGTCGATGTGGGCACCTGGACACTGGGACGTGTGGGCCCAGGGGAAGCAGTGCCAGGTGGGAAGTAAGTACACGAAGCGGTACACGGCGGAGTTCAAGCGGGACGCGGTCGCGCTGGTCGACTCGACCGGGCGGTCGGTGACGGAGGTCGCCCGGGAACCGTGGGTGAGTCCGGAGTCGCTGCACGGCTGGTACAAGCGGGCCAAGGTCGACCGTGACGAGGGCCGGCCTGGCGAGCCGACGATCGTGGAACGTGAGGAGCTGAAGCGGCTGCGCAAGCTCGTCACCGAACAGGCCCGGACGATCGAGGTGCTGCGAAAAGCCGCGGTCTTCTTCGCGAAGGAAAGCGACCGGTGAGCGAGACATACGCGTTCATCGAGGCGGAGAAGACCACCCATCCCGTCGCTTTCCCGTGCCGGTTGCTGAAGGTGCACCGTTCCTCTTCCTGCGCCTGGCTCGCCGGAGCCGAGGCCCGTGACGTCCGGCGGGCCGGCGATGTCCCCGCGGAGACCGTGGGCTGTTCCGGTGTGACGGCCTGGCGCCGGCTGCGGGACTGGACCGAGGTCGGCGTGTGGCCGCGCCTATGTGCTGCCCCGCTGACCGAGCTTCGCCGTGCCGGTCTGCTGGACCTGGACGACCGCTCCGTGGACGAGTCGCACGTCCGGGTTCCCGAAGGGGGAGATCATGTCGGTCCCTCGCCCGTCGACCGCGCCCGTCCCGGCTCGAAGTACCACCTGATCGTCGACCGTCACGGAACCCCACTCGCCGTCACCCTGACCGGTGGCAACCGGCACGACGTCACCCAGCTCCTACCGCTGCTCGACGCCATCCCGCCGATCGGTCTGCGGGGACGTCTACGTCGCAAGCCCCGACACCTGTACGCCGACCGGGGCTACGACTTCGACAAGTACCGCCGCCTGCTGCGGAAGCGCGGCATCAAACAGCACCGTCTACGCCAGTCAGGCGGCCACCTCCGTCACCGTCGGCGGCTCACAGACCCGGTACAGCTCGGCCACCAACGCCCCCTCCCTGAACGACAACGCCCTCGGCCCGGGCCGGTAGAACGCTCCCGCGCCCGGGCGAGAACGTACGACGGGCCCGCGCCCACCGGGGTGCGGGCCCGTCGTACGTCGCCTCACCGCTGTCTACGGCGCGAGTCGGAACCGTGCCCGGCCCCCGCCCCGGGGGGGGCGTAGGCCGGAAGTGGGATGGGTCCGGTCTTGTGTGGCATGGAGGAAGAGGTGCTGGGAGGCGACGACGGATGACCGGATGGGTTTGGCCCAGGTACCAGCCGCAACGGAAGACGCCGCGCCGGTGACCTCGCTCGACGTGGTGGCGCACAAGCTGCGGGAACGGTTCGGTGCACGGTACGTGTCGTTCCTGTTCGTCGATCTGGCCGGCCGCAGGGTGGTGCGGGTCAGCGAGGAGACGGCCTCGCAGCAGGGCTGCCAGGCCAACCAGGTTCCGCTGGCCGACAGCGTCTACGACGAGGTCCTGCGCACCCAGAAGCTCCTCCTGGTCCCCGACAGCGCGCAGGAGAAGCGGGTCCTGGCCCCGGTCACCAACCGCGGCAACGCCATCGGCGTGTTGGAGCTGTTTCTGCCCGAGGCCATCGAACACCTCAGTCGCTCCATCAACGCTCGAACTCAGGCGCCACAGCGCCTTCGGCGAACAGACGCCGAAGATGCTCGGCCAGCAGACCGGGGGCAACGGAGGGAGCAACGGGCAGCCAGGTTGTGGCCTCAAGCAAGGGGCTGCCAGCTGCATCGAGGGAAGCGCAGCCCCAGCCTCGACGTGCACCTCTGGCTCCCCAGAACACGACGATTCCGTTCACCCAGGGCCCATGAGCGAGCACAGGATCGCCTTTCGGCCAGTAGAAGGCCGTCCCGCCACTCTCGTCCCATCGCTCTGCGGGCGGCAAACCTGCGGCCTCGAGAGCCTGAGCCGAGACCGAGCAGTACTGCCGAACCTCGGCATAGTTAGCGGCAGCCGAGGCGCCATCCCAAGCAGTCACGGCCCTCCTTCACCTCGAACTGCTCAACCACAGCAGCCGCTACCAACACTTTCACAACAGGTCCTAGGCGTCTCCCCGGGCCTGGTCAAGCACCAGGGCACCCAGACCGTCCTGTGGGCCGAACGGCTCTTCGAGAAGCGAGGCGGCTTCAACCTGACCAACCTCATCAAGGACGACCCGACCGCAGGAGAAGGGGAGCGGACCTTGGCCAACAAGCTCACCGACAGCCTCGACAACGCGCTCGCGAAGGTCTTCACCCGCCCGGCGCCCAAGAGCGTCGGCGCGCAGATGAATTACCTCGTCGGGCAGTTCGGCGGCACCAAGGCGGCCGCCCAGGCGCTCGGGATCTCTCAGCGCACCGTGGAGCGCTACATCGCGGGCAAGCTCAAGCGCCCCCGCCAGGACCTGCGCGACTGCCTAGAGCGCGAGGTCAAACGCCGCTGGCAGTCGCAGATTAGGGCCAAGGCCCGGCAGGAGGTGGTCACCACCGGCGGCACCGTCGTCTCCACCCGCGCCTCCTTCGGGTACGAGGCCGCCGCCGGCACCACTGACGAGGCCCGCATCCGCGACATCACCCAGGCCCTGCCGCCCATCTATGTCGGCAAGCTCTTCACCGCCCGCGAGCGTGGCGACACTGAAGAGCAACTCCAGAAGATCGCGGCCGAAGGCCTCGCGGAGATGTACTTCCGCGCCAACAACACGAGGGCTCATGGCATCGAGATCCGGCTCACCGACATCGAGCACATCGGCATCGAGCTGTAGACCTGCTCGTACAAAACACCTGGTCCTCGACATTCGAGCTGCCGAGGACCAAGCACTTCGCACCCTATGGGGTATGCGACAGACTGGCCGCGAGGTAACCCTTCAGGTCTTTCAGGGTCAGCAGTGACGCCTCATGCGGTCTCCGTCCAGCTCCCCCCCGGACCGTCGGCACGAACTTCTCCACCTCCGCCTTCAGCCGCGCCTTCGCCTGGATCTGCACCAGGTGCAACTCCTGCGGGGCTCCGTGCCCGTCCAGCGTGGCGGCGATCTCGTGACCGGTCACAGCATTCCCCGTCGTGCCGTCTGTTTTGTCCGCCAACAGATCCGCCCAACCGTCGGCGGCCTTCTTCACCTTCTCCCAGTCCACCTTCGAGCCGGGACGGGTCGCCTCGTAAAGGCGCTTGTACGCCTGCTTCGCCTGGGCGTAGTCGTCGTAGAGGCCCGACTTCTCTACCATGCGGCCAGCGCGTTCTTCGCGGTCCGACCGCTGCGACAGCTCCATGTAGTCCTCGTACGCACGATTCCGAAGACCGCCCAGACACGTGGGGGGACGGCTGCTGTCGCGCAGTTCGCTCGCGGCCCCGTACAACGGACGGGCCTTGTCCACCAGCGGCCCCGGACCGGTCAGGTCCAGACGTCGTCAAGAGGAGTCGAGGGCACCCCACCGCTCTTCGAGCCGGGAAGCCGGTCTTCGAGGGCGAAGAAGTCCATGGCGGCGTCGAAGAAGGCGACGACGGAGGCATACTGCCACTCCGCCGTCTTCGAGCTCCACGTGGTCCGGGATGCGTGGCGACCGATGAGGTAGGTCACCGTGGCAGCCACGAGACCGGCTACTGCGGTGGCGAGAGGGAGCCAATCAGTCAGCTTCATGGCGTTCATCGTTCAGCGTGCTGCCGTAGGAGGCGGCACTCCTGAGGCACTTCTGAGGTAGCCCGCAGCAGCTTGGTAAAAGCCTCACTCCGGCGAGCCGTGCCCGAGCCCGAGGAGGGCGGTCTCAGCCGTCGCAGACCGAGAATCGGGCAGTTACGTCCAATAGCGGCACATGCCTGCTCCAGGGCAGTGATGATCTGCGGTGCCACTCTGTTCACTGCGCCCTCCCAGGAGGCAGCTGCCAATGTCCGACTTCAGTGGCCAAGGCTGTGGGCATGATGTGGACTACCTCGCGGTGTACGTCCTGAAGTACCTCGGGAAAGGCAACACGCACATCTCCGAGGAGCAGATCACCAAGTCACTGCGCGGGGTGGGAGGCCTGCCCGCTGCAGGACACGCATGGGTGGAGGACGCCACCCGGACCGCGTGGACTCTGGTCACCCGCTACAGCCTTCCGCAATGGCGTGGCTACCGAAGCACTCCCGGGCAGAACCGGCTCTCAGTCCCGTAGTACGAGGCGGGCCTCCGAGACGCGCACTGAGCCGGAGGTCCGCGAAGCGGCGGCACGGTCACGCCTCGGTGGGCATGATGGGCGAATGCCGCACACCGACACCGCACCACCGTCGACGCCGCCGGATCTGTGTCCTCTCTGCGTAATGCGCCAGGCGGACCACCCGGTTCTGGACACGATCGGCCGGTACTCACTGTCTCATGGCTCGTAGTATCGCTGCCCGGCATGCGACGCGTGGCTGTGCGCGGCCTGCGCCGACAGGGCGGTGACAGGTCCAGATGCCTACTGCTCCGTCTGCGCCTTCCTGCAGGAGCCGGAAGTCCCTCGGGAATCGCCTGTCCCCGTCGTTCTTCCCGGGCCGGCGGACGAGGCGATGTGTAACCGGATGACGAAGACCACGGCACGCCGCTGCCAGGTCAGGACGACGGACTGGCCCGTGATTCAGGGAGAGCCGACGCCCGTCGCCGCCTGCTGGATCCACCTCAGCGAAGAAGAGCGCGCGAAATGCTCCCGGGCACGGGAGATCAGGGCCGCGGAACGAGTAAGGGAGTGGGCGAAGGGGGAGCCGGAGCGACAGCGCCAAGCCGCCGAAGTGGAGGCCGCACGGCAGGCGCGGCTTGCGCGACGTGCGACGTGCCCCTGTGCCACGCGGCTGCCCCAGGACGCGGAGGTCTACGCGACGGACTACGCCGCCCCGAGCCGCTGCAAAGAGTGCGACTCCTGGCTGTGCGCGTCCTGCGACCAGGTACGCGTGGTGGACGAAGGCATGCAGTGCGAGACCTGCCGTCCCCAAGCCGTACAGCCCGCGCGGGATGATGAGGCCGTGCCACAGGACCGTCCCCACTACCGGATCGTCGTGGGCGGGCCGGAGTGCTTCACCGAGGCGGTGCGCCTGCTGATCCGCGCGGGAGCACGCGGCGCAGGCAGTCCCCGGCACTTCGCGGTCGACCTTCCGATCGGCAGCGGTCAGGCACAGGCCCTGGAGGATTTGAGGACGTTCAGCCTCGGGTCGGACAGCGGGAGCATCAAGGTGACACCGGTGCCGGAAGGCGCGAAGGTGATGGTGGACCCGGGCTTGCCGGACCCCGACCTGTCCGGCTTGGGCGACATCGACAGTTGGTGGCTTGCCAACGGATACCCGGCAGATCCCAAGTGGCGAGGCTGACAGCGCGGCCGTTCAGGTCTGCTCGGGCGGAGTGTCCCACCCGTACCGGCCATGAGCGGCCATGCACTCCTCGGCCCACTCCGTCAGCAGGTGCGCGCCCTCCGGGGCGCGGCTGGCGTCCTTCCCGCCGCCGTCGGTGAACCACTGGGCGAGAAGGCCGGCCGCCGGGCGGTCGACGTCGCCGGTGTCGCATGCCGCGCACAGCTCCAGGTGGATCGGCCGCCCGTGCTCGTCGGTCTCCGGCGCCACCGCGCTCACGATGAGCCCGCCCCCACAGCGCGAGCACCGTGGCAGACGAGCCGAACGCCTGACCCGCTCCATGCCCGGCTCCCTTCGCCGTGGACGTGCTCCTCCACCCAAGCCCCGCCGGCCTGCGGCGTCAACCGTGCCGACAGACGAGAAGGACTCCGCCGACGGCGCCCGCTCCTTCGTGCCGCCGCCGTCGGAGATTCAGGGCTGAGCGGGGACGATCCGTACGTCGGAGACGCCGTCCTCGGCCTCCTTGTAGCCCTTGTAGGTCTCGGCGGCCGACGGGCTGTACGTGACGGCGGACCCACGCTCTCGGCCGTCCTGCACCCAGACGATCTTCACGTTGTCCATGCCGCTCCTCGTCGCTCCACCGCGTTCTCCGGCACGCCGCCGGATCTGCTCAGGATCGCTTCCGGCACCTGTGACCTTGCGCGGTAGTCGGCCGGCATGCGTGGAAGAGCGCGAGGCCAGCGTCTGAGGTTGCGTCGGGGTCGGCCAGGATGTTGAGCGCTTGCCGGCCAGTGCTGGCGTACTCGGCGGACTGAAACTGGAGGCTGTGGGCGTAGGGTCTCAAAGATGCGGATAGGCGAGTTGGCCAGGCGCACGGGCGTGAGTCCGCGCTCACTGCGGTACTACGAAGACCAGGGACTGTTGACCAGCTCACGCTCCGGCGCGGGGCAGCGCCACTATTCCGATGCCGCGGTTCAGCGTGTGTCGCTCATCCGGCAGCTGTTCGACGCGGGGATGTCCAGCCGGGTGATCGCGACCGTGCTGCCGTGTGTGGACGTCCCGGGTGACCTGGGCGTCGCCGAGGAGACGTTCACGGCGATGATGCGCGAGCGCGACCGGATCGACGCCGACATCGCCCACCTGATCGAGACCCGGGATGCACTCGACGTGCTGATCAGGGCCAACAGCCGGCACCGGGCGGAGCTGTCCACGGCCGCGGAACCGGTGGCGCGGTCGACCTGATGCTGTGATCTGCGTCTCAGCCGGTTGCCCCTGACATCAATGTCAGAGGTGAGGATGGCGACAGGGCCCGGGATCACCGGGTCGGTCATACGAGAGGCGGCGGAAGATGGGGCGGGCATGGGGTTTCGACAGGTACGGCGGGCCCGAGGTGCAGGAGTTCTTCGATCGTCCCGATCCCGTACCCGGTCGTGGTGAGGTACTGATCCGGGTCGACGTCGCCGGCGTGAATCCCCTCGACCACCTTCTGCGCTCAGGTCTGGTCGACGGTCTCGACGGCGGACGTCCGTTTCCCCGCGTGCTGGGCATGGAGGCGGCCGGAACCGTTCTTGCCCGGGGCGAGGACGTCACCGGGCTCGAGGTGGGCGACGCGGTCTTCGGCTTCGCACTGACCGGCGGCGGAACCTACGCCGAGACCACGGTGCTGTCCGCGCCGAACACCGCGCGCATCCCGCCGGGCCTGTCCGCAACCGTGGCGGCAACGCTGCCGGTGGCCGGGACGACCGCGGTGGACGTGCTCGACCAGCTCGGACTCCCGGCCGGTGCCACGGTCCTGGTCAACGGGGTCGGGGGCGGGGTCGGCCTCGCCGTCGCCCGGCTGGCCGTCGGGCGCGGGCTGCTCGTGATCGGCACCGGGAGTACTGCCAAACGCGAGCACGCCGAGGGCATCGGGGTGCGGTTCGTCGACTACACCGCCGAGGACGTCGTCGCCGCGGCACGCGAGCTGGTTCCGGACGGCTTCGACGGGATAGTCGACCTGGTCGGAGGCACCTCGCTGCGGACCGTCGCTCCGCTGGCCCGGGATCCCCGCAACGTCATTGCTGTGGGTGATACGTCTGTGCCCGACCTCGGTGGGCGTTTCGTCGAGCGTCGCGTCGACCGCGAGAACCTGGAGCGGTCGGCCCGGCTGGCCCTCGACGGAGTCCTCGCACCCGTCATCACCGCGGTCCATCCGCTCTCCGAAGCCCCGGCCGCCCTTGCCGCCGTCGAGAACGGTCACACCGCGGGCAAGGTCGTCATCAAGGTGACATGAGAAGTGCCCGGCCGCCTGACGCCGTCGACCGCCCATCGCGGACTGGCGAGAACCCGTGGTCAGCGCGTCATCAACCGAGCACGTTCACCTGTACGGGGTTGAGAACGTTCAGGCGTATGTCGACAACCGGTCAGAAGCGGCCCCGTTCAGGGGCTTACGACCGGCGGGGCGAGGGCTGCGGAGCAGGTGATCAGACGTTGCCGGAATGCCCCGAAGAACGGCAGATGGCGGGGTGATGCGCTGAGGGAGGCGCGGATCTGGACCGCGCCTCCTCCAGCCCGCAGACGTCCGAACGGATCGGCACCCCGCCCTGCGTCAGCACTCCACCAGCACAGCGGCCCAAAGGGCACGACCCGCACGGATCCCTATTACCTGATCAGAACTCGATGATGCGGGACCGCTCACGCGCGTGCCTGGCCAAGTAGTGATCAACGAATCCAACTACCGCTCAACGTCGCACCGGTCACGGACAAACCGGGACGGCGAAGGGGCGGTCGAGGAGGAATCTGGCGGGCGGTGGCGGGGGCGGTCAGACCGCGGTCAAGAGGGTCTTCCTCACGGTGGCTCCGGCTCGCGTGCACGTCTGTGTGCGGGCCGGAGGACTGCCGATCCGGCCGCGCAGGCCGGAGAACCGTGAGGACGCGATGACCATCGCCCCCGCCCCGCTGGCCCCGGCGGACACTGCTCCGACGGCGAGCCCCGCTGCGCGTTCTGCGGCAAGCCTCGCTCCCCGGCCCCGCGGCTTCCAGCCGCCGACTGACGGTTGTCGCTGGTCAGATCCCCGGTTCGCCCGCTCCGGCCGGTTGCAACTCCTCTTCTCCCAGTACTGATGTACCTGGAGAAGCGTCCCGGGCCCGGAGGACGGCGGCGAAGGCCGGTGCGGACCTGCGCGGCGAGGTCCTGCTCGCCCTCGCCCGGCTGCGCCTGGCCACACCCCACCAGCTCAAGACGCTGCTGCTGCCCCACCAGCAGGACACCGACCACGTCCGCCGCGCACTGCGCAACCTGCTCGCAGAATCCCCGGCCCTGGTCGGCCGGACTCACCGCGCCCAGCAGAGCTACTGGTACTGCACCCCGGCCGGCCGGACGACGGGCAAGCGCATCGCGGCCGGCAAGACCGGCCTTCGGGAGCACGGCCTCGCCCTGGTCGACACCGTCATCGCCTTCCACCAGGCGCAGGTGCCCGACCACGCGAACTGGCGCGTGGAGGTCGCCCATCCCACTCCGGCCGGGAGCCTCGTGCCCGACGGCGTGATGCTCCTGGACGACGGGACGAGCGCGTTCGTGGAGATCGACCGCACCATGTCCTACACCCGCCTCATCGACAAGCTGGAACGCTACGACGCCTACCGGGGCGCACCTGCTGCCGGGCGCGGCAACGCTGCTCGCGCCCCGCGCTCCCACTGGCAGGAGGCCTACGCCGGACCGTCCCTGGAGCGGCCCTTCCCGCCGGTGCTGTTCGTCTTCGCACCCGCGCCGCGCCGTGCGGCTCCGGCCACCAGGGAGGCCGCTTTCCACGAGCGGGCCCGCCGGGTGGGGAGTGTGAACCACCGGCTCACCGTGGCGACCACGACCCTGCCCCTGCTGACATCGAGCGGCGCCGGCCAGCAGGTGTGGCGCGGTTTGCCCGGCCTCCACACGGACCCGGGCAAGCCGCTGCGACCTCCCCCGGGCTTGCCCACGGCCCCCTGCGCAAGCCCGGGACAGGATGGGCAAGTCCTCCTCCGAACGCCGGTGACTGGTCGAGATGGTTGTCACCAGGCGCCCCACGACCTGCGCGTTCGCCCCGCCTTGGTCGCGCAGACTGTCACCAGCTCGTCGCGGTTGTTGTCACCTGCCTCATTCCCCGTCGCTGTGACCGCCGCCGGAGTGTGTATCCGTATCCAGGCCGGGGCCGCCGTAACGACGATTGCCGCCCGGCCGCCTTCGGGGCTGGCCCGCCGGAGGTGGCGCGGCCCCTTCCCAGCGCGGGCTGCGATGAGGGAAGACGTACGCCAACATGCGCGGGTCAAGCTGGGCTTGTTGGAGATGTCGGCGGCCCGCAGGGGTCATCTGACGCTCCGCGCCCGCCACCAGCCCCCACGTGGCCAGCCCGCGGCCGATCTTCTCAACCTCTGGGGAGCGCTGCAGGACGGCTCGTACGATGTCGATGTCTGTCGGGTGCCTGCAGAAGGCGACCATCGCGCGCTCGACCGGATGCAGAGGTTGCTTCCCCTCCACGGAATGGACCTGTGCGTTGTTCACCACGAGCGACCCACGCTGGTGCAGCGCGGTGACCGCACTGTCCACCACATGCCGGGCCCCGCCCGCCAAGAACGCGACGTCATAAACGTCCAGGGTTCTCGTCTCGCCCGAGCCCCTGACGATCCACCGGAACACCCACCGCATACCAGCCCCCCGTCACGGCCTGCATCTGTCACCTGGCAGTGAAGCTTTCCCTATCCCTCAGAGTCTGATGGCACGCGATCAACTTTGGGTAGCACAGGACAGTCAAGGCAGATCCTCCTTCTGGGGGAGGGGTAACAGTGTGCGGTGACAGACGTCGGGACCAGGTGACATCTATCTCGACCGGTCACAACGCCGCTTGCGTTCTCCGGCCGGGGCCGGCGGAGGGTTGCACCGGGGGAGGCTGAACCGTTGCCTGGCGAGGTGCATGCGGCGGGGGCCGGAGGTGTGACCGCAGGTGGGAGCCCGGCGAAACGGACACCCTTCGTTTTCGCAGGCCACCCGGCGCGGGCAAGCCGTCCGCATGCGCCGACACCTCCAATTCGTTAGCAATGAGAGGTCCTGGATCTTTGAGGGGCCCGCGGCGGTTGTCCAGCCCGGGGCAGGACGTGTGTGGTCCGGTCGGTGCCGTGGTGACCCCTACGACCCCTCCGACCGTGCGAGGTCTTTGTAAAGACTGGTGGCGCTGGGCGCCGACCGGCCCTCGCACGGTCTGCCCCCACTGGTCTGTCGGGTGTTCGGGATCCTCGATGGATTAACTGCCGCACGGTGACGCGTTTCTCCTCACGAGCTTCGAGCTCTGGACACGGCGCGCGCCCGTGCGGCCTTGCGGTGCCGCGCACGGCTGATGAGGTGGCGGACCACAGAGTCCTGGAATTAGTCCGCCGTGCGGCCCCGCGTGCTCGCCTTCGAGAACAGCCCGGGAGAAGGGCCGGGATCCATGGACGTGTTCTGCGGAATCGAGTGGGCGGAGGGACACCACGACGTCGCGCTCGTGGATGACACCGGCAAGCTGCTGGCCAAGTGCCGGATCAACGGCGACCTGGACGGCTACCGGCCACTGTTCGACCTCCTGGCCGAGCACGGTGATACCGCGGAGACGCCGATCCCGGTGGCCATCGAGACCAGCCGCGGCCTGCTCGTCGCCACGCTGCGGCAGGGCCCCCGCAAGAAGTCGGACCCGGGCGACGCCCTGGTGCTGGCGAACATCATCCGCACCGACGCTCCGGTGCACCGCCCGCTGCCCGCCGACACCGACCCGGCCCAGGCCGTCGCCGTCCTGGCCCGCGCACAGCAGGACGCGGTCTGGAACCGCCAGCAGGTCGCCAACCAGCTGCGGTCCCTGCTCAGGGAGTACTTCCCGGCGATGATCGCGGCGTTCAGGGACAAGCCGGGAACCCTGATCCGCCCCGATGCCCGCCGCATCCTGGCCGTCGCGCCCACACCGGCCCTGGACGCCAAGCTGCCGATGTGGAAGCTGACCGCCATGCTCCGACGAGCCGGCCGCCGCCGGGGCATCGAAACGGATGCCGAACGAATCCAGCAGTTCTTCCGTCACGAGGCCCCTCGGCAGGTGCCTCTCGTCGAGGACGCCATGGGCAAGCAGGCGCTGGCCCTGCTGCTGCAGTCTGGACGCGGCCTGCCAGGCGGTCGACGACCTGGCGCACGCCACCGAGGAGATATTTCGGTCACACCCGGACGCGCCGATCATGCTGAGCTTCCCCGGGATCGGTCCCCAGGTCGGTGCCCGCATCCTGGGCGAGATCGGCGACGACCGGACACGGTTCGCCACGGCTGGAGGGCTGAAGGCGTAAGTGGGATCGGCCTCGATCACGCGAGCCTCGGGCAAACGCCGCTACGTCGGACGCCGATTCGTGAAGAACAATCGGCTCAACCACGTCGGCCACCTGTGGGCTTTCGCTTCCCTCAGCGGTTCATTCGGCGCGGACGCCCACTACCGGCGCAGCCGGGCAGGAGGGGACTGGCACGTGCAAGCCCTGCGGCGCCTGTTCAACCGGATGTTCGGCCAGCTTCACCACTGCCTCCTGGTACGCGTCCCCCTTCGATGAAGCGGTCGCGTTTCCCCTCCTGCTGCAGCAGGGTGATCACTGAGACATCGGCCCATGACAGGCTGTCCCTTCTGAACACGGAGGGGAGCCATGGCAGAAGTCGGTGGATGGATCAGGGAGCGCAACCTGCGGTCGTTCCTGGAGTTGCTGTCGCACTACATGGGCTACGGGTTCGATGCCACCGACTGGGAGACGGTGGCTCTGGCGGTCGAGGCGACCGACGACGAGCGGGCCGACGGCTGGTACTCGTACCCTTTGGTCGGCGAGCATCGACAGGTCGAGGTTCGGCTTGCCCGCGCTGTCGGCGGCGATGAGCTCATGGTGGCCGTGAGAGGAACTCTGACGCCCGAACTGGAAGTCCGGGCGGACACCCTGCTGGCCGCCTTTGCAGCCGGCTGACCAAGGTCGACTTGACCGGCTAGCTGCATGAGGTGTCTTTCCCACGCGACAGCCGTGGGAAGAGGAGCCGTGCTTCGGGCGACACCCCCTGACCGACCCCGTACTGGCTGACGCTCCCGAGTCGTTGAAGAGGTGTGCCTCCTGCGTCGCGTCTTTCGACCCGTGCCCGGCGTGCCTGCGCCCAGCTCCTCGCGCTGGTCTCGTGGCGCCTGCCGCGCACGAACTACGAGCCGGAGGAGTTGCTGCGGCTGGTGGGAGGCCGCCGCCCTGCACACGGCGGCGCGGCAGGTCCTGCGCCGTCTGCTCGTCCCGCCGGGCCTGTGGAAGGAAGCACGGGCCGGGTGGCGGGCCGCCCGTTCGGCCGCCGTCCTCACTCTGATCGCGGAGGCCGAGCGGGTCGCCCCGCCCCCGCCCGCCTCGTTCCCTGTCCGCCCGGCCGTTGTCCTCGCAGAGGAGAGCCGCGGCTGCGGGCGGCGAAGAGCGCTGGACTGGAGCCTTGCACCCTCCGGCACGGGCCTGGATCTCGAAGCCCCTGCTCCCGGCTTCCCGGAGGCGGCAGGGGGACGCGTCCGGCCGCGTGGACACCCTTCCCGGCTCGACGAGCCCCAAGGAGAGTTGTTCGCCGACGCCCCCGTCCTGGTCGGTCTCCTCGACGTCGGCACCGCGTCCATTCGCCTAGGAGCCGACGAGGCCCGAGCTGGAGCGGTTCTTCTTCCTGGACGGTATGGACCGGGATCTGATCGGGTGAGTGCTGCCCCGTGGCGTCATTCCTGCACTTCAGATCAGGGGTGTGACTGTTCTGGCGGTGTCTTGTCGTTGTCCGGAGGACCGTCTATACCGGTCGGACCGTCTCTCCGGGGGAGCGCCATTTTGTCCGTCTCACGCACGGCCTGCCGTCTCGCGGCAGTCACCGGAGTGATCGCCGCCGGCGCTGCCGTCTCGGCCGGGTCTGCGGCCGCCAGCGAGAACATTGTGGGCATCGGGAACGCGGCTTACGGCAACACCATGATCAACGCGCATAGGGAGGTCACGGCCGTGGCTCACACGGCCCACAGCAGCGGAGTGCTCAGCAACCTCGGCCAACTGCCCCTCGACCTGCCCCGCAACGAGGGTGTCGGCGGTCTCACCGGTGGTCTAGGCACTCCCCTGATCCTCTAGACCTGAACTGCGCCGTCCGTTTCAGCGGTTACGGCTCGAGGGCGCGGAGCCACTACCCCCGGCTTTTCCCCGATGTGGGGGAGGAGGGCGGGTACCTGGGCGGCCGGCCCATCGCCGGCCTGACCCGCGACCACTACGTCAGCCGCGACGCCATCCGTATCCCCGTCGCTGCCTTCGTGCCCGAACACATCACCAACCGCCAGGACATCCCAGCACCGGAGACCGCGGTCACCCTCGACATGCCGGGCAAGGTCGCCCGCTTCCTGCGCGCCATCGAACTGGAGCCCGTCGAGCGGACCGCACCCGGCCAGGAGGTGGCCGTACGGCGCGGCCAGGGCTACACCCTTCGCGTCACGGCCGTACCAGCGGTCCACCGCCAACTCCTCGCCCGCTGTCAGCCGCTCGACGGCACCCAAGGCATCCCAGCGATTCCGGCCCGGCGCAAGGCTTGCCACGGCTGCGAGAACCGGGTCGGCACCCTCGTGCCGCCCGGACCATGATTGTTATCACCGACAGCCGCTGTACCGACCGATGTTCCCCGAGGCCGTGGATGCCCCTTCACCGGGGGCGGGCCACGTTCGAGGAGATGCGGGACGAGATCCGCGGCCACCGGGCGAGCGATCTGTCGAAGGAGTGGACGGTCGTGGGCGAGTGGACGGACGGCCGCTGACCCCCTCGCCCCCGCGCCGTCACTGGTGGTCCGGCACTTCACCCGACAGTGCCAGGCCGATATCTCAGACGACGATGGCAAAGATCTTCACCAAAGTGTCAATGTGAAGGTCGACGACGGGCAGCGCGAGGATGTCGGCTCCGCCGCATTGGTTGAGCGGGCTGCCGAGGGGGAGTCCGGCGAGGTTGCCGTTGGCCGCTCCGGTGCCGTGGGTGGTCGTCCCGTCTGCCCGGGCACCTGTGTGGTGGTTGGCGCAGCTGGTACCGAAGGCCGGCGACAGGAAGTCGCCGACGCCTCCGGCCCAGGCCGGAGATGCTGCTTGGCCGGCTCCCAGCAGAGTCAGGGTCACGACAGTTCCGCGGGCAAGGGTGCGCGTCATCATGAACGACTCAGCGATCATGAGCGCATGCAGACACGAGCCTCTCCGAGTAACGCCTCTTCGAAGATGAAGATGTGGCCGTTCGCCGGGTTCGGACGAACCCGGGTCCGGCCCTAGCCCTTGCCTCAGCCGCTTGGCAATCGGCATGGGGAGTCGCGTCCCCAGGGAGGCAAGGGGCAACTCCTGTCGGAAAGGCCGGCTGCCCGGAACCGTGGTCGACATGCAGATCACCCACCTTCCCGGGCGCGGCCTCGTCGCCGCCGCCACCTCCTCGATCGGCGTCCGTCACGGCCGCACCCACGGCTTCGTCGCCACCGGTCTCCACCTCGACCTCCGCCGCGTCCTGCGCAACCCTGCGGATGACCCCGCGATGCGCTACCGCACCGGCCTGGACGACGTCTATGCCCACGTCCTGAAGACGCCCGGCGCCCTGACCCTGATCAACCGGACCGCCGTGCAGCTGCGCGCTCTGGCCGACGAGGTGCCCGTGAGCCCGCCTGGTCCGCCTGGTCCGCCTGGTCCGCCTCACGGTGGCGTGCCAGGGAGGCCGTCATAGGAGTGTTGCGGCTGTTGAGACGGTCGGCAGGCTCGTCTGGGAGGCGTGGGGCGGGGAGTAGGGCGTCGACACCGGCGGTGATTGCTCTGCGCATGGGCGTGGCGGTAGGACTTTTGCGGGCCGTCCGAGGGTTTGTGGCCCTTGGTACCGATCCCTGACGCATGAGGGTGTCGAAGGATCCGTGGACTCGCCTCATCGAGGGTGCGGGCCGTTCGTCGATCGGAGTTCACTCGTGCGTACTCGTCTCGTCGCGACCGCTGTCGCTGCTGCCGCGGTGGCCACTTCCCTGCTCTCGCCTGTCATGGCGTCGGCGGAGGCCGGCGGCGGCGATCCGTTCGCGCCGCAGGGCCGGGCCGCGGACCACGGCCTGATCAGCGTGGGTCTGACCTCGGACCAGCGCCTGGTCGGTTTCGACGTCCGCGACCCCGCCGGCACCTGGTCGTTCGGCAGGGTCACCGGCCTCAAGGGCGACGGCAAGCTGGTGGGGATCGACTTCCGCGTCCAGAACGGCAAGCTGTACGGCGTCGGTGACAAGGGCGGCATCTACACCCTCAGTGACAAGGCTGCGGCGGTGAAGGTCTCGCAGCTGACCGTCGCCCTGAAGGGCAAGTACTTCGGCGTCGACTTCAACCCCGCCGCCAACCGCCTGCGGGTCATCAGCGACACCGGCCAGAACCTGCGCCACAACATCGACGACCCGGCCGCCCCCAGGACCACCACCGCCGACGGCACCCTCACCAACCCCACCACACCGCCGTCGACGGCCCTGGGCGTCACCGGCGCGGCGTACACCAACAACGACCTCGACGCGGCGACCGCGACCACGCTGTTCGACATCGACACCACCAACGACCGCGTCTCCCTGCAGTCCCCGGCCAACGCCGGCACCCTCGCCCCGACCGGCGGCCTCGGTGTGAACGCCGGCCCCTGGGCCGGGTTCGACATCTACTACAAGCCCTCCAACGGGACCAACCGCGGCTTCGCGGCCCTGACGACCGATGGCAAGCAGCGCTTCTACCAGATCAACGTCCTCACCGGCCGCGCCGACCTCATTGGCGCCTTCCCCACGGACCGCCAGGTCGTCGACGTCGCCCTCCCGCTCAACCAGCACTGACCACCGCAGACGCCGGCGGCGGGCCGCTCCGGCCCACCGCCGGTCCACCCCGCACCCGGGTATCCGACGACGGCTGGCAGAGCACTTCCGTGCCCGGTCTCGAGGTACGCCGCGAACCGGGAAGGCCCGAGACACGGCTGTTGGGCTGGCAGGGAATGCTGCCGCCCTCACTGCTCTGCTGCCTCCAGGACGCACCACCCGCGCCGACGCGACAGGTCGTCCTGAAAGTCTGCGGCATTGCGCCGATGCGCTGAAGGACAGCGTCCGACCAGCATTCGGCTGGCCTCATCGGGCGGTCCTTCCAGGCACCCATCGATGTCATGGCGAGGCGGTACGCAGCGCCCCGGACGTATTGCTGACGCCCTTTCGGCTCTACAGGACCATGCCGGCTTCCCGGATGCACTACCTCAAGTGGCATCTGTACAAGCGGCGGCCGACGGTGGGCCATGTCGCCGCGTCTGAAGAGCTGACAGCAAGTCGGCCGGCGCAGCGTACGGAAGGAAGCCATCGATGCGCTCTGCCCGCATTCTCTTCGCCGCCACCGCCACCGTCGCAGCTCTGGCAATCACCACGCCCGGCGCGTACGCACTCGCCACCGGCGACGACTGGTCCAAGGACGACTCCACCCACAGCCAGAAGCGCGACCACGACAAGCCGCACGGCGGCATGCACACCGGCTCCGGTGCCCTGTCCCTCCTCGGCGACAGCCGGTCCATGGACGAGCAGAACAAGAAGGACCACGAGAAGGACGAGGAGCACAAGAAGGACCACGAGAAGGACGAGCAGAACAAGAAGGACCACGAGAAGGACGAGCAGAACAAGAAGGACCACGAGAAGGACGAGCAGAACAAGAAGGACCACGACAAGCCGCACGGCGGCGTGCACACCGGCGGCGGCGCGCTCACCGCGGTGAACGCCGATGACTGGTCCAAGCCGGAGACCGAGACCAAGCCCGAGTCCAAGCCTGAGACGAAGGACCACGAGAAGGACCAGGGCAAGGAGCACGACAAGCCCAAGGGCGGCATGCACACCGGTGGTGGCGGCCTGGCGGGCACGGGCACGAACGTGACCGGCGCCGTGGTGCTGGCCGGCGGAGCGGCCGCGTTCGTCCTCTACCGGCGCAAGAAGGCCGCAGGCGCGACGGCGTGACACCCGGCCGGACGCGGGAGCCCTCTTCCAGGCCTCCCGTGTCCGGCATCGTCCGCTTCTGATCCGCCCCTCGACTCTGTGCTCTGAGTGCGCGAAAGGTGTCCCTGGTGAAGACCCGGCCAGATCCCGCAGTAGCGAGAGGGTCTCGGCGTGCCGTGCGGTGGGTCGTACCCACGGTGTTCTGGACGCTGGTGCTGATCGTGCTCCTGGCCGTCTTCGGCCCGCGCATGTTCCCGCACGACGCGACCGTGCCGCTCGGTCCTGCGGCTTCCTCCGCAGCCGAACATGCTCCGGCAGCCGCACCGCAGCCCGCCGTACCGCCCGTCCCGGACCTCTCGCGCCAGGCTTCGCCGAGCAGTGCCCCGCCGGCCGGCCCTGCCATGCCGCGGTCGGCTCCCGTGCGCCTGAGGATTCCCAGGATCGGGGTCGACGCGCCGTTCACCGACCTGCAGATCGGGCCTTCCGGGGCTCTCGAGGCGCCTCCGGCCGATGACACCAATCTGGTCGGCTGGCACACCTCGGGCACCTCTCCCGGGGAACAGGGCACCGCTTTGATCGCCGGCCACCTCGACACCGCCACCGCCCCGGCCGTCTTCGCCCGCCTCAGCGAACTCGACACCGGAGACACCTTCGAGGTCGCACGCGCCGATGGCACCACCGCCGTCTTTCTCGTCGAGTCCGTGGAAAGCTTCCACAAGAACAATTTCCCCGACCGACGTGTCTACGACGACACCCCCGCCGCCCTCGTACGCTTGATCACCTGCGCGGGCGCCTACGACCGCACGGCGAAGGACTACACCGAGAACCTCGTCGTCTTCGCCCACCTGCAACCCACCGGCTGACACGGCGGACATCAACAGGGCGACCAGGTCCGGCAGCAGTGAACGCCAGCAGACCGGTCCGGTGATCCCGGCGAGGGAATGAGAGCCGGTAATGATGTTGTGGCAGCAAGTGCTGGCCGCGCTCCACGACCCCGACGCCACCCACCGCGAGCAGCTCCTCGCCGTCGGCGCCGCCGCGCTCGCCCACGCCCGCCGCACCGATGACCACCCCGCCGACGCAGAGACGGTATGCCGCATCGCACTGGAGGAACTCGGCATCCTCCTGGATGCCGCCACCGCTACGACGGCCCTGACCAGGCACCGGGCTCCGAGCGGGAGAGCACACGAAGTCCCCGTCCCGGAAGAGACCCGGCCCCTCGACCACGCGGTCCCCGGGAGGCGTAGCTGCAAGCCATGGACGCGACCTCGTCAGGAAAAGCTCCAAGAGTTCTCACCCGACGGCGGTCACCCGGTTGACCGCCGTGACGAGATGTGACCGGGTGGGCGTGTTTGTGTCACAGGGTGACGCCCGGCGTTCGGCCCGGGCCTGCTTTTCGAGAGATCCCCATGCACGCAGCCATACTCGCCCCTGCCCTGGCGCTCACCCTGGCCCTGCCCGTCGTGGCGGTGGCCACAGCGCAGGGGAAGCACCAAGGCGGTCTTCAGGTCGTCGGTCTGACCGCCGACCAGCAGCTCGTCGGTTTCTCCGAGCACGACCCCTCCCCGCCCCGTTCCCGCGGCCGCGTCCACGGCCTCGCAGGAGACGGCAAGCTCGTCGGGATCGCCTACCGCGTGCAGAACGGCAAGCTGTACGGCGCCTGCGACAAGGGCGGCAGCTACACCCTCGACAGCCGCGCGAAGGCCACCAAGGTCTCCAGCTGACCGTGGCGCTGAAGGGCACGCACTTCGGTGTCGACTTCAACCCCGCCGCCAACCGGCTGCGCGTGATCAGCGACACCGGCCAGAACCTGCGCCACAACATCGACGACCCGGCCGCCCCGAAGACCACCACCACCGACGGCGCGCTGACCAACCCGGCCGCGCCGCCCCCGCCATCCCCACCCCGCCCGTGGGGTGACCGCCGCCGCGTACACCAACAACGATCTCGACCCCCGCAGGCCGGCAGGTCTTCGACATCGCCCTGCCCCTGGACCAGGGCCACTCCGGTCCGCGCGGCGGCATGGACACCGGCAGCGGGGCACTGGCCACCATCCTCAAGTAGAACCGACCATTCCCGGTCTGCGCCCGGTTCGCACGGGCGGACCGCAACGGCGACCGCCCCGAACCAGACGGTGCGGCCCATCAGGAAGCACGAAGATCCGCCGAGACTGAGCCTTCCGCGAGTTCGTCGTGCTCCCGCGCGCCGCACGAGGCCGCGCCATTGTGCGGAAAGCGGGCCACGCTTGGAGATGACCCGGACGGTCCAGATCGCGTCGAGCCGAGGGTGACCACGACGATGCGGCCCACGCCCGCCACCGGCGTACGGCGCAGCGGAGGCGCAGCACCCTCCTGCCTTGAGCCGGAACCGGTCTTCACCACGCTCGCGAAGCAGCGGGAAGCAGAAGGACATCTCGTCTGGGTCACGCCTGCGGCGTCCATCGGCTACGCGGTACGGATCTTCCGGCGCGGCACACAGGCCAGGACGATGACGAGGGGCGCCCGCCCGCTGCCGGTGCCGCAACAGCGCGGGTAAGGCACACCCTCTGAGCCTGGGTTCGATCAGTAGCCGGCACCCGGGAGGCGAGCACAGGGAGTTCTTGCGGTGACCGGCTCCCCTGCTCGTCGCTGGACGAGCCGGAGTCGGCGCAGCCCGCCCTGCCCGGCCTTCTTGTCGGGCAGGGCGAGAGCACGTATGCCAGGGCCGCCCCGAAGACGGAGCGGCCGCCGTCGTGCGGCTTCGCTGCCGGGGGAGAGTCAACCGGTATGAACGGTGACGAGCGTGCGCTGTGCGACCGGGGCTACGGCCGCGTTCCCGGCAGCTGGTACGCATGACGGTGGTGCTGGCTCCGGCCAGGCGCAGCCGGCCGCCCGCCTTGGTGAGGGTGTGGTGGGCGGCGATGAGGATGTTGATGCCGCTGGAGTCCATGAAGGTCACCTGCCGCATGTCGGCCACGACCCGGGGAGACGAGCCGTCGGGAACGGCCAAGGCATGGCGCAGGATGTCGCCAGTGGTGTGATCGATCTCCCCGGTCAGGGAGACGACGTGGATGTCCCCAGAGGCGGTGGCCGTGACCGTGACCGTGACCGTGACCGACAGACGGACAGGCCTTTCGGCCTTCCCGGTCTCCATCACTTCTCTTCCAACAGCCGGTGGTCAGCGAGCTGGTCACCAACGCCCGCAAGTACGCACCCGGCCCGGCTGTGCTGGACCTGGGCATCACCGGCGACACGGTGGAGATTGCCGTGCGTGACTCCGCTCCGGTCCTGTCGGTGGCCCGGGCCGCGGACGCCGGTCGCATCGGCCGGCACGGTCTGGAAATCGTCATGACCGTGGCCCGAACCTTCGAGGTACGGTGCGAGGCGGCCGGCAGACGCATCACCGCCCGCCTCGCCCTGGCCGACGACCCCAGCGACATCCTCACCTGACACCACAGACCGGGGCCCACGGGCACGCGCGCCACAGCAAAGGTGCGGTCGCCCGAACCACCGGGCGACCGCACCTTCCCACCCACCTTCACGCCGGTGCTGATTCCTGTGCAGGCCGCAGCGACGCGAGCAGGTGAACGCCGGGCCTTCCCGGCCATACGCGAGCCGGCCCTTGATGGTCTTCGGAACACGGCGTGACGGGCGTGCCGAAGACGGCGGTACAGGGGCCGCTCGCCAGTGTGCGGGTCAGAAGTCGATGCAGACCGGGCCCTGGTTGACGTTGACCAGGCCGACCTGGGTGACGGCAGCGTTGCAGTTGAAGTTCACGTCACCACCGTCACCGCCCTTGTTCTCGTCCTCTTCGTAGAGGGAACCGAAGTCGATGCAGACCGGGCCCTGGTTGACGTTCACCGCGCCGACCTGTGTGGTGAAGTCGTTGCACTGCCCGTAGGACGACGGCTCCTCGCCCCGCCCGGAGTGGTCGTCGGCCGAGGCGATGCCGGGACCGGCCATCACCGCGGCAGCGGTCAGGGCAACTGCGGCGAAGGTCTTGCGGAAAGACAGCATGATCTTTCTCCAGAAAGTGGAGGACATGGACACAGCAGACTCCACCAGCGCTTGCTTCCGCCCGCATGCCGGGATACGCCACTTGGACCGCAGGACGCCCCGACGTGCTCCCGTGACCTGGCCCCGGTGGCGGCGACGGCGTGACCTGGCCCCGGTGGCGGCGACGGCCTGGGGCGCGGCGTTGCACTGCTCGAGAGGGGTTTGTGAATGGGACCGGTGCTGTCGTAAGCGGATCCGCGGGACAGGACTCGGCCGAGTGGACGCCTCACCTGGCGGGTGCTGCCGGGCACCCTGAGTCTGAGTCCAGCAGCCCACGGCCGTACGGACATCCATGTCCCCCACGCCGGCTGCCCGCACCCGCATCCCCCACGCGAGGAGAGCCATCATGCCCAGAGCTACTACGACCAAGGTGCCCCAGCCCGTCACGGACGACAGCATCAAGGTGCGCCAGCTCAGCCACTACCAGTTCAGTTGGGTCGCCGGTGAGCCCGCCGCCCGGGGCACCCTCACCCTGCAGCTCGTCCTGGACGAAGGCGCCTGGGAGGAGGTGCTGACCGTCGACGCCGACGACGCCGACGTACTTCAGGACCTCCTGCGCAGCACGCCGACCGTGCACTACGACGTCAGCCGCCGGACCCTGATGTTCGGTGTCACCGCCGTCGGCACCTGAGCAGGCGTCGCCTGCCCGTCACCGCAGGATTCCTGGGTGACCCTTGGTGGTGGATGGCCCGCCCATCGTATTGGGTGGGCCTTCGTCCGGTGCTTCGGCCGCCGCCACAGCGATCACCTGTAGGACAGGGGGACGGGGCGCCGCGGCCTTCTGGTCGTGTCTGCCTTGATGCGCGGCGCTGGCGTCGTCCTGCGAGTCGGCGCCTGGTTCTCGGCGGTGGTGCTCGACGCGGTTCCCGGACGGCGGAAGGCGACGGGCACCCTGATCGGAGTGGGGCTCGGCGGAGAGATCGGCGGTCACCTGGCTTACCGGCCGTGTTCCGGTTGAGCGGACTGCTCGGCAAGGGGTCCGTCACCGGCCCGCTCCGGGCGCCGTTCACACGGTACGAGTCGGCGTCGGGCCCTGCCGAGGTGAGCGAGAGCCCTCGCGGGGACGGTGTCAGGTCGACCGCGGGTGAGCTGGTCACCTGTCCGTTCCGCCTGAGCGTCCGGCTGACGGCCACCTTCATCGGTGCGCATGGAAGGGAACACGTGATGGTCGGCGAGGCGTTGTCGCGTGAACTGCTGGCGGCGGAGGACGACGCTGCCTCGGTCCTGTTGGAGGGCGGAGCGCAACTGGCCGGGCCCGCCACCCGTGACAGCGACGCCTTCCGTGGCGCGGCGGCCCTGTTGACCCGGGCGGAATCGGTGGACCGGCTGGGCATCTCGACACCGGACCCGAGCGAAGTGACGCGGCTGGCGACGATGTTGAACGACGTGGTCGGCAAGCTCGGTGCCTGAACGCCTTCGTACGGATGTCGTACGGGTCCTTCCGCACCGGGACCCCTCAGAAGGGGCGCTCTGCGTGCCGTCCGGCTCGTGACCCCGCGTACGCGGCGGGACGCAGTGACCGAAGGCGGCCAACGGGGTGAAAACCGGGCAGGAAGGCGAGGTAGGGATCGAACGCGCCGCCTTCCGGCAAGGACTGAGGCAGCCCTCCATGGAGAGTGAGCCGAGCCAGGGGACTCCGGTTCCGGGTCTTCCCGAAACAGAGCTGGAAGATCACGGGCCGTCGGATCACGGCGGTGCTCACCGATGCGGGACGGCACGTCCCATTGATCCCGGTGGTCGGGTACGACGAGAGGCCCCGCGATGACCACCCCCCCGGGATGCAGGGCGGGCCCGTCGCCACGGCGACGGGCGGCGGTTCGTGCCGTGCGGAAGGCGGCGCGGTCGAGGAGGTCCATACGACCGTCCGTTCCTGGTGCCGACCGCAGTGCGGGCGGGTTCGACACCATCGTCCAGGAAAAGGGCTCGGAGGGAGCGAGGACACGGGGTGCCTCCCGACGGACGACCTCGCTGGCGATTCCCTATGGAGCGATCATTCGCAATTCCTCATTGGCAGCCGAGTCGTCGTGGGGCGCCGGGCGGCCGATCACTGGAAGCCACACGCGGCAGAGCCTTTTGAACCACACCCGGCACCCCTGGGTGGGAGAACCATACGAAAGGCCCGCCCTGTCCCGCCGCACAACGTAGGGAGCCTTTTCAGATCCGACGCTCCAGGGTGAGGACCGCTGCGGCGGTGGCCGTCATGCCATCGGGGCTCCAGTGGGACCGGAGGAAGATGCGCCAGGACTTCAGTCGCGCGATGCTTCGTTCGACCGGTGCTCGCGTCACTGACAGGACCCGGTCGACTGCCTGCCGGATCGTGGCGAGGGCCCGGCAGGGGGAAGCCGTCTGATCGGTGTGGTCACCCAGAGGCCGGTGCCGATGCAGGCGCGGTCGGCGAGGACGGGGACGCCCTGCCGGCTGTCGCCGACACGGTCGCACTCGGCGAGCGTGACGGCGAGCAGGACATGATCTGGATCGGTCTCGCGCAGGACCCGTAGCAGCCCAGGCGCCCTTCGGGGCAGGTGGCCGATGACGGCCGTGACGTAGGCGTGGGCGGTGCCGACGGACGTGTCGAAGCCGGCGGCGATCCGCGCGAGCGTGTCGTGCCGGCGAAGGCGGACCGGGCCGACGAGAGCGCGCCGGTGGAGCGGGAGCTTGCAGCGTCGGTCACCCTCACGGGTGACGGTGAGCACGGTCATCCACTCGGCCGGGGCACGGGGCAGTTCGAGCGCGGCAGAACAGGAAACCAACGAGGCTCCTGTGCGGATGAGTTGAGACGCCGAATCCCTCTCGACGGCGCAGGAGCCTCGTGTGTTTCGGTCCGTCATCCCGTCACCCGATCAGCGGCCACTCCGAAAGAGCTCGGTCACTCGGATTCTCGCGTGGGCCGTCGTCACACGGCAGCACGAAGTGCGGCGAGACAGGCGGAGATCGCCGGTTCTCGGTCTGTCCCGTGCCTGATCGCAGTCTCGACGGTGCGTGTGAGAGAGCTGTCTGTCACCGGCCGCGCCATCATCGTAGGAGGGAGGTGACCTGCGGCCATACGCGGAATGAGGGTCGTGTGACCACCACTGGCGGCAAGAGCGATCATGGCAGAGAAGTCGGTACAGGTATGACGGATCTGCGGAGTGAAACCGGCCGACCGGCAGGCTCGAAGGACGGCGTCCCCGCAGTCCGTTTGCGGCGGGGCGGTGATCCATTGAGTGTCGGCCAGATCTCGCAGATCGATGGGCATTCCCTTTGGGCGCACCGCTGGGTGGTCTGTCGGCAGGATGGCGACGAGCGGATCGGTCAGCAGGGTGCAGGTCTCGACGCCGGCGTACGGGGGCATGGCCAGATTGGCATAGCGATAGAGGAGGGCGACGTCGACACGTCGCTGCAGCAGGAGTCTGAGGGCCGCTTCGGGTTCCGCTTCGGTGAGGTGCAATTGCAGGTTCGCGTAGTCGCTCTCCAAGCTGGCGCTGAGCGGGACGGCGAGCGGCACGAGAACGCTGGGAAAGCACGCGATACGGAGGGGGCCGGTCGGCTCTCCCGTGCCGGCGTGCAGTCTGTCTTGAGCGCGTTCGAGCGCGGTGAGCACATGCCCGGTGTCCTCGACGAGCCTGTGCCCGGCGGCAGTGAGGTGGACGGAACGGCCGGTGCGCTCGAGCAGCCCGATCCCTGTCTCGTCTTCGAGCAGCCGCAGCTGCTGCGAGACGGCTGAGGGTGTGACGCGGTGCAGCTCGGCCACAGCGGTCACCGTGCCGAGCGCAGCCAGGTCACGCAGGAGGACAAGCCGTCGAACATCGAGCATAAGCTCACCTTAAAGTAGTGCTGTAGTAGATGTAGCTGGACACAATGGCATGGATACAGCGACCCTGAATGGCCCAGCCCCATGAAAAAGGAGAGTTCCGTGCGCGCCACCGTGATCCACGGCCCCAACGACATCCGGATCGAGCAGGCGCCGGACCCGGTTGTGCGGAGGCCTACCGACGCTGTCGTACGAGTGGTGAACGCCTGCATCTGCGGCAGCGACCTGTGGGCGTATCGGGGCGTGGCTTCACGGGTAGCGGGTCAGCGGATTGGCCACGAGTTCATCGGCCTCGTCGAGGAGGTCGGCTCTGAGGTGACCGGCTTCACCCGCGGGGACTTCGTGGTCGCTCCGTTTGTCTGGTCCGACGGCACCTGCGACTACTGCCGCGAGGGCTTGCACACCTCTTGCCCCGAGGGCGGCTTCTGGGGCGAGGTCGGCTCCGACGGAGGTCAGGGCGAGGCCGTCCGCGTCCCTCACGCTGACGGCACCCTGGTCAAACTGCCCAAAGAGGCGGCCACCGAGGAGAAATTTCTGCCCAGTCTGCTCGCGCTCTCCGACGTGATGAGCACCGGCCACCACGCCGCCGTCGCAGCAAGGACCCGCCCCGGTACCACGGTCGCCGTGGTGGGCGATGGTGCGGTCGGCTTGTGCGGAGTGCTCGCCGCCCACCGCCTCGGCGCTGACCGAATCATCGCACTGGGGCGCCACGAGCAGCGCACCGCGATCGCTCGCACCTTCGGCGCCACCGACGTGGTGGCAGAGCGCGGCGAGGCCGCCGTCGAAGCGGTCAGGGAGCTGACCGGTGGTTTTGGTGCGCACGCCGTCCTGGAGGCTGTCGGCACCGAAGAAGCGATGCGCACCGCAATCTCGATCGCCCGTGACGGCGGTGCGGTCGGATACGTCGGCGTGCCGCACGGCGGAAGCGCCGGCGTGGACATCCCCCAGATGTTCGACCGAAACGTGACACTGAGCGGCGGCGTCGCCCCTGCCCGCGCCTACATCCCTGAGCTCTTGCCCGATGTGCTCTCCGGCGCCATCAACCCGGGCCTGGTCTTTGACCGTACCGTCGATCTCGACGGGGTGCCGGACGGCTACCGCGCCATGCACGACCGCGAAGCACTGAAAGTACGGATCGCCTTCTAGCGTTGTTTTCCCGCAACTGCGACCACGAGGGAGTCGTACTTGCGGGATGCTCAGTGCTCCAGGAGCGGACTGTGGCCCGAAGCGGTTCTTCGCCGGTAGTGGCAGTGCCTGGCGGTGGCTTGTCGGTGCGGCCTGGCAGCGTCCACGGTCGGACGTCCAGGCCGTCGGCAGGTACGACTCTCGGTCCACCACAGCCCGTCCACGCCCCATCGCGTAAGCGGCGAACACTCCGGCCTGACAGTTGTCGCACCGTCATCACGACGAGGGTGTGGTCGGCATCGCCGTTCTGTCGGCAAGGTGTGACCAGGCCGAGGCCGGCAAGTCCGGCCTCGGCTCCCTCGCCACGACGAGGGCCCGGGCCGTCCCCGACAGTCCCGGGGACGGCCCGGACGTGTCAAGAACGCCTGCGCCGCGCGAGCACGAGCAGGCCGGCCCCGGTGACCAGGACGCTCGCGGCGATACCCAGCAACAGCACCGGGTCGGTCCCGCCGGTCTGCGCCAGCGGTTCGCTCTCTCCGTGGGCCGTGAGGCCGGAGCCGTCGCCGCCGGTCGCGCCGGTTTTCGCGTCCTTGCCGCCGGCCGCATCCGCACCGGTCTCCGTGCCCGCGCCTTCGACCGCGTCCGTACCGGCCGAGGGGCCCGCGTTCGTTTCACCGGACGGTTCGCCGGCGCCCGCGTTCGGGCTCTCCTGCTCCGGTGCCGACGAGTCACCGCCACTCGTGGAGGCTCCGAAGCTGTACGCGCCTCGGTCCGGTGCGCCGCCCTTGCGGATCGCCCCGGTGAAGTCGGTGGTCATGGCCGGGAACGGGGTGCCGGAGCCGATGGCGGGTGAGCCCTTGGTGAGCCGGAAGTCCGCGTTCGGGTTCTTGCCGGGGGCGGTGAACTTCGGGTCGGCGATGATGTCGTGCGGGCCTTTGGTCTCGGGCGCCCTGCCGCCGAAGTAGACGTTGTAGTCGTACGTGACGTTCACGTTGTGGGACTTGCTGTTGGTGGCCTGGCCCGGGCGGCCGTAGGCGATGTTGTTGAGGAGCCGTACGTCGGTGCTGTCGTGGGCGAAGATGTTGGCGTAGGGAGTTTTGATGCGGGTGCTGCGGCCGTTGAGGTAGGCCGTGTTGTGGACGATGTCGACGTGCTGGCTCTTGTAGGCGTGGATACCTGAACCGCCGTTGTCGTAACTGATGTTGTTGGCGACCAGAACGCGTCCGTTGTAGGCGGGCCTGCCGCGCCCGGGGTCGCCCTTCGTCGTGTCGACGATGATGCCGTTGCCGTCGGAGTAGCAGCGGCAGCCTTCCCACTTGACCTTGGTCTCGTTGTCGTGGACGCGGTTGCCGGTGATGCGGATCTTGTACGGCTGGGAACCGCCGCCGTCGGTGTCGCGGGGAGTGAGGACGGAGATGCCGCTGGTGCCGTAGACGGTGAACCAGCCGTTGGAGTGGACGTGGTTGCCGATGATGTCGACGTGGTCGGCCTCGACCGCGGAGATCCCGCCGCCCGCGCAGCCGTGCACCAGGTTGCCGATGATGTCGATGTGGTGGGGGAACGTGCCGGACTCCCGGTTCTTCTCCACGGATATGCAGTTGGTGTTGTACGTGGGGTCGGTCTTGCTCGACGAGCGTTCGGCGTCGGCCAGGGACAGGGCGGCGTTGTTGCCCTTGACCTCCAGGTTCTTGATGACGATGTGGGACGCGCCGTAGACGCTGATGCCGTTCCAGGCCGTCTTGGGGTTCAGGACCGGCCGGTGGCCGGGGTACGCCGTGAAGGTGATGGGAGCTCCCGGGCGTCCCGAGCGTTTGACGGTCAGCACGTTGGAGCCCTTGCGGGGCTCGGTGTAGGTGCCGTTCATGACGGCGACGACATCGCCGGGGCCGGCGGTGTCCGCGGCCTTCTGAAGGGTGCGGAACGGCGATCCGGCCGACGTGCCGGGGTTGGAGTCGCTGCCGCCGGGGCTCACGAAATAGGTCGGGGCGGGGGTCTTCACGGGTAGGGACGTGCGCAGGACGCGCGCGGCGACGGGGGACGGGGCGGGGGTACGGCTCCCCGCGGGGGCGGTCGGCTCGGGGCCGGGCGGGGTGGCGCTCCTGGGCGCGGTGGAGGCGGGCGTCTCCGCCATCGTCGATGGGCTTACCCGGGAGGCCGCATTCCGTGCGCCGGCGGGGGACTCAGCCCCCGACGGGACCATGACGAGGCCGGTCACAACGAGCGCGGCCACCCCGGCGGCGACGGTCGCGCCCGTCGCCTTGGCGGAGAGCCCGCCGAGCACGCCGTGGTCGCCACGCGGGCGGCCGGTCGCGCGACGGCTGTGCCCGCGGGGCGCCGGCCGGTGAGCGGTGTGCCGGACGGGCGCGGCCGGGTGGGGAAGGCCCCCGGTGCCTGCGACACCGGCTTCGGCAAGGTCGTTCGTGCCCAGGCCCGGCTCGCCGAGGGCGTTCGCCGGACTCCCCGCCTCACTGAGTGCCGACTGCTCCGCCGGGCCGGGCCACCCCGTCGCCCCGGCCGCCCCGAGATCTCCCGTGCGATCCGGCACGAGCAGGGGCAGGCCCGCGAGCAGCCGCTCGGGCGGGACCAGGCGGCCGGCGGGATGACCGCACGGCTCGCAGGAGCGCAGGTGCCGGGCGATCCGTTTGCGCAGCAGGGGGCTGGGAATCGGGTCGCCCGGGCCGGCGAGCTCGGTCAGCTCCGCGCAGCGCGGGAGGCGGGACAGTGCTCGCACGACCGTCCGCGCCACGTCCAGTTGGGCCTTCATCCGCTGCACCTGGACCGCCAAGTGGGCCGCCGGAAGGTTCATGGCCACCGCGATGTCTTTCCGGGACAGCCGTCCGCACGCCTCCAGCCACCACAGCGACAGCAGGTCGCGGTGCGACGGGTCGAGCCACGTGGTGGCCGCGGCGACCTGCCGCTGCTCGGCGGAGAGCGACTGCCGCAGCAGGAAAAGGGTCGTGAAGTCGGTTTCCGGCGCGTGCCGTTCGTCGGCGTGCTCCAGTGTCGTCAGCCGGCCGGATCGCGCCCGACGCCGGGCGTCGGTGAGCTGGCGGACCGCGATGGCCACCAGCCACGAGCGGAACTTCGCCGCGTCCCGCAGGTCCGGCAGTGCGCGGATCACCGCGACCATGGTGTCCTGCACGATGTCGTCGACGTCGAGGTCGGTCTCCGCCGCCCGCCCGACCACGTTGTAGACCAGCGGCAGGGCGCCCGCGGTGAGCCGTTCGACCGCTCTGGTGTCCCCGTCGCGGGCCGCCTCCACCGTGCGGCGGTCCGGAAACGTGTCGGTCCCGTCGGACCTGTCATGTCGCATGCGATACATCCTCGGACAGAAGCAGGTATGGCTGCTCTGGTGGGCGGTTGTCGCACTAGTAGACGAGCAGGGGCCCCGGGCATAACACTTTCCGTTCCGGTAGTCGGCGATCGTGCCGAGGAACGCGTCCCCGGTCGCTGCCGCCTGATCGCTCACCCGGAGCCGGGCAGGGCCTGCTGTCACCCGACGGCGTGTCCGGCGGCGCGGGCGGATCCCGAGGCAACGCCGTCGGGTCCGCGCAGAACCTTTTGTGCCGATCACGACGATGTGCTTGGCGAGCGTGGTGGCCGGGACGGGTGCCTGGCCCGCAACCGACAGGATGGTGTCGGCGACAACGGTCGCCGGGTCGCCGCCGGGGAGGCGGGACTTGCGACACACACCCTACGAGCTCGTGCACGGCAAGAATCACCGCAGGTCAGCGCTTTACGTCTTCGCAGAGCCCGAGGCGTTGACCTCCGCGGACGGAGCGACGGCTCCTGTCGTGCACGAGCTCGCCGGATGCTGAGGGCGCGTGCTCCGTCGTCCGGTGTGAGGGGCGCGGCGACACGAGCCCCGTCGAAGCGCCCTGCTCAGTGGGGAGCTGGAGTCGCCGCGCTCGTCTCCGCCCCGGCGAGGCGCAGGAGCAGGGACTTCACGTCGACGGCCTCGATCCGGCCGTCCACGGCTCCGGGGAGGGAGCACACGAGGAGCGGGCCCTCCTCCTCGTGCGCGGGGAGGAGTCCGTGGCTGCCGCGCAGGGGAGAGGGGTCGAGCGGGACGACCGCGAGTCGGTAGCGCATACCGAGCTTCTTGCGGGTGATCTCCCTGGCCGCCCTAATCCTCACGTAGGGGTCGGACGGGTCCATGAGGAGTTCGGCGGGGTCGTAGCCCGGCTTGCGGTGGATTTCGACGAGCTGCGCGAAGTCGGGGGCTCGGGCGTCGTCGAGCCAGTAGTAGTACGTGAACCAGGCGTCGGGTTCGGCGAGGGCGACCAGTTCCCCCGAGCGCGGGTGGTCGAGGCCGTGCTCCTTCTTGCCCTCGTCGTCGAGGAGCCGCGCGAGTCCGGGGAGGTCCGCGAGCGCCTCCCGGACGGCCGGGAGGTCTGCGGGGCGCCGGACGTAGACGTGCGCGACCTGGTGGTCGGCCACGGCGAAGGCCCGGGACGTCATGGGGTCCAGGTACTCCATGCCGTCCTGGGCGTGGACCTCCAGGAGACCCGCCCGGCGCAGGGCGCGGTTGATGTCGACCGGCCGCTCCACCCGGGTGATGCCGTACTCGGAGAGGGCCACGACCGTGCGGCCCTCCGAGCGGGCGTCCGCGAGGAGCGGTCCGAGGACGGCGTCGAGCTCGGCGGCGGCCCGGTGGGAGCGCGGGTCGTCGGGGCCGTAGCGCTGGAGGTCGTAGTCGAGGTGCGGGAGGTAGCAGAGGGTCAGGTCGGGACGCCGGGTGCGCATGATGTGCCGGGTGGCCTCGGCGATCCACCGGCTGGAGGTGATGTCGGCTCCCGGACCCCAGAAGTGGAAGAGGGGGAAGGTGCCGAACTTCTCGGTGAGCTCGTCGTGGAGGGCCGGCGGACGGGTGTAGCAGTCGGGTTCCTTGCGGCCGTCGGCGTAGTAGACGGGGCGGGGGGTGACGATGATGTCGGTGTCGGCGCCCATGGCGTACCACCAGCAGATGTTGGCGACGGTGTAGCCGGGGTGGACGCGGCGGGCGGCGTCCCAGAGCCGGTCGCCGGAGACGAGGCCGTTGTGCTGGCGCCACAGCAGGACGTCGCCGAGGTCCCGGAAGTACCAGCCGTTGCCGACGACGCCGTGCTCCGACGGGAGGGTGCCGGTCAGGAAGGTGGTCTGGGCGGTGCAGGTGACGGCCGGCAGGACGGTGGTCAGCGGTGCCCGGGAACCGGCGGCGGCGAGCGCCCTCAGGTTCGGCATGTGTTCCAGGAGCCGGGGGGTGAGGCCGACGACGTCCAGGACGAGGAGCGGAGTGGGACGCGGGGGGACGGAGGAACCGGTCGTGTCGGTCATGGCAGTTCCTTGAGGCCGAGGTCGGTCAGGAGGTCGCGTGCCAGGGAGAGTTCGGCGGCGATGCCGTCGGCGAGCTGGGCGCGGGTGAGGGGCCGCAGCTCGGGCGGGAGCGCCTGCCAGGTGTAGGTCTCGACCTCCAGGTGACGCGTGCGGGGGGCGGGACCGCCCACCAGCAGGGCCAGGGTCTCCTCGACCACCCCGAGCGTGGAGGCCAGCGGCGGCGCGGGCCGCGCGTGCAGGGGGACGTGGAAGTGGGAGCGCCAGGGACCCGTGCGCGGGAGGGTCCCTCCCGCGAGGGCCTCGTCGAGGTCGTCGGTCCCGTGCAGTACGCCGGCGGTGACGGTACGGGTCTGGTGGAGGAATCGGGGCTCGGCGAAGGCGGCCAGCGCCTCGCGCACGGCGGGCAGGTGCGGGTGGTCGGCGTGCAGGGCGGCGGACAGCTGGGCCTTGGGAACGGTGACGCCCGCCGCCTCCAGGACGGACAGCGCGGTGGCCGGGTCCTCGAAGGAGGTGGCGAGGTGGCAGGTGTCGACGCAGACGCCGACGCGGTGCGGCGCGCCGACGGCGCTGAGGGGGCCGATGGCGTCGGCGGTGGTCTCGACGGCGCAACCGGGCTCGGGTTCGAGGGCGACTCGGATCGACTTTCCCGTCAGCTCCTCCAGGACGTCGAGGCGTTCGGCGAGGACGGCGAGGGCGTCCCGCGCGGTCGAGCTCCCGGACGGACCGAACCCCCGGCGCCACGCGAGCGGCAGGGTGGAGATCGTCCCCTCGTCGACGTCGGCGGGCAGGAGGGCGGCGAGGAGGCGGGCGAGATCGGTCGTGTACGCGAGGCGCTCGGGCTCGGTCCAGTCCGGCCGGTACACCCGGTGCTTGACCTCGTCCCGGCCGAAGCCCTCGTAGGGGAAGCCGTTGAGGGTGACGACCTCGAGACCGCGGCGGTCCAGCTCGGCCCGCAGGCCGCGCAGCGCCGCCGGGTCGTCCGTCAGGGTGCGGGACGCGGCCCTCGCCAGCCACAGGCCGATGCCCAGCCGGTCGCGCCCCAGCCGCCGGCGGACGGGCTCGCAGTGGTCGCGGAGCTGGGCGAGGACCCCGTCGAGGGTCTCGGCGGGGTGGACGTTGGTGCAGTACGACAGATGGACGACGGACCCGTCGGGATGCCGGAAGCGCATCGCCGTCCCCTCTCATTCCCCGCCGCGGAGAACGGAGTTCCCCTCGTGCAGTCCCCGTGGCGGCGGCACGTCGAGCCGGAGGCGGCCGCTGAGCCCGTAGAAGGCGACCGGGTTGCGCCACAGCACCCGATCCACGTCGTCCTCGTCGAACCCGGCGGCGAGCATCGCCTCGCCGACCCGGCGGGTCTTCAGCGGATCGCTCCTCCCCCAGTCCGCCGCCGAGTTGACCAGCACCCTCTCGGTGCCGTGGTCCCTCAGGACCGCGACCGTCCGGTCCTCGTCCATCTTCGTGTCCGGATAGACGGAGAAGCCGAGCCAGCAGCCGCTCTCCCGGGCCTCCCGGACCGTCGTCTCGTTGAGGTGGTCGAGGAGGACGCGCTCGGGAGGGAGGGCGGACTCGCGCACCACGTCGATCGTGCGGCGCAGTCCGGCGAGCTTGTCCCGGTGGGGCGTGTGGACCAGCGCCGGCAGCCCGTGGTCGGCGGCGAGCTGGAGCTGCGCGGCCAGGGCGGTGTCCTCGGCGGGCGTCATGGAGTCGTAGCCGATCTCGCCGACGGCGACGACACCGTCCTTGGCGAGGTACCGGGGCAGGACGTCGAGGACGGGGGCGCAACGGGTGTCGTTGGCCTCCTTGGGGTTGAGGGCCAGGGCGCAGTGGTGGGCGATGCCGTACTGGGCGGCCCGGTGGGGCTCCCAGCCCAGGAGGGCGTCGAAGTAGTCGAGGAAACTGGCGGGGGAAGTGCGCGGCTGGCCGAGCCAGAAGGACGGCTCGACCAGGGCGCGTACACCGGCGGCGTGCATGGCCTCGTAGTCGTCGGTGGTGCGGGAGGTCATGTGGATGTGCGGGTCGAAGATGCGCATCGGGACTCCTCGGGCTGCGGAGGGCTACGGACGCGCCTGGGCCGTCAGGGCGAGCACGCGCTCCAGGTCGTGGGGGACGTCGCGGCCGGCGGCGGTGCGTTCGGCGGCGTGGTCGGCGAGCATGCGGGCGAGCGTGGCGTCGCCGCGGGCGCGACGCCCCAGCCCCGCGACCACGTCGACGGGGACGTGGACGAAGAGGCACTTGAGGACGGCGTGCCGCCAGGCCTGCTGATCGAGGTGGGCGGCCGCGTAGGGACCGACGGCCGCGGCGACGAGCGTGGTGTCGTTGGTGCGCAGCGCGTCGGTGACGAGGGGAAGCGCCTCGGGACCGCCGACGAGGTGCGGCAGCGCGTGGAGCACGGCCCGGCGCTCGGCGGCGCTGCCCCGGTGGTAGAGGAAGGCGAGGGTCTCCGGGCCGGGGCGGGCCTCGGTGAGGAGGAGGACGCGCACGGCATCGGCGTGCTCGTGGCCGCAGTGGCGGCCCGCGGCGGCGAAGCGCGCCTCCCAGGCGGGACCGGTGCCGGTGGAGGTGGTGATCGGCTCCGTACGGGCGGAGGCTGCGTCCGGACCGGTACGGCGGTGGTCCGCGTCCGGACCCGTACCGGCGGCTTCGGTCAGCGCGTCGTCCAGCCACGCGCGGGCGGTGGCGGTGAGGCGCGCGTCGAGGGCGGTGCGCGAGACGGCCGGGGCGTCGGGGGAGGGGGTGACGGTCACGCGACCGGGTCTCCTTCCGGGGTCCGGGAGCGGAGGAAGGCGAGGGAGGTGCGGGCGAGTTCGGGGCCCGCGTGGGAGTGGCGCGGGAGTTCGACCACGGTGAGCCCCCGGTAGCCGGTGGAGGCGAGGGCGTCGAGCACCGGGGGAAAGTCGATCTCGCCGTCGCCGAACGGCAGGTGCTCGTGGACGCCGCGCCGCATGTCCTCGATCTGGACGTGACGCAGCCAGGGCGCGGCGGCGCGGACGCAGGCGGCGGGCGACAGCGGTTCCAGGCACTGGCAGTGGCCGATGTCGAGGGTGAGACCGAGGGGCGCGGGGTCCCCCAGGGCGGCGCGCAGGCGGTGGAAGTCGTCGAGCGTGGCGAGCAGGTGGCCCGGCTCGGGTTCAATCGCGAGGGGGACGCCCGCGGCCGCGGCGGCCTCGACGACCGGACCGAGGGCTTCCGCGAGGCGTTCCCAGGCGGTGTCCGGGGCGGTGCCGGGCGGGGCGGTGCCGCTGAAGCAGTGCACGGCGTGGGCCCCGAGGTCCGCGGCGGTGCGCACCGCGGTGATCAGCAGCCGGCGGCGGAGGGCGCGGTCGTCCGGGTCGGGGTCGAGGAGGGAGGGCCCGTGTTTGCGGCGGGGGTCGAGGACGTAGCGGGCGCCGGTCTCGACGGTGACGGCCAGGCCGAGCTCACCGAGCCGGCGGGCCACGCGCGCCGTGCGGGCGGCCAGGTCGGGGGCGAGGGGGTCGAGGTGCATGTGGTCGAGGGTGAGGCCGACACCGTCGTAGCCGAGGCCGGCGAGGAGCGCGAGGGCGTCGTCGAGCCGGAGGTCGGTCAGACCGTTGGTTCCGTAGCCGTAGCGGAGGGTGGCCGTGCGGGATCCGTTCACGTGGGGCTGACCTTTCGCGCGAGACGGCGGGCCAGGGGGGCGAGGCCCAGGAGGGCGAGTCCGCCGACGGGTGCCCCGGACCGGGACATGAGGGCCGCCTGCAGGGGGATCATCGCCCGGAGTCCGCCGACGACGGCGTGCCGGGTGAGCGGCTGGGACGGGTTCAGGGCCGCGTCGAGGAGGGGACGGGCGGTGGTGCGGAAGTAGACGGCGGCCAGGAGCGGGGTGACGCGCTCCACCGCGGAACGGTCGGGGAGGCGGCGGGGCGCGGCCGGTGGCTTTCGCCGCGCGCCGGGACGGTACGGGTCCGGACGGGGCGAGGCGGTGAGGGCACCGAGGACCGCCGCGGCGGCGAGTGCGCCCAGGGGCGCGGTCGTGGAACCGCCGTGGACCTCGTGCCGGGACACCGCGGTGACGGCGTAGGTGTGCGCCGCGAGCACCGCCGCCGCGGGGAGGGCGGAGAGCGGGAAGGCGGTGGGCACGGGAACGCCGAGCGGTGGTGCTGCGAGGGGGAGGGCGGTGCGGAGCGGGGCGGTGAGCGGCGGGGACGCCGTACGGCGGAAGCCGCCCCCTGCCCTGCCGGCGGGTGCGCCCGGCGTCCCCCTCCGGGCGGTCGACACCGTCGCCGTGGCACCGAGGAGGAGGTCGAGGCCGCGGGCCGCGGCCATGACGGCCGGACCGGCGGCCGTGTGCTTGAGCCGGAGGTCGTACGCCCAGACCGTCGCGGCCAGGACCGCGGCGACCGCCAAGGGGGGCCGCCCCGCACGGGCCGCGAGGGCGAGTCCGGCGGCGGTCAGCACACCGGCCGCGCCCAGGGCCGCCCCGGGGCTCACGCGGCCGGAGGGGACGGGGCGGTGGGGACGCTCGGCGGCGTCCTCGTACCGGTCCGCCCAGTCGTTGAGCGCCATGCCCGCCTCGTAGAGGCACAGCGAGGAGCCGATGGCCCAGACGGTGCCGCCACCGGGCCGCGCACCCGCGGCCGCGGCTCCGGCGAGGGCGTCGCCGGGGACGCCGGGCAGGGCCGAGACGCGCAGGAGCTCGCTCCAGGCCCTCAGCTTCCCCCGGGCCGACGCGACCCCGCGCGCGGCGGCGGATTCGTGCGCGGGGACGGACCGCGTCCCCGTCCCGTGCCCGGTGGCCTCCGTCGTGGCCGGACCGCCCGCGCGGGAGGGGACGGAACGGAGGAACAGGGAGCGGATCATCCGGCCTCCCGGAGACGGTCGGCGAAGGAGAGGAGCGCGCCGAACTGCTCGGACAGACCCGCCGGCCCGCCGTCCGGGTCCTTGAAGTAGAAGCCGAGTTCGGGGCGGGGCCCGGCGAGGCCCGCTTCGTGGGCACGGGCGACGAGCCGCGCCAGGTCCAGGACCAGGGGAGCGGCGAGGGCCGAGTCGCACCCCTGCCAGATCGTCTGGAGGACGGCCCGGGAGCCGAGGAAGCCGTCGAAGGCGATGTGGTCCCAGGCGGTCTTCCACTCGCCGAGGGCGGGGACGTCGTCGATGTGGACGTCGCCCTCGACACCGGCGCCGAGCGTCTCGGTGAGGACGCGCTCCTTCCCGGCGTTCTTGGCCGCGGCCGCCGCCGGATCGGCCAGGGCCGCTCCGTCCCCGCCCCCCAGCAGGTTGGTGCCGGACCACGCCCGGACGGCCAGGGCCCGCTGGACGAACATCGGGGCGAGGACGGACCGCAGGAGCGTCTGGCCCGTCTTGCCGTCACGGCCCGCGTGGGGCAGGCCGCTCGCCTCGGCGGCGGCCGTGAGCGCGGGGGCGCGCAGCCCGGTCGAGGGCGTGAAGTTGACGTACGGACAGCCGGCGCGCAGCGCCGCGGCGGCGTACAGGGAGCTGGGCGGCAGACGCGTGGCGTCCGGTCCCGGCAGCGGCTCGGTGGAGGACACGTTGACGACGACGACCCGCGCCAGCGCGTGACGCGAACGGAAGGCGGTCAGGTCGTCGGCGAAGCCGGTGATCAGATCCTCCTCGGTGCGCGTGTCCCCGGCGAGCGGTCCGCCCGGCCGTATCTCCCCGTCCGCCGCGGCCAGTTCGGAATGGACGGCCCGGGCGAGACCGGCGGGCAGCACCCCGGCCCCGGTGAGGTCCTCGGCGCGTTTGGGCAGGGGACAGTCGGCGGTGTCGTGGCCGCCGAAGACGAGCGATGCCAGCGGAGGCAGCCCCGTCCCCGCGAACGGCGGCGTCTCGGTGACCATCCCGGTCGGCGGGTACAGCCCCGCGGTGACGGCCGCGCATCCGGCGACGGCGGTGGTCGCCACCGATCCGCGCGCCCCCACGAACCAGACCCCGGTGCGTGCCCGCCGGTCGTGGACCGTTCTCCCCGTCGCGTTCCCGTGGTGCACTGACTGCCTCCCTGCCGTGTCGGTGGTGCGGGTGTCGGTGTGGGTGGGGAAGACGGCGGGCGGGGGGTACGACGCCTCCCCGCCCGCCGCCGGCTCATGGACGGCCCCTCCACCGGGGCGTGTCCTCCGGCTTCGGCCGGCGCTCGCGGTTCACGGCCCGGAGAAGGCGGCGTCGAAGGAGGCGGCCGGGGGGTCGAAGTCGTACCGCTTGAGGAAGGAGAGCGCCTCGGGGGCGCCGATGAGCCGGTCCATGCCGGCGTCCTCCCACTCCACGGAGACGGGCCCGGCGTAGCCGATCGAGCGGAGCATCCGGAAGACGTCCTCCCAGGGCACGTCGCCGTGGCCGGCGGAGACGAAGTCCCAGCCGCGCCGGGGATCGCCCCAGGGCAGGTGGGAGCCGAGCCGTCCGTTGCGCCCGTCGAGCCGCTTGCGGGCCTCCTTGCAGTCCACGTGGTAGATCCGGTCGCGGAAGTCCCACAGGAAGCCGACCGGGTCGAGGTCCTGCCACACGAAGTGGCTCGGGTCGAAGTTCAGGCCGAAGGCGGGACGCCGGCCGACCGCCTCCAGGGCCCGCCGGGTGGTCCAGTAGTCGTAGGCGATCTCGCTGGGGTGCACCTCGTGGGCGAAGCGCACGC
The DNA here is from genome assembly GCF_053618675.1 of Streptomyces sp. NPDC055632. Lineage (NCBI taxonomy): Bacteria > Bacillati > Actinomycetota > Actinomycetes > Kitasatosporales > Streptomycetaceae > Streptomyces > Streptomyces sp. NPDC055632. Next base: position 97,731 of record NZ_JBSHHY010000004.1, on the reverse strand, counting down.
CCTCGGCGTCGAAGACGTCGAGGATCGGGTTCCAGCGCTCCGCGAAGTCCTCGAAGCCGCGCTCGACCATGCGCTCGGGGACCGGCGGGAACATCGCCACCAGGTGCCAGATGGAGGAGCCGGTGAAGCCGACGACGGTGTCGACGCCGAGCGCCGCCGCCGCCCGCGCGGTGTCCGCGAGCTCGCGGGCCGCCCGCCGCCGCACCCCCTCGGCCTCGCCATCGCCCCAGATCCGGGCGGGCACGATCGCCCGGTGGCGCTCGTCGATCGGGTCGTCGCAGACGGCCTGCCCCACCAGGTGGTTGGAGATCGCCCAGCACTTCAGGCCGTACGCGTCGAGCAGCTCCCGCCTGCCCTTGACGTACGCCGGGTCGGCGAGGGCCCGGTCCACCTCGAAGTGGTCGCCCCAGCAGGCGAGTTCGAGGCCGTCGTAGCCGAAGTCGCGGGCGAGCCGGCAGACCTCCTCCAGGGGCAGGTCGGCCCACTGGCCGGTGAAGAGCGTGAAGGGTCGTGGCATGGGGTCTCCTCCTCAGACCTGTGCCTGCGCGCGCTCGGCCTCCGGTGCCGGAGCGAGCACGGGTACGGGTACGGGCGTGTAGACGGCGTTCCGCGCCGCGCTCTCCTCCACGGCGGCCAGGACCCGCTGGACCTGGAGGCCGTCGGCGAAGGAGGGCTCGGGGGCGGTGCCGGTCGCGACGGCGTGCACCAGGTCGCGGGCCTGGTGGGCGAAGGTGTGCTCGTAGCCGAGCGCGTGGCCGGGCGGCCACCAGCCCTCCAGGTAGGGGTGGCCGGGCTCGGTGACGAGGATGCGCCGGAAGCCGGCCGAGACGGCGGGCTCGGTGTGGTCGTGGAAGGACAGTTCGTTGAGCCGCTCCAGGTCGAAGGCGAGGGAGCCGCGCTCCCCGTTGATCTCCAGGCGCAGCGCGTTCTTGCGGCCGGCGGCCATCCGGGTCGCCTCGAAGGAGGCGAGCGCCCCGGAGGCGAGCCGCCCGGTGAACAGGGCCGCGTCGTCGACCGTGACCCGCCCGTGGCCGCCGCGGGCCGGCCCCGAGGAGAGGCCCGCGGCGGCTCCCGCGAGCAGTGGACGCTTCCGTACGAAGGTCTCGGTGAGCGCCGAGACCCCGACGAGCGGTTCGCCCGCCAGGTGCTGGGCGAGGTCGACGGCGTGCGCCCCCAGGTCCCCGAGCGCCCCCGACCCGGCGTGCTCGCGCTCCAGGCGCCAGGTCAGCGGGAAGTCGGGGTCGACCAGCCAGTCCTGGAGGTACGTGACGCGGACGTGCCGCAGGGCGCCGAGCCGGCCGTCCGCGACGAGCGTCCGGGCGTACGCGAGGGCCGGCACCCGGCGGTAGTTGAAGCCGACCATGGCGATCTGGCCCCGGGCGGCGGCGGCCTCGGCGGCGGCCGTCATCGCCTCGGCCTCGGCCACCGAGTTGGCGAGCGGCTTCTCGCACAGCACGTGCTTGCCGGCCTCCAGGGCGGCGATCGCGATCTCCGCGTGGCTGTCGCCCGGGGTGCAGACGTCCACGAGCTGGACGTCGTCGCGGGCGATCAGGGCGCGCCAGTCGGTCTCGGCCGCCGCCCAGCCGTGCCTCTCGGCCGCCGCGCGCACGGCCGCGGGGTTCCGGCCGGCCACCGCGGCGAGCACCGGCCTCAGTGGCAGGTCGAAGGCGCGGCCGGCCGTGCGCCAGCCCTGGGAGTGGGCGGCGCCCATGAAGGCGTAACCGATCAGGCCGACGCCGAGCGTCGGCGGGACCCTCTCGCTGTCGCTCTGTTCCATTGGTGTCCTCTCGCAGGCACCGGCCACGGCCGGTGGAGACGTCGGTTCCGTGGCGCGCCGGAAGCGGGGCCCCGCCCGGACGGGAGCGAAGGGCCGACGGACCGCAGGAGGTCCGCCCGGGCGGCGCTCGCGCCGGTCAGTTGAAGCCGGTGGGCAGGTACTCGTCGACGTTCTCCTTGGTGACGACGGCCGAGTAGAGGGTGATCGAGGCGGGGATCTCCAGTTCGGACATCCCGCCGATCCCCTTCTTCTGGCCGAGGGCGCGGGCGAGGTCGATCGCGGAGGCGGCCATGGTCGGCGGGTAGAGGACGGTGGCCTTGAGGACGCCGTCGTCGGCCTTGATGGCGTCCATGGCGGACTTGGCCCCGGCGCCGCCGACCATGAGGAAGTCCTTGCGGCCGGCCTGGGCGATCGCGCGGAGCGCGCCCACGCCCTGGTCGTCGTCGTGGTTCCAGAGGGCGTCGAACTTCTGCTGGGCCTGGAGCAGTTGGGCCATCTTGGCCTGGCCGGACTCGACGGTGAAGTCGGCGGCCTGGCGGGCGACCTTGCGGATGTTGGGGTAGTTCTTGAGGGCGTCGTCGAAGCCCTGGGTGCGCTGCTTGGTGAGCTCCAGGCTGTCCATGCCGGCGAGTTCGACGACGGTGGCGTCCGGCTTGTCCTTGAGCTGTTCGCCGATGAAGCGGCCGGCGTTGAGGCCCATGCCGTAGTTGTCGCCGCCGATCCAGCAGCGGTAGGCCTGCGGGGAGGCGAAGATCCGGTCGAGGTTGACGACGGGGATGCCGGCCCTCATGGCCTGGAGGCCGACCTGGGTGAGGGCCTTGCCGTCGGCGGGGAGGATGACGAGGACGTCGACCTTCTTGTTGACGAGCGTCTGGACCTGGCCGATCTGGGCGGCGGTGTCGTTGGAGCCCTCGGTGATCTCCAGGGTGACGTCGGAGTACGTCGCGGCGCGCCGCTTGGCGTTCTCGTTGATGGCGTTGAGCCAGCCGTGGTCGGCCTGCGGGCCGGCGAAGCCGATGGTGACGGGAGCGCCGGGCTTGCCGTCGGCGGCGGGCGCGGCGCTCCCGGCGGGCGCCTGTCCCTTGGGCTCGTTGCTGGTGCAGGCGGTGAGCAGGGCTCCGGCGGAGACGGCGGCGCCGCCGAGGAGGAGGTGTCTGCGGCTGGTTGCGGGCATGGCGGTGGATCCCTTCGAGCGGGGCGGGGCGGGGGTGCCGGGGTGTCAGGCGTCGCGGACGGCGCGGTGCTGGACGAGGACGGCGGCCACGATGATCGCGCCCTTGGCGATCTGCTGGACCGCGCTCTCCAGGTTGTTGAGGGCGAAGATGTTGGTGATCGTGGTGAAGACGAGGACGCCGAGGACGGAGCCGGCGATGGTGCCCCGGCCGCCGCTGAGGAGGGTGCCGCCGATGATGGCGGCGGCGATGGCGTCGAGCTCGTACAGATTGCCGTTGGTATTCTGGCCCGAGCCGGCGAGGACGATCAGCAGGAAGGCCGCGATGCCGCAGCACAGGCCGGAGAGCAGGTAGAGGTAGAGGCGCTGGCGGCGCACGTCGATGCCGGCGAGCCGGGCGGCCTCCGCGTTGCCGCCCACGGCCACCGTCCGGCGGCCGAAGGTGGTGCGGCCGAACAGGAACCAGCCCACGAGGGTGACGGCCGCGAAGACCAGGACGAGGGGTGGGATCCCGAGGACGTAGGCGTCCTTCACGCCGAGGTCGAGCACGGACTCGACGGTCACGATCTGGGTCCTGCCCTCGGTGATCTGGAGGGCGAGGCCGCGGGCGGAGGCGAACATCGCGAGGGTGGCGATGAAGGGGACCATCCCGCCGTACGCGATGAGGATGCCGTTCACCAGGCCGCAGCCGAGGCCGACGACCACCGCCGTGAAGAGGATGCCGGCGAACCCGTATTCCTGGGTCGCCACCGTCGTGGCCCAGACGGACGCCAGGGCCACGATGGCCCCGACCGACAGATCGATGCCGCCGCTCGTGATGACGAAGGTCATGCCGACGGTGACGACGCCGATGACGGAAGCCTGGGTCAGGACGAGTTGCAGGTTGCTCGCGGCCAGGAACTCGGCGGGCCGGGTGAGGCCGCCGACGATCACCAGGGCGGCCAGGACGCCGAGCAGGGACAGGTTGCGCACGTCCGGGCGCAGGCCCAGGGGCCGGCGTGCCGCGGTCTTCCCGCCCGGCGGGGGAGAGAGGGGTGTGACCGGCGCGTCGTGTCCCGCCGGAGTGGTCGACTGCGTCATGCCGTCGGGCTTCCTTCCATCACGAGGTCGAGTACGCGGTGCTCGTCGAGCTCCCGGGCGTCGGCGGTGTGCACGACGTCTCCTTCGCGCAGTACGAGGACGCGGTCGGCGAGTCCCAGCACCTCGGGCACCTCGCTGGACACGAGGAGGACGGCGAGGCCCTCGTCGGCGAGCCGCCGGACGACGGCGTACAGCTCGGCGCGGGCGCCGACGTCGACGCCCCGGGTCGGTTCGTCGAGGAGCAGGACCTTGCAGCCGCGCAGGAGCCAGCGGGCGAGCACCGCCTTCTGCTGGTTGCCGCCGGACAGGGTCCGGATCCGGGCGTCGGGGTCGTCGGGCCGCAGGGACAGCTCGCGGGTGACCCGCCGGGCGGCCTCCCGCTCCCGCCGCCGGTCGAGCCGGCCGCCGCGGGAGAAGCGGGAGAGGGTGGAGAGGGTGACGTTGTGGGTGACGGACTCCATCGGCAGCAGGGCCTGCGCCTTGCGTTCCTCGGGGGCGAGGCCGATGCCGGCGCGGACGGCCGCGCGGACGCTGCCCGGCCGCAGGGGGACCCCGTCGACGAGGACGCGCCCGCCGGTCGGCCTGCGCGCGCCGTAGACCGTCTCCAGGATCTCGGAGCGCCCCGATCCGACGAGCCCGGCGAGGCCGACGATCTCACCGGGACGCAGCTCCAGGTCGAGGGGGGTGAACTCCCCCTTGCGGCAGAGCCCTTCGACGCGCAGGACGGGCTCGGCCGCGGTGGCGGCCGTCCGCCGGGGACGCTCCGGGAAGACGTATTCGACGCTGCGGCCGGTCATCAGCGTGACGACCTCGTCGGTCGAGGTGGTCTTCGCGGGCAGTCCGCCCGCGACGGTCCGGCCGTCCTTGAGGACGGTGACCCGGTCGCCGATCCGGCGGATCTCCTCCAGGCGGTGGGAGATGTAGACGACGGCGACCCCCTCGGCGGTCAGGTCGCCGACGGTCCGGAACAGGTTGTCGACCTCCTCCGGGTCGAGGGCGGCGGACGGTTCGTCCATGACGATGAGGCGGACGTCGTGGGAGAGCGCGCGGGCCATGGAGACGATCTGCCGCTGGGCGGCGGACAGTTCACCGGCCCGGCGGGCGGGGTCGATCTCGCCGTGGCCGAGCCGTCCCAGCAGCCGTGCGGCGGCGGTGCGGGCGTCCCGTGTGCGGACGACGAAGCCCGCGGAGGTGGGCTCGTGGCCGAGGAAGACGTTCTCGGCGACGGACAGCCCCTCGACCAGGTCGAGTTCCTGGTAGATGGTGGCGATGCCGAGGCGCATGGCCGCGATCGGGGAGCCCGGCGTCACGTCCCGCCCGCACCAGGTGATCGTGCCCCCGTCCGGCTGGTGGGCGCCGGCGAGGACCTTGATCAGGGTGGACTTCCCGGCGCCGTTCTGGCCGAGGACGCAGTGGACCTCTCCGGCCCGGACCTCCAGGTCGACGCCGTCGAGGGCGCGCACTCCGGGAAACGACTTCGTGATGCCGGACATGGTGAGCAGGGGTGGTTCTGGTGCCATGACGATTCCTCGGCTGTTGCGGGCCGTGAGCTGACGGGGCGGCGCGAGAACGGGGGGGCGTGGCCGGGTGTTCCGACGGCGGTGCGGTGCCGCGGCTCCGCGCGGACGGCGCGGCCGCGGAGAGGTGGGCCGTACGGGGGGTGCGAACGGTATGAACGGTGCGGGGCCTACGGGTGGTGCGAGCGGTGCGGGAGGCGCGTGCGGCAGGTCGTACGGGTGTGCCCGGTGCCCGGCACCTCGCGGTGCTCACGTACTGGACACGTCGCGGTGTTCACGTACTGGGCACCTCGTGGTGCCGGTGTGCTCGGCACCTCGCGGTGCCCGCCGACCGGGATCAGGCCGGCGAGAACAGGTGGTCGCTGATGAGCCGGGCCGCGCCGGTCACACCGGCGGTCGAGCCCAGCTCGCCCAGGACGATGGGCAGGTTCCTGGTCGCGAGGGGGAGGGAGCGCCGGTAGACCTGGGTCCGCACGCTCGCGAGGAGCGTGTGCCCGAGTCCCGTCACCCCGCCTCCGATCACGACCATTCCCGGGTTGAAGAAGCTCACCAGGCCGGCGACGACCTGGCCGACCCGGTCACCGCCCGCCCGGATCAGGTCCAGGGCCGTGGCGTCCCCCGCCGCGGCGGCCGCGGAGACGTCCGCCGCGGTCAGCGCGCCGGCGGCCTCCAGACGGGCCGCGAGGGCGACCGAGCGTCCCTCGCGCGCCGCGTCCTCGGCGTCACGGGCGAGCGCCGCGCCGCCGAAGTGGGCCTCCAGGCACCCCCGGTTGCCGCAGCCGCAGGCCCGGCCCTCCGGATCGACCTGGATGTGCCCGATGTCGCCGGCGCTTCCCGTCGTTCCGCGGTGGACCTCTCCGCCGACGACGATGCCGCAGCCGATGCCGGTGCCGATCTTGACGTACAGGAAGTCGTTGACGGAACGGGCGACACCCGCGTGCTGCTCGCCCATGGCCATCAGGTTGGCGTCGTTGTCGACCATCACGGGGCACCCCAGGTCCTGGCTGAGCGCCTCCCGGACGGGGAACCCGTCCCATCCGGGCATGATCGGCGGAGCCACCGGGACGCCCTCGGGAAAACGGACGGGGCCCGGTACGCCGATGCCCGCGCCGTCGAGTCCGTCCGTGAGCCCCGACGCCTTGAGCTTCCCGACCATCGACAGGACCTGCTCGAAGACCGCGACGGGGCCCTCGCGCACGTCCATGGAGTGGTTGAGGTGCCCCAGGACCTCCAGTTCGGCGTTGGTCACCGCGACGTCGATCGAGGTCGCGCCGATGTCGACGCCGAGGAAGCGCAGACCGGGCGCGAGCCGGATGTTGTGCGAGCGGCGTCCGCCCCGGGAGGCGGCGAGGCCGTCCGCGACGACGAGGCCCGTCTCCAGGAGCCGGTCCACCTCGACCGCGAGCTTGGAGCGGGAGAGGTCGACCTGATCGCCGAGCTGAGCACGCGAGTTGGGGCCCCCGTCGCGCAACAGCCGCAGCAGGCGGGCCTGATGCGCGTTCGCGGGCCGGGCCGTCATGCGTCGCATGTCCCCTCCTCTCCTCTTCCGTGCTTCTTCCGTGCTTCGCTTTCGAGGGGAACGTAGCAGCGCTTCACCCGGAGGGGAAGAACTTGCGCACAGTTCCACTTCGACTTCTTCCACACTCAGGACAAAGGGAGAACGCGTGCGGGCCGTACGCCGTGGCGTACGGCCCGCACCACCCCGTTGTCACGTGAGGTCAGGCCACCTCACGTCACCTCACCTCACGTCAGGGAAGGGCCCATTTCTGGGCGCTCGTCCCGTTGCAGGTCCAGAGCTGGACCTTCGTGCCGTCGGCCGAGGTGCCGCCCGCGACGTCCAGGCACTTGGCGGACTGCGGGTTGCGCAGACTGCCGTCGGCCTGGGCCTGCCAGGTCTGGGCGCCCGATCCGTTGCAGGTCCAGAGCTGGACCTTCGTCCCGTCCGCCGAGCCGCCGTTGGAGACGTCCAGGCACTTGCCGAGCACCTTCAGGGCGCCGTCCCCGGCCACCGTCCACTGCTGGGCGCCGGTGCCGTTGCAGCCCCACACCTGGATCTTCGTGCCGTCCGCGGTCTGGGAGTTGTCGACGTCCAGGCACTTGTTGCCGAGCCCCCGCACCTCTCCCGTGGGCACCCCGCCGGCCAGCCGGTTCAGGGTGTACCAGGCCTCGGTGCTCCACAGGGACTCCCCGGTGGAGGAGCTGAAGGGGCGCGGCGAGCGGACGTGCACCACCCGGTCGGCCTTGAGGCCGGGAATGGCCAGGGTGACCGTCTTCCTGTCGGCGGAGAGGGCGGCCGACTGCGCGGTGAGCGTCTCCTCCCCGATCTTCGGGCCGCCGTAGTCGGCGGTCGGCGCGTAACGCCACTGCTTGATCTTGTAGCGCCCGGCCAGGTCGGTTGCGGTCTGCGTCGACAGCGGCTGGGTGTACTCCAGGGCGAAGCCGCCCGGCACGGCGCGCATGGCGCGGATGTCGAAGGCGTTGGCGCCGTTCGGTGCCAGCTTCTGCAGGCCGAAGGCGAGCTTGCCCTCCTGGCCCCAGTTGCCGCCCGCGCCGAGCCCGCCGGCGTACAGCGCGCCGTCCGGGCCGACGCTGATCCGGGTCACGCCCGCCTCCAGGCCCTGGGTGAGCCGGAAGACCGCGCCCTGGTACTCGCCGCCGACCTTCTCCAGGAAGCCGCGCTGCACGCCGCCGTACGTCACGTCGCCGAACAGCATCTGCCCGGCGAACGGGCCGTCGGTCAACTGGAGCGGTGTGCTGGGGGAGTTGCCTATCTCGTTCTGCGGCAGCCAGAGCACCGGTTTGGTCACCGGCCGGGAGTCGAAGGGGCCGGCCGGGTTCGTGTAGTGGTTGAAGAACCGGTCCTGCTTGATGTGCACCAGTTTCGACGAGGGCAGCCAGCCGCCCTGGTTGTCGGTGACGAAGATGCCGCCCTCGGGGCCCCAGCCGATGCCGTTCGGGGTGCGCAGGCCGCCGGCCACGTACGAGACCTCGCCGGTCTGCCGGTTCACCTTGACGGTGGTCCCGCGGTTCGGCGCCGGCTGCGGGTTCGTGGTCGCCCCGCCGTAGTTGATGGAGACCGAGAGGTTCAGGTAGAAGAAGCCGTCCTTGTAGAGGAGGCCGAAGGCGAACTCGTGGAAGTTGCCGCCGAAGGGCCAGGTCGCGACCCGCCGGTACTGGTCGGTGACCTCGTCTCCGTTGGTGTCGTTCAGCTCGGTCAGCTCGTGCTTCTGGGAGACGTAGAGCTTGCCGTCGACGTACTTGACGCCCATGGGCTCCTTGAGGCCCGATGCCACCTTCTTCACCGTCACCTTGTCGGGGCCGGTGTTCCCCGTGACGTTGCCGAGCAGGTAGACCTCGCCCGTGGTGTTGTTGCTGCCGCCCCAGGTGGTCACGGCCAGGCGGCCGTCCGGGAGCCAGTCCATCGCGGAGACCTGCGGCTCGAAGCCCTTGGGGCGCAGGTCGGTGAGGGTGTAGTTCGGGTGGACGCCGGTGAGCGGCAGGCCGTCGCCGGGCGTGTCCGCGATGCCCTCGCACTCCTTGCGGCCCGGCGCGGTCACGCGGACGACATCGGCGTCCGTGCTCAGGGCGGAATTCGGTACGACGGTGAAGCCGGTGGCGCCCGGCGGCTTCCAGGACAGCGTGATCTGCTGGCCGCCGTCGCGCTCGAAGTGCTCGATGCGCAGCGAGTGGGCGCCCGCCGTCAGGTTCACGGTCGTGTCCTTGGGGTCCGGACCGTGCAGTCCGTCGTGGTCGATCACCACCTGGTCGTCGATCAGGAGGCGGGAGCCGTCGTCGCTGGCGAGGCGGAGGGTGTAGCTGCCCGCCTGCGGGACCTGGAGGTTGCCGACGACGTGGGTGACGAAGTGGGTCTCCAGGCCGAAGTCGGCGGCCGTGGACCAGTTCACCACCGGCATCAGCTTGTCGATGTTGGGTGTCTGCCCCGGCTTCAGCACGCAAAGGTTGTTCAGCGGGACCTGTACGTCGAAGACGCGGAGCGTGACCCCGGGTGTCTGCGGGGGGAGCGCGGCGGCGGAGCGTCCCGCGAGGGTCGAACCGGACGCGACGGCACGGCCCTTCACGCGGACGGGCCTGTTCGTGTCGGAGGGGTCGTGCGCGGGGCCCCGGGAGACCGGGGCGGCCGGCGCGGTGGGGGAGGGGGGAGCGGCCGGGGAGGCCGGGGAGACCGACAGGGCGGTGGCCAGTAACGAGGTGATGAGCGCTCCGGCCAAGCGGCCGGCCGATCGGTGGGAGTACAGCCGTGGACGCACGTGACCTCCTGACGGCCCTTCAGGTCGTGAAGGGCTCGATCGGGCAAGTGGGGGATCCACCGCTGCCGGGACGCGTCGTCGTCCCGGGTACGGAGGCGCTGCGGGCGGGAGGGAGCGGGTCCGCACCGTCGCGTCGGACACAGTAGGGACTTCTCCCGGCACCGTCCATACTTTGTCCTGTACGCACGCAAAGTCACCGCGCCGCGGCGATCACCACTCCTTTCCCGCCCCCCGCGCCCCGGTGACGAGCACTTTGTCCCGCGCATGGAGAAAGTCGCGGAAACTGGCGCGCACCGGGTTACGGACTTCGACAAAGCCCGCTAACTTCCTTGAAACGAACCGGTCATGAGCTGCGGGCCGGTCCCTACGGCGTGACGGCGCACGCCCGTAGTCCCTCGGCAGCACACCGAGGCTGCCACCACCCCACCTCTGTCGGGAGACCTCTGTGCGCATGAGAACGCCCGGGCGCGGACGCGCCCGCTTCCTGCTGACCGCCGTGGCATGCACCCTCGGCTGTCTCTTGCCGGTGTCCCCGGCCAACTCCGCGCCCGCGCACCGGGACCACGGTGCCGGGAGCGAAGTCCCGTCCGCGGCCCCGGCCGCGGCCGCCCCCGAGTTCCAGCAGGTCACGCTGGCCAAGGGCGTGGCCGAGACGGGCGAGCCCATGACCCTGGCCGTGCTCCCGGACCGTTCGGTCCTGCACACCTCGCGCGACGGCACGCTCCGGCTGACCAATGCCGCGGGCACCACCACCGTGGCGGGCAAGCTCGACGTGTACAGCCACGACGAGGAGGGCCTGCAGGGCGTCGCGGCGGACCCGGGCTTCTCCTCCAACCGGCAGGTCTACCTCTACTACGCGCCCAAGCTCACCACTCCGGGCGGGGACGCCCCCGCGGACGGCACGGCCGCCGACTTCGCCCCCTACGACGGGGTCAACCGGCTGTCCCGGTTCGTCCTGAGGACCGACGGCACCCTGGACCTCGGCAGCGAGAAGAAGATCCTGGACGTGCCCGCCTCCCGCGGGCTGTGCTGCCACGTCGGCGGCGACATCGACTTCGACGCGGCCGGCAACCTCTACCTGTCGACCGGCGACGACAGCAACCCCTTCGCCTCGGACGGCTTCACCCCGATCGACGAACGGGCCGGCCGCAACCCCGCCTACGACGCCCAGCGCTCGGCCGGCAACACCAACGACCTGCGCGGCAAGGTCCTGCGCATCAAGGTGAACGCCGACGGCTCCTACGCGATCCCCGGCGGCAACCTCTTCGCGCCCGGCACCGCGAAGACCCGCCCCGAGATCTACGCCATGGGCTTCCGCAACCCCTTCCGGATGAGCGTCGACAAGGCCACCGGCACCGTCTACCTCGGCGACTACGGACCCGACTCGGGCACCGCCTCACCCGCCCGGGGACCGGAGGGCCAGGTCGAGTTCAACCGGATCACCAAGGCGGGCAACTTCGGCTGGCCGTACTGCACGGGCAAGAACAACGCCTACACGGACTACGACTTCGCCACCGGCACCTCGGGAGCGGTGTTCAACTGCGCCGCCCCGAAGAACACCTCCCCGCGCAACACCGGCCTCACCGACCTGCCGCCCGCCCAGCCCGCCTGGATCCCGTACAACGGCTCCTCCGTCCCCGAGTTCGGCGGCGGCTCGGAGTCGCCCATGGCCGGTCCCGTCTACCGCTACGACGCCGCCTCGACCTCCGACGTGAAGTTCCCCCAGGAGTACGACGGGGACTTCTTCGCCGGCGAGTTCGGCCGCCGCTGGATCAAACGGATCGAGGCCGCCGGCGACGGCACCGTGCAGTCGATCAACCCCTTCCCGTGGAGCGGCACCCAGGTGATGGACACGGCCTTCGGGCCGGACGGCGCCCTGTACGTCCTCGACTACGGCACCGGGTACTTCAACGGCGACGCGAACTCCGCCCTCTACCGGATCGAGCACGTCACGGGCGGCCGCGCCCCGGTCGCCCAGGCCCGGGCGAACGTTACCTCCGGCAAGGCACCGCTGGCCGTCTCCTTCTCGTCGGCCGGCACCTCCGACCCCGACGGCGACGTCCTCTCCTACGCCTGGACCTTCGGCGACGGCGCCACCTCCACCGCCGCCAACCCCTCCCACACCTACTCCACCAACGGCCAGTACACGGCCACCCTCAAGGCCACCGACACCACCGGCAGGTCGGCGACCGCCTCGGTCCTGATCACGGTCGGGAACACGGCCCCCACGGTCCGCCTCGACCTGCCCGCCGACGGGAGCGTCTACGACTTCGGCGCGGCGATCCCGTTCAAGGTGACCGTGACCGACCCCGAGGACGGCACGATCGACTGCTCCAAGGTGAAGGTCACCTTCATCGTCGGGCACGACAGCCACGGACACCCGCAGACCTCGGCCACCGGCTGCACCGGCACCCTGCGGACCCTCGCCGACGGGGAGCACGACCCCAACGCCAACATCTTCGGCGTCATCGACGCCGAGTACACCGACAAGGGCGCGAACGGCCAGCCCGCCCTGACCGCGCACGACCAGCACGTCACCCAGCCCAGCCACCGCCAGGCCGAGCACTACAGCGAGGCCTCGGGCGTCCAGGTCGTCACCCACACCCCCGCGCACGGCGGCAAGACCGTCGGATACGTCGAGAACGGCGACTGGATCGCCTTCCGGCCGTACGCCCTGGCGAACGCGGACCGGTTCACCGCCCGGGTCTCCTCGGCGGGGGCGGGCGGCACGATCGAGGTACGCGCCGGCTCGTCGACCGGCACCCTGCTCGGCACGGTCGCCGTACCGGTCACCGGCGGCTGGGAGACCTTCCAGGACGTGACCACCGCGCTCACCGACCGCCCGTCCGGCTCCACCACCCTGTACCTCGTCTTCAAGGGCGGCACCGGTTCGCTCTTCGACGTGGACGAGTTCTCCATCACGACCTCCGGCGGCGGCCCCCGCTCGGGCCCGGTGAGAGGCGTGAACGCCAAGTGCCTCGACGTCGACAACGCCGGCACCGCGGACGGCACGAAGATCCAGCTCTGGACCTGCAACAACAGCGCCGCCCAGAACTGGACGGTCCCCGGCGACGGCACGGTGAAGGCGCTCGGCAAGTGCCTGGACGTCTCGGGCGGCGGTTCGGCGGACGGCACGAAGGTCCAGCTGTGGACCTGCAACGGCACCGCCGCCCAGAGCTGGACGGCCCAGGCCGACGGCACCGTGCGCAACCCGCAGTCCGGCAAGTGCCTGGACGCCTCCGGAGGGGTCTGGAACGACGGGACGGCCGTCCACCTGTGGACCTGCCACACCGGAGCCAACCAGAAGTGGACCCTGCCGTAGCCCCGGCACCTCACAGCCCCACAGTCCCCAGACAAGGAGGCAACCGTTCCATGCGCACCCCTCTGAAAGCGGTTCTCGGCCTGCTGGCCGGTGCCGCGCTCTGCCTGACCCCCCAGGCGGCGGCCCAGGCCGCACCCCCGGGACACTCCGCCGCCACGACCGCCACGACCGCCACGACCGCCACGACCGGCACGACCGCCGAGGCACGCGCCGCGGCGGACCCGGCCTACAAGGTCCTCGTCTTCTCCAAGACGGCAGGTTTCCGGCACTCCTCGATCACACCGGGCATCGCGGCCCTGCGTGCCCTGGGCACGACGAACAACTTCACCGTCGACGCCACCGAGGACGCCCAGGCCTTCACTGCCGGCAACCTCGGCCAGTACAAGGCGATCGTCTTCCTGTCGACCACCGGCGACGTGCTGAACACCGCACAGCAGACCGCGTTCGAGCAGTACGTACGCGGCGGCGGCGGATACGTCGGCATCCACGCCGCCGCCGACACCGAGTACGACTGGCCCTTCTACGAGGGCCTGGCCGGAGCCCTCTTCCACTCGCACCCGGCCGTCCAGTCCGCCACCGTCAAGGTGGAGGACCGCGCGCACGACGCCACCGCCCACCTGGGTACCACCTGGCAGCGCACCGACGAGTGGTACAACTACCGCACCAACCCGCGCTCCACCGCCCACGTCCTGGCCTCGCTCGACGAGACCAGCTACTCCGGCGGGAACATGTCCGGCGACCACCCGATCGCCTGGTGCAAGGGATACGAGGGCGGCCGAGCCTTCTACACCGGAGGCGGCCACACCGACGAGTCGTACGCCGAACCCGCCTTCCGCCGGCACCTCCTGGGCGGAATCCGATGGGCCGCCGGCATGACCGAGGCCGACTGCCGCCCGGAGACCGGCTACACGTCCCTCTTCGACGGCTCGTCCACCACCGGCTGGCGACAGGCCGGTCCGGGCGGGTTCGCCCTCGCGGACGGCACGCTCACCTCCCAGGGCGGCCTCGGCATGTTGTGGTACTCCGCCAAGGAGTTCACCGGCGACTACTCCCTCAAGCTCGACTGGAAGGCCGCGGGCGACGACAACTCCGGCGTCTTCATCGGGTTCCCGGCCTCCGACGACCCGTGGTCCGCGGTCAACAACGGCTACGAGATCCAGATCGACGCCACCGACGCGGCCGACCGCACCACCGGAGCCGTCTACGGCTTCAAGTCCGCCGACATCGCCGCGCGCGACGCCGCGCTGAACCCGCCCGGCGAGTGGAACACGTACGAACTCCGGGTCACCGGCGAACGCCTGGAGATCTTCCTGAACGGCTCCAAGATCAACGACTTCACCAACACCGACCCGGCCCGGAGCCTGCGCCAGGGACACGTCGGCCTCCAGAACCACGGGACCGGCGACGACGTGTCCTTCCGCAACATCCGGATCAAGCAGAGCGGAGGACAGCCCGCCCCCCGCACGGGTGAGATCAAGGGGGTCAACGGCAAGTGCCTGGACGTCGACAATTCCCAGACCGCGGACGGCACGAAGATCCAGCTGTGGACGTGCAACGGCACGGGTGCGCAGAAGTGGACGGTCGGGGGCGACGGCACGGTGAAGGCGCTGGGCAAGTGCCTGGACGTCTCGGGTGGCGGTAGCGCGGACGGCACGAAGATCCAGCTGTGGACGTGCAACGGCACGGGTGCGCAGAAGTGGACGCCCCAGGCCGACGGCACGGTCCGCAACCCGCAGTCGGCCAAGTGCCTGGACGCCTCCGGAGGGGTCTGGAACGACGGGACGGCCGTCCACCTGTGGACCTGCCACACCGGAGCCAACCAGAAGTGGACCCTGCCCTGACCGGAGGCGTGACCCGGCCACCGAACCGATCTGCCCCGCCCGGCCGGCGGGGCCGATCGTCGGCTCCTCGCGTCCGACGGTTCGACGCCCGCCGTCATGAAGGAGGGACACCGGCGATCGTCGGGGCGAACAGCCCGGCGGGACCGACGCCGACGAAGCTGCCTGAAGGTCTCCACGGGCCGACAGGGGACGCGGCCGAGCCGGGGGTGGCGTCTGAAAGCCGGCACAGGCCGTGCTGGAGATGCACGGCGCGCGGGCGTTCTTTCGCGAGAACGCGTCCGTGCTGTGGAGAGCGGTCTCGGCGACAGCGGACAAAAGTACGGGTCCCCGGGCCGGGAAGGACCTGGCCCGGGGACCCGTTCACGAGATCGAGGGCGGGCTGCGGGACGGCCGTCCAGCCGCCGCGGGTGAAGGCGGTCCCGCTGTCCGGGGCGATGGTGCCCCGAACGCAGCTCCATGAACCGTCGGGGTGGGACACCCGGACAAGGCGGCTCGGTCCGACTCCCGCCGGCGGAGGTGTCCGATGCCGGAGATGTGGGGCCGGAGCACGGAGCGAATGTCCCACACCTCCGGTACGCACACGAGGGGGTGGCGATCGGTGGTCACTTCGCCGTCGTCGTTTTCGGCCTTTTCCCAGACGCAGGCCGGGACCGCCTCCTCGTGGTCGTCGCCCCGGCGGCACCCGTGAAGGAGGCGGGTGCGCAGGAGGTCTTGCCGAGGGTGCCGCCGTCCGAGGTCTTGGTGGCGTGCAGGTGAGGGACCTCCTCGGTGCCGAGGACCCGTTGCTGCACGAGTACCGCACCCCTCTCGTGCGAGGGAGCAGCCGCCATCCGCTCGTCAGGCGCGCCTCCCCGGAGGAGCCGTGGACGGGCCGGCTGCGCGACCGAATCCACTACCGGGTTCCGTCCCCGTCCCTGCGCCCGCCCTGCCCGGACCACGACCCCTTGTCGAACGCCGCCCGCTAGGTACTGTGACCGGGAAGGGGCACTGTGTGGCGACGGCCGGCACGGCGCCTCGACACGTTGTCGGACCACTGAGGTACGTCTGACAGGAGCCGTGCTCCTTTGCCTTGCGATACACCGCACGGGCCGCCGGTCAAGCGGCCGCCTTACGGTTGGTGACCCGTCCCGGTCCGGGCTCACACCCGCCGCCCCGCCCTCTCGGCCGGAAGGGATGGGCAGACGTTTAATCGGATGTACGTGCGGCGCGGAGTTGTTAGGTTCGCCGTGTGCCGAAGCTGAATCAGATCATCGCAGTCGAAAAGGGCGTCAAGTCCAAGGCCCTCCAGGAGCTCACCCAGGCTCACCAGGACGTGCAGAAGCCCGCCCTGCTGGCCGGCATCTCCCGGACTTACCAGCCCAAGGACGAGGAGGGCGAGCAGCTGCCGCCCGAGTCCACGCGGGTGCAGATCAAGGCCGAGGACGTTCTGCGGGCGACCGCCGGGACGCTGACGCGGCTCTTCGACGTGACCGCGACGAAGGACTGGGCGAACCGGTCCGCGGTCGCGGACGTGATGGTCGACGGTACGGTGCTGCTGTCCCAGGTTCCCGTCCCGTACCTGTTGTTCCTGGAGAAGCAGCTCACCGATCTGCACACCTTCGTGCGCAAACTGCCGGTGCTCGACGCCTCCGAGTCGTGGAACCTGGACCCCTCGACGGATGCATGGAAGACGGATCCGGTGCGGACCATCCGCACGAAGAAGGTTCCGCGCAACCACGTGAAGGCCGAGGCCACGGAGAAGCACCCGGCGCAGGTCGAGGTGTACTACGAGGACGTCCCGGTCGGTTACTGGACCACCGTGAAGTTCTCCGGCGCGCTACCCGCCCGGCGGGTCAACGAGCTCCTCGACCGCGTCGAGAAGCTCCAGCAGGCCGTCAAGTTCGCCCGCGAGGAGGCGAACAACACCGAGGTCACCGACCAGCGGGTCGGCGACGCGGTCTTCGGCTACCTCTTCCGGTAGCCCCCACACACGCCCTCCGTCGCGAGCGGAGGGTGCGCGATGAGCGCAAGCTGAAACTGATGTTGAAGCTGATCAAGGGGTGTCAGTTGGGGGTTCGAATCCCTCTCCCCGCACCACGTGCGGGGGTGGCCCAAGCCTGGCAGAGGCGGCCCCGTGAAACTCAGATTCTCGCTCCAGTCTCAGTATTCGCCGCCGAACACCGGATCGACCGAGCGTGGGCGAACATCGACGGATGGGGGTTCAAGTCCCCTCGGCGCCTCTCTCGTGGCGCTGTAGTTCAAAGGCAGAACACGTCGATCTCAATATGACCCGCGGTTCTTAAACGCTGCCGGTGTGCGCAAATGGGTGGCAAGCTGGAGCCCGGGAGCTGGACATGCTCCCGGGCTCCGTCACGTTCCGGCCCGGGGCTTGCGCTGCGACCGGGAAAGTTCACGGAGTCGAGTGGTCGGGCCGGGGCGGGCAGGGATCTGACGGCTCCAGCAGGTATTTCTTTTCGCCGCGGATCCGGACGCGTCCGCGTCGTTCTCGCCGTCCTCGGTGATGAGCCCGGCCTCGACGAGCCGCTCACCCGACCGCGGCGCCTCGACATCGGCGTCGGTGAACACCCTCGCGTGGTCGTCGACCACAGGAGACCCGAGCGCTCGCCAGATCTGCGCCGAGCGCTCCGGTCCCACCCCGGACCGCTCGGCGATGTCCCGCCTGGTCCAAAGACGGCCGCCGCCGAGCAGCACCTCCTCGATGGCCCGGTGCAGCTCACCGGCCCTCGTCAGGTCGGTCGCAGCCTTTCCTCCTGACTCCGCCACGCTCATGTGGTGTGCACGATCAGCACGTCGAGCCCGGCCTTCCGCGCGATGTCGGCCGGCACCGAGCCGAGGATTCGCCCGGCGAGCGAACGTAACCCCCGGTTCCCGACGACGATCAGATCCGCCGCGTACTCCTGCGCGATCCGCTCCAGAGCCGCGACAGGTTTGTCCTCCACCGCGACCGTTCGAACATCCTCCGCACCCTCGTTTCGGGCCTTGTCCCTGGCGACGCGGAGGGTGGCCTCGGCCGGCGCCGAACCCACCACCTGGTACGCCTCGGCTCCCAACCGGTCCTTTGCCACGTCCAGGTCGGTCCCGCGCATCGGAGAGTACGCGCAGGCGATCACGAGCCTGGCCTTACAGGCGACAGCGAGGCGTGCCGCACTGGTGACCGCCGCGAACGACGACTCCGAGCCGTCCGTGCCGACCAGCACGGTCTGATAGGGGATCGTGGTCAAGGCCAAACTCCTTACTCAGTAGTAAACTTACTTTTAAGTAAGGTAGAGCGTGGCCGTTACAGCGGGCAAGACGGCGTGAAGCGGCAACTGCTCACCACACCTGAGAACACCCCATCCGCCCCTGTGGGCGCGGGCGCAGGTGAACAGGCCGACGGCTCGGCTCCTTCCCAGGCCGAGGACACAGAGCTGTGCAAACGGCTCAACCCGCCCACGACTCGGTCTCACCCCGTTCCCCACGCGGTCGTGAATCACGACCCTGGTCATCCTTCTGGGCCTGGAGTTCAATACCGAGATGGCTGGACAGCGGACGATTTCGGGTGGCCGCCTGGGCAGCGAGGAACCCTACGTCTCCCCAGGCTCCCATGAGCGAAGTGACGAAGACCGACGCCTGCAACGAACTCCGTGTGGCATGGCCAGGACCGGGGAAACGGCGAAGCACGGAAATCCTGGCCGCACCGCGAAACGTCGATCACCGGCTGACCCGGCGCATGGCCGCCTGGTCCGGTGTGACGATTCGGCAGCTCTTCCGCCACGTCATCGCCGACCGCATGCCGGGCCGCAGGCCGCCTCAAGCGGTGATGCTGTTCGGCCCCGAGATCGACCCCTACCGGGACGACCGGAGCTTCCTTGCCGACTTCTACAACGAGATCCTCCACCAGGACACCTGCCGGCCCGCCACCGCCGACGGCCTCGCCCTCGTCGCGGCCCTCGCCGTCGACGAGCGGACTCCCGCCAGGCAACGGTTCCAAGCCGTCGACCTGCTGTTCAGCGCCGCCACCGTCGCTGAGCGCCACCTCGCCGAAACCTGGCCGGCCACCCCGCAACATGCCGATCCCGACAGCGAAGCCCGAGCCCGCAGCGCGGTCCAGGCTCACG
Organism: Streptomyces sp. NPDC055632; assembly: GCF_053618675.1. NCBI lineage: Bacteria > Bacillati > Actinomycetota > Actinomycetes > Kitasatosporales > Streptomycetaceae > Streptomyces > Streptomyces sp. NPDC055632. Next base: position 78,658 of record NZ_JBSHHY010000004.1, on the reverse strand, counting down.
CTCCAGATCTGCTGACCCGCTGGTCGGCCGAATGCCCTGCGGTTCGCCTCGCCCTCGCCGGCCTCGCCGTCGTCTTCCCGACAGACCGCACCCTGCCCGCCCTGACACCGCGGCTGCGGACCTTCCTCCACCAGCACCCGCAGGGCGCCGACACCGGCGACTACGTGCGGTTCGTCCTCGTGCTGGCCGCTCAGGACGAGGACCGGATCCTCGCGGCGACCGAGAAGCTTACCGACGCCTACTGGACGGGAACAGCGCGCGGAGTGCCGACACGCGCACGAGCCCTCCACCTCCTCGGCCAGATGCTGACCAGAGTCGGAACCGGACTCACCCGAGGGCCCGCCACGCAGTGACGCACCGCGCGGCGCCCCCATTGCTCTTTCCCATGAACATTCACAGGCTTCAAGATCCGCAACTGCTGCCCAAACCGGCGGACAAACGCTGCCCCTACTGATCTTTTCGTTGGTTCCGTGGGTGTGGCAGCTTCGTTGGTGGGATCCTACGGACCCCCTCGGCATTCGTCAGATCATCCCGCCCCACGCCAGACACAACGAGTCGGCAATCCGACAGTCACAAGATCCGCCGGACAGAACCTAAGCGCGACAGCTGGCTCAGTCCGCCCGGAGTGTTCCCGCCGCGCTGTCGAGCAGCATTTCCAGGGCGGTCGGGTAGGCGCTGTGGTTCATGCGGGCCACCAGCAGGGGCGCGGTGGCCGCGATGTGCGGGTGGGTGTCGGGGGAGAGGCGGGCGTAGGTGGCGCGCCAGACTTCCTCGTCGGCGGTGCGGGCCGTGGCGGGCAGGGCGAGGCTGGCGGCGTCGAGGGCGGCGAAGGCGAGGGTTTGGTCGATGAACGCCTGGTAGATGCGGACGACATCGGGATCGGGCAGGCCGGTGGCGCGCAGGATGCCGAGGACGACCTCGTCGGTGGCGATCTCGTTCGCCCGGCCGCTGACCCGGCTGGCGGTGAGGACGGCCGCTTCCGGGTGGTCGAGGTAGGCCGTGTGGATGCGAAGGCCGATGTCCCGCAGGTCGCAACGCCAGTCGCCGGTGGCCCGCCAGTCCCGCATCGCGCGTCCGATCAGTTCGTCGGCGATGGCCAGTGTCAGGTCGTCGGTGCCGCGGAAGTAGCGGTACAGGGTGCTGGGATCGGCACCGAGCGCCACGCCCAGCCGTCGTACGGTGATCCCCTCCCTGCCGTGTTCGCGCAGCATGCGCAGAGCGGTCTCCACGATTAGCTTCTGAGTGAGGACGACACCCTGCTTCGTGGGTTTTCTACGGCGCCGGTCCGTCTCCGGCACCACTTCCTTCGCCATGGGTAACCCCTTGTTCGCTGCCACGACCTTATGCCAACACCGTTGACGGTTCTCGGCCGCTCCCGTTTCATGACGCACCCAAGGCTTCGGCCTCCCCGTCGAAAGGCACCCTGTCATGCGAGTACTCCTTGTGGGCGCGGGCGGCGTGGGCACCGCGATCACCAAGATCGCTGCCCGCCGCTCCTTCTTCGACCACATGGTCGTCGCCGACTACGACGTCTCCCGCGCCGAAGCGGCCGTGGCCGCGCTGGGCACGGACGACACCCGGTTCAGTTCCACGCACGTCGACGCGTCCGACCAGGAGGCGGTCACCGGCCTGCTCCGCCGGGAGCGGTGCGACGTATTGCTCAACGCCACCGACCCGCGGTTCGTGCTGCCGCTGTTCGAAGCCGCACTGGCGGCCGACGCACATTACCTGGACATGGCGATGTCACTGTCGTCCCCACACCCGGAGCACCCGTACGAGGAGTGCGGGACCAAGCTCGGCGACGGCCAGTTCGAACGGGCCGCCGCGTGGGAGGAGGCCGGGAAGCTCGCGCTCGTCGGGTTCGGTGTGGAGCCCGGCCTCTCCGACGTCTTCGCCCGCTACGCCGCGGACGAGTTGTTCGACGAGATCGAGGAGATCGGCGTACGGGACGGCGCGAACCTGACGGTCGACGGCTACGACTTCGCACCGTCGTTCTCCATCTGGACGACGATCGAGGAGTGTCTGAACCCGCCGGTGATCTGGGAGAAGGACCGAGGCTGGTTCACCACCGCCCCCTTCAGCGAGCCGGAGGTCTTCGACTTCCCCGAGGGCATCGGCCCCGTCGAGTGCGTCAACGTCGAACACGAGGAGGTCCTGCTGATCCCGCGCTGGGTGGACGCTCGGCGGGTCACGTTCAAGTACGGCCTCGGCGACGAATTCATCGACACCCTCAAGACGCTGCACAAGCTGGGCCTGGACCGCACCGAGAAGGTGACCCTGCCCGGCGGCGTCGAGGTCTCGCCGCGTGACGTCGTCGCGGCCTGTCTGCCCGACCCGGCGACGCTCGGCGAGCGCATGCACGGCAAGACCTGCGCCGGCACCTGGGTGAAAGGCACGAAGGACGGCCGGGCTCGTGAGGTGTACCTCTACCACGTCGTCGACAACCAGTGGTCGATGAAGGAGTACGGATCCCAGGCGGTGGTCTGGCAGACCGCGATCAACCCGGTCATCGCCCTGGAACTCATCGCGAACGGCACCTGGACCGGCACCGGCGTCCTCGGTCCCGAGGCCTTCGCCCCTCAGCCGTTCCTCGACCTGCTGACCGCGTACGGATCCCCCTGGGGCATGCGCGAGCAGTGAGCCGGCGCCGGGGTCCCGTCCGATCGGCGACGCCGAGACCGCCCGCACCGGCATCCAAAGGGTGCCCGTGCGGCCGTCGAACCCGACGGCCTTGACACCTTCGGCGACGAGGCCGGCGCGTATCTTTCCGCGCCGGTCCACCGCGGTGAGGAGCAGGGAGGGCGCGGGCGTCGGCAGGGAGCAGGCCACGTTCGGCGAGGTGGCGAGCGAGGTGATCACCACTTCTTCGTCCGCCGCGTCCGGCATACCGGACGCGGCAGCGGTCCATTCCGCCTCCGTGCTGTTGGAGACAGGCGACTCGGAGACGGCGAACGGCTCCGCCCCTGGAAGGAAGGGGGGAGCCGTTTCACGGGTGCTGCGGTTGTGCGGAGGCCACTCAGGCGTGTCGTCGGTTACCGGTGACGACGCGGTAGATGGCCAGCAGGATGACGGAGCCGATGATGGCCGCGATCCAGGTGGAGAGGTCGAAGAAACCGTCGATGGAGTCGACGCCGAATATGACCTTTCCGAGGAAGCCCCCCAGTAGACCGCCCGCGACGCCGATGAGGATGGTGATGATGACGCCGCCCGGGTCCTTGCCCGGCATGATCGCCTTGGCGATGAAACCGGCGACGAGGCCGATGAGAATCCACGCGATGATGCTCATGATGCGTCTCCTACCTGCTGATATAAAGTCTGCGTCAATACGGCGTATACGCGCTCCTGCAGCTTCTAAACCCCTCATGCGTTCCATGGACGAGGCTGTGCACGGCCCGCCCGCCAACCCTGATCAGGACGTGATCGGGATCAGGACGGAGCAGGAGCAGGGCTGAAGCAGGAGCCTTGAGCGCCACGCCCTGAGGACGCCCGGCCCCTGATCCTGATCAACCGGACTGCCGTGCAGTTGCGCGCCCTGGCGGACGAGGTGCCCGTAGGTTGCCCCGTCCGCCGCACGGTCGCGTGCCAGGGAGGCGGGCACCGCAGTGTCGCGGCTGCCGAGACGGTCGGCCGGCTCGTCTGGGAGGCGTGGGGCGGCGCGTACGGCGTCGACATCGAGCACCACCACGTCGACCACCCCGTCCTGACCGCCTCCACCCCGCCCGACCCGCCCGGAAGGGGCGGCCGCCCGGGAACCTCGGGCGACCGCCTCGAGGGCGTCGACGTCGGCGGCGCGGTGGAGCGGGACCTGGACCGCTCCTGCCCGCGAAGTGCCGAACTCGGCCTCGGCCCATTCCGCGGGCCGGATCCACTGGAGCTTGACCATCCAGTCGAACTCCACCCGCCTCACCTGAAGACGGGCGGCGGCCTGGTCGGGGCCGAGTGGGGTGTCCGCGGCGACGAGCTCGGCCAGGTCCGCCCGCGCGCAGACCTCGGCGACCTGCCCGGGGTGATGCAGCGTGCCCTTCGGCTTGCCGGGCAGATCGACCAACAGCCCACGGGTGATGAACCGGCGGACCGCGAACGACGTCACCGCGTCCTGGCGGAGGTGCGGGCCACCGCCCGCGCCGCCGGTAGCCGCCCGTACACAAGCCGCCCGGTTCGTGTCCACCGCTGACGACGAGGACGGACAGGAAGGGGCCCTCAGGCAGATACCTGAGGGCCCCTTCCTGCGATGTCAGGCGGCGGATGTCGACCCTGATGCTGATCCCACCGCCGGCGAAGGCGACACCGATGACGGCGGCCGGTTCCGGGGCTTCGGAGTGGCCGGTCAGGGCGAGGACGACGACGGCGACCAGGGCGGCAAAGCCGACGATCACCATGCCTGTCGCCACACGCTGGGACGGAGATGCTGGGGCTCAGGTTCGGGCGCGGAGGTGCCGGGGGCACCGGTCACAGCGCCGTTGCGGGGACGACTGCACGGGCTACGAGCTGTGGCCGGAGCTCGTACCCCCGCTCAAGGCCATAAGTAGGGCTCCGGTCCTACCGCACCACCGCGTGGGGAACCGGCGGGGAGGCCCGCTTCCGCGTTGCACCGCGACGTTGTCACCACGTGTCACCGGCAAGAGCCGGTGCCGTCTTGCGGTACGGCCCGACCATGGTCGGGCCGTACCGCGCTCGTCGTCAGCTGCCGTCGATCAGGCGTTCCGCGAACTCAGGCGAGAAGTCACCCGCCTTGTACTGCGGGCCGTCCGCCGTGCAGCGCGCGTCGTCGATGTGCCGGCCGTCGGAGTCGCCGGGGTTCTTGATCCACAGGTAGTAGGCGGCGCCGCCTTCACCGACCCGGGAGGCTGAACCCAGCTTGCGCAGGGGCGGGTTGCAGAAGCCGACCTGTCCGCTGGTCTCGTTCCCGGGGACCTTGTAGGCACCGTTGCCGTTGCGGGAGGTGTCCACGACCCAGGTGGTGTCGACACCCAGCCGCTCCTTGACCCGCGCGGCGAGCCGGCGGCCGTAGTCGTTGGAGATGTCGGTGGAGTGGTAGTTGGCCACATTCACCGCCACGCCGTCGGCCAGGTAGATCCCGGAGCGGCCCAGCAGGTCGGCCATGTCGCTCAGACCGATCCCCTTGTCCGCCGGGTTGTCCTCACGGCGCGCGCCCAGTGTCCACGTCGCGTTGCCGGCGTCGATGTAGGTCTTGACGTGCGGGCCCTGGGCGTCGAGGTGCTGGTTGGCGTACCAGAGCATGTCGAAGCGAGCCTCGCGCCTCTCCGGGGTGAGGCAGTTCTGCTCCACGTCGGCCTGGGCCACCGCGTCCGGTTCCAGGATGACGAGCGCCGGCCGCTTGGCGATGCCGGCGATGAAGCCGTTCATCCACGCCTTGTACGCGTCCGCGTCCTTCGCGCCGCCGCCGGAGGCACCGCCGCAGTCACGACCGGGGATGTTGTAGGAGACGAGTGTGGGCAGCTGCCCGGCGGCCGTGGCCTTGGTGACGTAGTCGTCGACGGCCGTCTCTATGTCGGTGTTCCAGCCGCCGAACCACTTGACGGTCATCCGGTTCGCCAGCTCGTTGCGGATCTTGTCGCGGGTGGGGCTGCCGGGATTGGAGTCCACCCACTTGCGCGCGTTGGAGTCGGGGTCGACGAAGAAGCCCTCGCGCGCCGTCGACGTCGTCAGCGAGACGTTGTCGAGGGTGATGTCTGTCTGTACGGGCCGGCCGCCGACCTGGAAGTCGATGTGGCCGTCGTCCGAGGCCAATGAGGAGGTGAAGGTCCAGCTGAACCGCTGGGTGGTGGTAGTCAGATCGAGGGTGTTCGCCAGGGTCTCCGGGTACGGATCGGTGCCCAGCTGGACGGTGGACTTGATTTTCGTGGCCGTGGACGCCTTGGCGTCGAAGGAGAGGGTGTACCGGGCACCCCGGCGCAACTTGATGCCGTTCTGGCCCACGACCGTACGGTAGAGCTGGCCGACCTGGCTCGCGGGGGCTGGCTCGACCGTCGCCCGCAACGCGCCGCCGACGGAGTTCACCGACGCGCCAGGGGTTCCCCACCATTGCTCGGTGGTCGTGGTGAAGGTGCCGTTGCGGGCCAGCTCACCGTATACGGCCTGCTCCGGGGCCGCCTGGGCCGTAGGAGCCGGTACGGCGAGAAGACCTGCGGCGAGCGCCGGTGCGACGAGGGCGGAGAGGGGGAGGGGGTAGTGTCTCATGCTCGGCTTTCTTCGGAGGGCCTGGATGGATTCCGAGTACCGGTTCGTGTACTGAGGTCTTGGAGAGGCTCGTTCTTCTCTTCGGTACGGTGTCGCTGCGGCCATCGTGCCGGTCGATCTCGACGCCGTCGATGTGTCCCGAGTCGACGACCGCGTGGATGGAGTCGGTCACGAAGATCCCGCGTGCCGGGGACATCTCGTTCGGGTCGTCGTCGCTGTTGCCGGCGGTGACGACGAGTCCGTCGGCGAGCACCTTCGTGGCTGCTGCCTCGGCTTCCGGCCCGGCGTACCCGATGCCTCCGAGGTCGCTGTCGCGGCCGCCCCGGTCCGGGCGGCCGCTGGTGAACGAGGAGTTGTCGGTGCCGACGGTCCCATGAATCTCAAGGACACGCACGGGGACCGGCTTGGAGACCTGCCGGTGACTGCGGCGGACGGGGCCGGGGAGCACCGGCGTCCGCCGCGGGGTACCGACCCCGGTCAGTCGGCTGTGCCGGATGCCTGGTTGAGCTCCGTGCGCAGGGCCGCGTTCTCCGCCTCCAGGACGGCGATCCGCTTGCGGGCGAAGTAGAGTTCCATGACAGCGTCATGGAACTCGGAGACGAGTTGCTCGGGTGTCAGTTGCATGATGTGTTCCGTGGGGTGGCCGCTCAGGCGGATGCGATCTGGGTGACGGTGCCGGCGGAGCCGCGCCAGAAGAGGGCGCCGTCCTTGGCGTAGAGGGCGCCGCCGCCCTTGGAGTCGATGCCGGTGGGGACGGTGGCGGCGTTGCCGACGCGGACGGTGCCCTCGACGAGGAGACCGGCGGGGGTGGTGGGCCGTTGCACGATGTGGACTTGGGCGTAGGGGGTCGCGCCGCGTTCGATGCCGATGCCGATGCGGCCGCTGCCCTTGACGGCGAGGTCCTCCACGCCGGGGTTATTACGCAGGGTGATGAGGTTGCCGGTGGTGGGGCCCTGGGTGGCGGTGAGGAAGATGCCCTGGCTGGCGGTGCCGGCGGTCTTGAGGTCGATGGAGATCGCGGAGGCGCCCGTGTCGGTGCCGTCGGCCCGGCCCACGTGGCTGATCTTCAGGGTGCCGCGGTCGGTCTCGTGGCCGGTCAGGTAGACCGCGGAGGTCTGCGGGTTGTCGGAGATGATGTTCAGGGCCACGCCGGAGCCGGAGGTGCCGGCCTGGTGGATCGTGGCCGCGTGCTCGGTCGTCGAGGTGGTCCTGAAGAAGGCCGCGTTCGTCGTCCCCTCGGCGCGGAAGCCGTGGGCAACGACCGGCCCGTCGAACACGGTCGGGTCGCCCGCGGCCGCCTCGGTCGTACTCGCCGCCGCGGTGCTGGCGGCCGCCAGCGTCACGGCTCCCGCGGTGAACCCACCGAGGAAAATCCTGCGTCCAACAGTCATGATGCCTCCCTGTTCTAGTTTCGAAAATGTATTCCATACTGGAACTCGCCCGGCGCACAAGTGCAGTTCGGCGCTCTCGGCCGGCCGCCCCGACCCCGCACAACACCCGCATCGGTGACGACGACATCCATCACGCCCACCGCATGCCGAGTTCTCGTAGTGCGTCGCGCCGTTTCTGGTCGAGTTCGTCCCGTCGGCTTTCGGTGTTGGAGATCCATACGCCCAGTCGTACGGGCACTGGCTCCGTCTCGCCGTCGGCGGTGATCCGTTCACCATGCCCCCTCGGCACGGGCCGGTCCGCGCCTTCCCGTTCCACCCACTGCGTGAGGGGGGCAGGCCTCGCTGGAACGCTGCCTGCGCCTTGCTCGGGCCCTTCGTGGTGCGCGCGGCTGGCGGGGCGGGGCGGATGCCGGGGTCTGGTTGGGCTGTACGCCCAGCTTCCACAGTCGCTGCTGCTGCTCGGTCGACAGCTGTGCCCAGGTGCCCGGGTTCTTCTGCCGCTTCAGCCACCGCCCGATGCCATTGTCTTCGAACAGCACCCCGGGTGCGATGGCCGGCAGAACCCCGTCGGCGTCGCCCAGATCCGCCAGGACGCGGTAGTGGCGCTGCCAGTCGAGCGGCCAGGGGCAGTCCCGGTCTTCGTCGACCGTGGCCAACTGCTGCGCGCGCACGCCGGCCCGCTCCGGATCCTTGCCCAGGCCGCCTTTGCGGCGGAGGTCGGCCATGTGCTGCCCGATGGGCACCATCGCCTCGCCCTCGCCCCACACGGCGTCCTGACGGGGCGCGAGGTGCCCCATCACCCGCCGGTAAGACCTCAGCACGGCGAGTTTGTTCTCCCATGTTTCCTTGCCTGGCTCCCACACCATCCCGGCTTCCGACGCGTCCAGTAGCACCTTGCGCCGCTCCTCCGGCTCCCCGGCTCGCAGCGCCTTGCGCTGCTGGTGCACCCACCGGCCGAGCGGAAACGACTTCGTCGTCCCGACTTCGACCTCGACGTCATACGGAACGGCGTGCAGGCCGGTGGTCTCGTTCTCCGCCCGCCACTGCATCAGCGCCTGATGGCCCTCCAGCCACACCAGGGATTCGGGCCGGTAGACCCGGGTGCGCAGGAACGCGGCGATGGCGATGGCGTCGCGGGGGCTGGAGAAGTGCAGCAGGGCCACTTCGGCAGCGGCCTGCGTGCCGTCGTCCTCCTGGTCCTAGCCGTCGCCCGCGTTGCCGGCCCCGACGATCCGCCCGTTCTCGTCACGCCGGACGCGCACCTTGCGCTTGCCGCTGGTGAGTGTCCGGGAAGCGAACTGCTCGACCAGGCGCTCGTCATGTGAGCACAGGCCCTGGCGGACGGCTACGAGTGGCTTGTAGCTCGCGGAGGCGATCATGTCCTCGGGGTCCTCGTTCGGTTCCAGGAAGACCGGCACGATGATCCTGGCGACTTTGGTGGTGCCGTCGCGGTTGAGGCGGAGGGCCCGGCCGATGTTCTGGACGACTCGACCTGTGCGCCGCGGGTGTCGGCGAAGCAGATCGAGTCGACTCCCCGTTCGCCGGTGATGTCCACCCCCTCGCCGAGAACGCGAACGCTGGCGAGGAAGGCCCGGTGGACCCGGCGCCCGGTCGCGTTGATGCCGTTGGCGAACTGGCGCAGGACCTCGCAGCGCTCGGAGACGAGGTGGTTGCCGCACAGCCATGCCGACCACACCCGCTCCGAGGGTACGTGGTGTCCGGCCTCGAGTTCGTAGAACTCCGCGTTGATCGACGATGTCGGGAGCTTTGCCGCCTTCGCGAGGTCTTCGTCCGAGGCGTCGTTCACATACAGCTCGGCTGCGATCTCGGAGAGCTTCTCCGCGAACGCGCGGGCTTCCTCGACCTTCTGGTGGAAGGTCATGACGGCCTGGAGGTTCCATGCGCCGGCATGTTCCAGGAGCGCGGTCTGCAGCAGCGCCAGGCGCCGGCCGCGCCGCGCTTCCTCCGGCTCCCCGAGAACGGGGGGAGGGGTCGCGGATCTCCAGCACGTCGATCTCAAAGCCCGCAAGGATCTCCCGCTCGACTGCCTCGCCCAGATCGAGCTCGGCGAGCCACGCGCCCGGGTCGTCGGCCATAGTCGCCAGCTCCACCTCCTGACCGCCGGTGCCCTTCTGCGGCCGGGGAGCGGCGAGGATGCGCGGTGTCGCGGTCAGGTAGAGCCGGAAGTCGGCAGGGATCCGGGCGTTGTCGTGGATGGCCGCCCACGGACACCCCAGATCGCCAGCGGTTGAGTTTGCCTCATCCACGATGGCGAGGTCGAACGGGCCATCTGCTGGCCGTATAGGCGCTCCCCACCCCCGGGGCGGCCTCCAGCGGCCCGCGAACCTTCCGCCGGCCCCTCGGGAGCGTCGACGTCCTCACGGTCCACTAGGTTCTGTCGTCAAATCGCATGCCCACATCAGGAGTGAGGCGGGGGTGACGGCTGCTTCGTAGGACCGGGTGGTCTTGTCGTAGCGGGTGGCGATGCCCCGCCACTGCTTCAGCCGGTCGAAGCAGCGTTCCACGACATTGCGGCGCTTTTAGGTTCTGTCCGGCGGATCGTGGCGGCAAAGGCTCCAGGCCATGCACGGAACTCTGACGGAGCACGCCAGATGTCTCTACGGAGACGAGTACCGACCGACGCCGGAGTGCGGGCTCGAACACGGGGAGCACTACTTCGTCGAGGAGCTGACGTTCGCCGATGCGGATTCGATCCTTGCCATGCTTCGTGAACTTTGTCCGCACGTGGTGGATGGCCACCTGCCGGTCTGGGTCCGGAATCTGGCCTATCGGCTGGTGCTCTTGCAACGGCCGGACGAACCGGCACTGCTGTGGGAGGCTGCCGAGAATCTGTGGATGCATGGCCCGGACTGGGACCACATTGCAGAGGGCCTCAAGAAACGGGCCGACGCTCTGGAAGCCGATTGATCACGGCCTGAGCCAAAGGCGGATCGACGCAACCGTGACGATGCCATGGAAGACGTAGGCGCGCTTGTCATGCCGTGTTGCCACAGCCCTGGAGTGCTTGAGCCGGTTGATCGTGCGCTCGACCTCGTTCCTGCGCTTGTACCTCTCTTTGTCGAAGCCAGCGGGCCGGCCTCCCCGGCTGCCGCGGCGCCGACGGTTGGCCCGCTGGTCCTTCCGTTCCGGGATGGTGTGCTTGATCTGCCGTCTGCGCAGGTAACGGCGGTTGCGGCGAGAGCTGTACGCCTTATCGCCGCCCAGGTGATCAGGGCGGGTGCGTGGATGGCCACCGCCGGGCCGCTTGACCCGGATCCGTTCGAGGACGGGTACCAGCTGCGGGCTGTCGCCCCACTGGCCCGGCGTGATCAGGAAGACCAGTGGGCGGCGGCCGCCCTCCCCGGCCAGGTGGATCTTGGAGGTCAGACCGCCACGGGACCGGCCGAGTCCTTCGTCGGGGCGGTGCTGCAGGAGCGCCGATCTCCGTTTCGGTGTACGGGGTGTTCTGCGCGGTGCACCGGCAGCATGCTGGTGAGCCCGGCACGAGGTCGAGTCCACGCTCACCATGCTCCAGTCGATGCACCCCTGAGAGTCGGCCTCGGCCTGGACGGCCTGGAGGATCCTTTCCCAGGTGCCGTCCGCCGACCACTGGCGGTGGCGCTCGTACACGGTTTTCCAGCTCCCGAACCGCTCCGGCAGGTCCCGCCACGGGACACCCGTGCGAACCCGGAACAGGATCCCGTTGATCACCGTTCAGTGATCAATCCAACGTCCGCCCCGGCGCCCGGTCTTCGGCAGATGTGGGGCAAGTTGCGCCCACTCGTCATTCGTAAGATCACCCCGCCCCACGACCAACACAATGGTCCACGCGAGGCGATCATATGATCCGCCGGACAGGCCCTAGGCAGTGTCTTCAAATAGGTCGGAGCCAGAGGAGGAGGGACGCGATGGTGACGGTGGCCTGGTAGGACTCGCGGGTCTTGTCGTAGCGGGTGGCCAGCCCGCGCCACTGTTTGAGGCGGTTGAAGCAGCGTTCGACGACGTTGCGGCGGCGGTAGACACACCGGTCGAAGCGGGGTGGCCGACCGCCGCGTGCGCCACGGTTCAGCCGGCCGATGACCTGATCGGCGTGTTCGGGGATCGTGTGCCCGATGCCGCGCCTGCGCAGGTAGGAACGGATCTTCCGAGAGCTGTAGCCCTTGTCCGCGATCACGTGGTCGGGCCGGGCCTGCGGACGGCCTGGCCCGACTCGGGGCACGCTGATCGAGCCCATCACCTGCTCGAAGCGAGTGCAGTCGTTGGCGTTGCCGCCCGACAGCACGAACCCGAGAGGGCGGCCGAGCCCGTCGCAGGCCAGGTGGACTTTCGTGCTCAGTCCGCCGCGGGACCGGCCGAGGGCGTGATCACCCGCTTCGTCCCGGTCGACCGTCCCCTTTTGCCGCCGACGGCATGCTGGTGGGCCCGCACGATGGTGGAGTCGACCGACACCAGCCACTGGATGTCCCCGGCCGCGTCCTTCTCCGCCTGAATGGCGCAGCATGCGCGAGAAGGTGCCGTCCAGGGCCCACCTGCGGAAACGCGCGTACAGAGTCTGCCAGGAGCCATACCGTTCCGGCGCGTCGCGCCAGGCAGATCCGGTCCGCAGATTCCACACGATCCCGTTCAGCACCACCCGGTCGTCCGAACGAGGCCGTCCCGCGGCCCCCGAACTCGGCAGCAAGCGCGACAGCACAGCCCATTCGGCATCCGAAAGCTCATGACGACGCACCATGACAAGCATGATCCCTCATCACTTGATCACCTTTGAAGACGGCTCCTAGGGCCTGTTGTGAAAGGGCTGGTCACAGGCATTCGAAACTCAGATGCTGGCCAACATCGACGTGTGGCAGGGTGCTCACATGTCCAGCGGCGTCTCCCATCCTGTCTTCCGCACGTCCGACCCGGTAGCGGCCCTCGCCGCAGCACGTCAGCTCCTCGCGCTGGGCGATCGGGATTATGCCCAGGTATCGGTGGACGTGGAGCTCTGCACGGTTGCAGAGGTCTGGGAACTGCGGCGGTTACTGCCGGACGCCTGGTTCCGCACGGAGAACGAAGAGTTTTGGGCGAGGGAGTTTGATGCGAAGGCGGGCTTGCGGTGCGACTGGCAAGCGGCCGAGCTTTCTGAGGATGCGGATGGCCTCGTTGACCTGCTCCCGCTCTGGGCGTCATTGCTGGACCAGCCGGTCGGCAGCGTCGAGGACGCTTTCACCGCGTTGGTGGGTCCGCGATACGGATCGATCCGCTGGGACCAGGTGATCTGGCCGGCGGTGGATGAGCGCGGGTACAGCGGGCGGGTCGAACACGACGGCATCACCCTGGTCTTCAACTGCGAAGACCCTGGAACCGACTGGCAAATTGGGACCCACACCGTATGCGTCAACGTCCAGAAGACCGGGGACTCGCAGAGCTACGCTGCCTGGCTGGCCGAGCAGATCGGCCAGGCGGTCATCGGCCCGCCGTACGATTAGGCCGTGTATCGGAAGTGAATCCTGCACATAGGGTGTCGGCATGTCGCTGAGCCATATAGCCCTCTCGTCTGGACGTTCGATCGAGCTCACCGAGCTGCGAATGTCTTCGACATATGGAGGGACGCTGGAGGGCTATCCGTGCAAGCTCATCAATGACATGAGGGTCAGGGGCCTCCAGCGGCAGGCTGAGCGTGCGGCGCCGACGGTGCGCTCGGGGGCGAGCATGACGGCGTCCCACCGTTCGTCCCATGCCTCGATGGCGTCGTCGAACTCCTCGATCTCATCGAACTCCTCTTCCTCGGGGCGTTCGGCAAGGAGCACGTCGACCATCTCGGGGTCTGGGCCCTGCTCGGGAAAGGGCTCGGCGAGCCGGGACAGGTCTGCCATGTCCGCGCCGTCGCCCTCCCACCGCCAGCGGCCCTGCACTCGCCGCACCGGGAACACGCCATGAGCGGGACCTGCGCCACCCGCGCCGACAAGAAGGAGGAATGCCCGGAACTCCTCTGGCAGCGTCACCTTCATCTGCGCCTCGAGCTCCGCGAGCTCGGCATAACTGAGCGGCTCCTCCAGAACCCATCGGTGCCCCCGGGCCCCGAACACGTCGTTGCTCGTGGGGGATGCCTTCAGAGCCTCAGCCCGTTGACGGACACCCGCCCACTGCTGATCAGCCATGAGTAAAAGGTAGGTGCCACCACCGACATTGACGTCGACAGGGCCTCCTGGAAGCCGGGTGGGGCCAGTTCAAACCGTTCCTGCCCGAGGCCAGATGAAGCCGTCGTGGTGGGGCCAAAGGAGACTGTCCTGGACAGAAAGCCCTCGAAGCCGGGCCTGACGGCCCGGCGCTCGTCTGGCGACAGGCGGGGCGCGGCCTCGCGCCTGACGGTGCGAGGAGAGCGCGGCGCGGCCGGCTCCGGTCGATACCTGGGCGCACCGAAGCGCTTCCCGGACGTGCTGTTTCGCGGCAACGGGATGCGGAACGCCTGCGGTGCTCCGGGAGTTGCGTGGCCTTCTTCTCCCCGCGCAGCGGGTTCCCCGCTGCGCGGACGGGCCGCTGTGCGGCCCGTGAGGGGCCGGCGCGGTGCGTCGGGGTGAAGGCAGGGGGTTCCGTTGCGCTGCTCTTTGCGGGCCCGCTGCGCGGTCCTGGGAGGATCCGGCGCTGTGCGCCGGAAGGGCGTGGCGGGGGTGCTCCGCTATGCTCCGCTGTGCTTCGCAGGTGGTCTGAGCTGGGCGTTTCCGTAGGCTCTCGAGCCTGATTGCAGTAGATTTTTCCTTTTCGACGGTGACGTCTCCCTGCGGCCATCACCGACGCCTTCGGATTGTGGTGCGGGCCGGCAGCGTCGGTGGTGGCCGTACGTCGCTGCAATGTCTTCGTACGGTTCTGGAATGCCTGGTCAGGGGTAATCGTGAACACCCCACAGACACCGGGAATCCCGTCAGATCGCAAGATCGGGCGGGATTTTCGTCGTTTCGGGGCCGGGGCAGGGCCGGGCCGGGGCCGGTGACCGGCTGACGGGGAGGCCCCGCCGTTCCGGAGCTGTGATGTCCGGGCGGCGGGGGCCTCAGGGGGTGTCAGCCCGGGATCGGGATGTTGATGGGGCCGGCCTGCGGTGCCGATTCGGTGCCGTCGGCGGCCACGGCAGTGACCAGGTAGTAGTAGTAGCGCAGCGGCGTGAAGGGGCCGAGGTCCATGTACGTCGGTTCCGTGAGGCCCGAGGCGATGCGGTTCTCAGGGGCGAAGACGCCCGAGTGGGACATGGACCTGTACACGTTGTACGAGACGGTCATGCCCTGGTCACATGTTCCGGGCTCCCAGACGATCCGGACGAGGGGACCGTCATCGACGGCGGTCCCGGTGATTCGGGGAGTGGGCGGTGCGGTCAGGATCGGGCAGGGGACCACGGCCTCGGCCATCGGCGAGTAGCCGGACCACTTGCCCTGCGTGCTGACGGCGCGGACCACGTAGCGCCAGGTCCTGCCGGCGGGCGGGGTTTCGTCGGTGAAGGTCGTCCCGGTGAGGATCGGGGAGACGCTGTAGGCCTGCGCGGGGTCCGTGCCGGTCGTGCGGTAGACGTAGTAGCCGGACAGATCGGTCGCCGTGCTCGGGGTCCACTCCAGCTTGACCTTGCCGTTCCCCATGGTGGCGGTCAGCGAGGCGGGTGCGTCCGGGGTCGGGTAGACCGGCAGGCGCTTGCCGTAGACGGTGCCGTAGCCGGGCTCGGGCAGGCGAGAGACGTTGCCGGCCTCGTCGACGGCGAGGACGGTGTAGCCGTACTGCACGCCTTCCGGGGTGCTGGTGTCCACGTACGAATCGCCCCACACGCTGGCGATCTGCTCCCATCCGGTCAACGACTGCTTGCGCATGACGACGTAGTGGTTCGTGTCGTCGCCGGTGTTGGGGTTCCAGGACAGGTGCACCCCGTCCGTCTCGCTGTACGCGCTCAGGTTGCGCGGCATGGACGGCGGGGTGGTGTCGCGGACGCGGGTGGCCGAGACCGTCGCCGACGGGGCCGACTCCGTGCCGAGCGGCGTGACCGTCCGGACCTGGTAGTAGCGCACCTGGCCGGCGATGGCCGTGACGTCGTCGTACAAGGCGTTGGGGGCCGGGCTCTCGGTCAGGCGAGTCCACGGGCCGGTGGCCGCGTCGGCGGCGTAGACGTGGAACCGGTGGGACGCGTCAGCGGTGTACGTCCAGCCGATGGTGTTGCGGTCGAGCCGGCCGTTGGCGGAGATGCCAGTCGGCGCCAGGGGCTTGGCCTCGGGCACGTCGAGCCGGACGGGCGCGGAATACGCGGAGGTGTTGGCCGCGGCGTCGCGGGCGCGCACGCGGTAGTAGTAGGTCGTGGCCGGGGCGATGCTCGGGTCCGTCATCTCGGTGCCGGTCGCGGGCATGCCGACGGAGGCGTACGGGCCCGCGGACGCGAGGGACCGCTGCACCTCGTAGGCGCTCGCCCCGCTCACCGCGGACCAGGAGAGCCGGGCGCCGGCGCCGTAGGGGTCGTGCGTGGCCTTGAGGCCGGTGGGGACGCCGGGAGGCGTCTTGTCGGCGCTGACGACCCGTACCAGGGCGGACAGCGGGGACAGGTTGCCGGAGCGGTCGAGGGCGCGGAGCGCGTACTCGTACGTGGCGCCGGTGGCCGGGGGCGTGTCCGTGTACGTGGTGCCGGTGAGGGTGGTGGTGTTCAGCTGGCTCCAGGTGCCGGTGCTGCCCGTGCGGCGGTAGAGGCGGTAGCCGGACAGGTCCATCTCGTAGTTGCGCGACCAGCTCAGCGTCGACTTCAGGGTGGACGCCGTGTAGGTGGCCTTCAGGCCGGCCGGGGCCAGGGGCGTGACCTTGTCGTAGGTCGCGCCGATGACCGGGGCATAGCCGAAGGAGACGTCGGCGGCGCCGGTGACGGCGGCGAAGTCCACGCGCAGACTGTGGATTCCGCGCGGGACGGTCAGCCGGAGCGTCTTCTTCTGCGTCGAGGTGACATCGCGCCACAGGTCGATCTTGCGCTCGCCGTCGAGGTAGACACGGGCGCCGTCCTGGACGGCGAGGTTGAGGTCGAAGGGGCCGCCGGAACCGAAGTTGCGAGTGGTGCTCCAGCGGACGCCGAAGTTGTCCCTCGGCAGCGTGACGCCGGCGGGGTCGCCGAAGCCGTAGTTCTCGGCGATGGAGGTATCGCAGACAGTGGCCTTCGGGGTGCCCGTGAGGGTGATGTTGGCGAAGTACTCGGCCTTCCACACGCCGGACGCGCAGGTCACGGCGGCCTGTGCGGTGCTGGGGGAGACGAGCCCGGTGAGGGAGATGGCCAAGGAGAGCATGGCGGCACCGGCGGTGCGGCGTGCCACGCCGAGGGATATGCGCATCTGCTGACGGTCACACTTTCGATCGAAGGCGGTGCAGGGGATGGCGTATGTCGACCTGATCGTGCCATTTCGAGAGCTCGTTCGGAAAGAGGTTTATCTGGAAGTAAATCGTCCGCTTTGCCCTTGTTTCCAAGGGAGCTTGGGTGGTTGGTGACGTGCCGTCACGCGTCATCCGGGTGGACACGCTCGGGGTGCGGGGTGGGGGAGCGGTTCTGGCGTGCGGATCGCGGGTGATCTTGCTCGCCTGTTTGGCACGCACGGATGGGAGAGCGCACAACTGATCGTTTCGGAATGAGTTGAGCTGCGGGTCTTGCACTCGATGATCTTGGTCGGCAGGGTGTCCGGGTGCGTGCTGCTCTTGTTCCTGACGGCCTGTGGGAGCGGGCGGCCCCGCTTCTGCCGCCCGCTCCCGAGAGGCGCCGCCGCTGTCCCGGGCGGCTGCGTGTTCCTGACCGAGTGGCCCTCGCCGGCGTCCTGTTCGTGCTGCGGACGGGTGTCGCGTGGCGCGACGTTCTCGCGGAGACGGTGGGATGCTCCGGTGTGACGGCCTGGCGCCGGCCGTGAGACTGGACCGAGGCAGGTGTATGGCCGCGCCTGCACGCTGCCCTGCTGACCGAGCTGCGCCGCGCCGGTCTGCTGGACCTGGACGACCGCTCTGTGGACGGGTCGCACGTCCGGGCGCTCAAAGGGGGGATCATGTCGGCCCCTCGCCCGTCGACCGCGCCCGTCCCGGCTCGAAGCACCACCTGATCGTCGACCGACACGGAACCCCACTCGCCGTCACCCTGACCGGTGGCAACCGGCACGACGTCACCCAGCTCCTGCCGCTGCTCGACGCCGTCCCGCCGATCCGGGGTCGGCGGGGACGCTCCCGCAGCAAGCCCCGGCGCCTGTATGCCGACCGGGGCTACGACTTCGACAAGTACCGCCGCCTGCCGTGGAAACGCGGCATCAAGCCGATGATCGCCCGTGGCTTTGTTCACGCGAACCGGTTCTGGCTTGCTTTCCGTGACGCGTGCACGGTGTGTGATCTTCGCTGTGAGACCAGCGGGACCGAAGGGGCCTCAGGTGCAGACAATGGGGCAGCCGCGTCGGATCGAGTGCTGTGCAGCGCGCAGGAACAGTGCGACGTAGAAGGCTGTGTCCAGGTCCTTGGTCCACGGCCCTGTTCGAGTAGTGGCCAGTTCCTTTGCTTGGTTCCTGAACCACGTGCTCAGGTCGAGGTTGTCGCATGTCGCCGGGGTTTCGGCTGGCAGATCGACGGCTGCCGCCAGCTTCTCGGCGAGCGGTAGTACCTGAGGAGCGCCGGCGAGCATGGACTCGTGGTCGTCGGATTCAATGGGCAACCAGATCTCCTCATCGAGCGAGAAGGGCACGAGCACGGTCCAGCCGCAGAGGATCTCCGATTCCGCTCGTGACAGGTGCGTCTGACACAAGGCGAGGAACCCGGTCATGTCGGGGGTCAGCTTTTCCTCGAAAGCTTGTCCTGAGCCAGGTGCGAAGGCCGTCTCTGCGGGGACGTCCTCGTAGGGCGGCATGTCCCGCCGCCTGAGTTCAGCATCGAGTGCCGAAGCGACTTCACCCCACCCGTCCTCCTCGTCACCGAACCATTCCTCCACGCCGACGCTCACCAGGTAAACACCCATGTGGGGAAGCTATCGCGCGCATCTGACATCGATCAGTGAGCCAACAGGACTCGCTTGCGGAGCAGTGCGAAGCCGGCGCGACCGAACATCTGGCGCTTGAGCATCTTGATCCGGTTGACGTGTCCTTCGACGACGCCGGAGCTCCAGGGCAGGGTCAGGCCGGCGATGACGGCGTCACGGTCCCGGTCGATGCCGGCCGCGAGAGTGTGGAGGCTGGGCAGGTCGTCCCGGCGGACGGCGTCGAGCCACTGAGGGAGTCGTTCACCCTGGCGCTCGGTGAGCATGTGGGCGAAGGACCGGACGTGACCGGTCAGGGCGTCGAGTTCGGGGCAGTTGGCCAGGACGGTCTTGAGTCGGAGCTGTTCGATCTCGGTCAGCGTCTCGGGTCGGCTGAGGATCCATCTCGTCACTACGCGGGGTGCCGGCGGTTGCGCGGTGACCGGCCGTGGCGAGGTGCGCTTCTGTCGCAGGTGGGCGCTGACCCGGCCGTAGCTGCCTCGATGGCCCAGGGGAACGATCTCCTCCCAGAGCTTCCAGGCGCTGGTGCAACCCTCGTCCCAGCGTTCGTCCAGGCAGGGCTCGTACTCGTCGAGGACGGAGGTCCTGTTGTGCCGCCACTGTCCGCGAAAGAGGTCTTCCGGCATGGCGGCGTCGGCGAGGCTCTTGACGGTGCGGTGGGTCATGTTCAGCTGGCGCCCGATGGAACGGCGGCTGTGGCCGGCTTCCAGCAGCGCGTGGACCGTGGCATGCCTGGCCCGGACGCGATTGGCGAACCGCTCGCTCCGCCATGGAGAGTCCGCCTTCTCCTCGCGCGGCGCCGGTTCGGCGGCTTTCCCCTCGCGCTGCCGACTGCGAGCACCGCCCTCACGTCAAGCCTTCCGTGGAAGGAAACCTGACTGCCGTGTGCGTCGCGGCTTCGGCGGGGATCAGCGTGATCGGGCGCGGTAGAGGTCGCGCAGCAGGGCGATCTCGGCCCCGTGGTGCAGCAGTTCCTGGTTCACCCACCACACGATGTCGAGAAACGGCTCTTCCGCGTCGCTGCCATGCGGATAGGTGCACAACCCCACGGTGTCGAGTGCGGCGTCGTCCACGCTCAGCAGGGTCTTCTGCCAGGCCGCGGCGCCGGCGTCGAAGGCCGCTACCGCCCCTGCGACGTCCCCGTTGACCATGTAGTCGTCCCTGGTCAAAGTACGGCTACCGGCGGTGTGGTCGGCGCGCAGGGTCAGCATTTCGCTGAGGTGGCTCAGGCGCCAGGCGATGGTGGTGAAGGGCGGCGGCCAGGGGTGCGGGTAAGAGGCGGCGTCGCGCCCCCACTCGCCGGTGCCGGCCAGGGCGGTTGCGCGCGATCCCGGCCCGTTGACGCGTCGGCGTACCGACCAGCAACCGGCCACCGGCTCCCAGAGATACTCCTCGTCGGTCATGGGGCCGACCCTGGTGTCCGCCCCGTCGCCGCTGTCCATGATGGGCCCAGCCATGCGAGCGGTGAGGCGCTCGCGCGCGAAGTCGAATTGCTCGAGCAGCGGAATCAAGCGGGACGGTGTCGTCAACGAAGGCTCCTGCACAGGACCGGTCTGGGTGCGATCCGTCAGCGTGGCACAACCAGCAGAACGGCCGCGCCCCATTTTCTGAGAGCCCTCACCAGTTCGGGCCAAACTGCGCTTTCCTCAGCAAAATGGGCCCTGGCTGACAAGTCTCGTCCAGTCGTTACGGGACAACCCTTACGACCTCGTACACGATAAGTATCACTGCAGGTCAGCGCTTTACATCTTCACAGAGCCTGATCCGCTGACCTGCACAGATACGGTGACGACTCTTATCGCGCACGAGGTCGTTGGGTTCGTCTCGCACCAGGTGCCCCACTCCACCTGGCCGCCGTCCTCATCCGGGTGAGCGGGTGAGCGGGTGATGGGCGGGAGGGGGTAGGTGCCGTCGAAGGCGGCCGGGCGGGGCTGGTACATGCGCAGGACGGGCCGGAAGCGGCCGGGCGGTGTGGGCAGCCAGTTGGCGGCGGCTTCCGGTGCTGTGGGGCGCTGCGGCTGGAGGTGCAGGGTCAGGGAGCCGTCGGGAGCGTGGTGCAGGTGGGGGGTGCGGTCGCCGATGGAGTAGCGGTCGATGGGGTTGTCGACGAGGTAGTAGTCGGACAGGTCGTACATGGTGATCGACCAGAAGGCATCCACCGACGAGGGCGTGGCGAAGGTCAGGGTGTAGGAACGGGTGCCGTCCAGGCGCCGGCCGTCACCCTCGTTCCAGGTCATGGCGTAGGCGGCTTCGTAGGCGTGGTTGCCCCACAGTCCGGCACGGGTGGCGGCGGCCCGCACGACGCGGGCGGTGGCCCGGTCCGCGATCACCCACCGGGGGCTGTTCAGGGTGCCGGTCTGGAAGAAGTCGAGGTTGTAGTCGAAGGCGTGGTAGGTCAGCTTCCACCTGTGCTGCTCGGAGTTGTCGTCGTGGGTGGTGGCGTACTCCACCCGCTCCTTGCCCTGGCGGTAGCCGGCCGCCAGAGCCTGGACCATCTCGCGGCGGAGGCAGCGGCGTAGGGGCTGGCCTCGTCCAGGAGGCCGAGCGGGGCGAACCGCTCCTGATAGGCCCGGTATGCGGCGGATGGCGGGAAGGCCCGCATCCAGGTGCGCAGCTTCTCGAAGAACAGCAGCTCGCCACCGTCGACCCCGTCGTGCGGTGCGGGAAGTCCGGCGGGCGTCGGCATGTCGGCGTCGAGGGGTTCGAGCGTGGTGGCCTGCTGCAGGGTCTGGACGGCGGCCAGGTCACCGGGGTCGTCGCAAGCCCAGCGGCCCACGATCGAGACCACCGCGGTCGGCGCCGCGATCCGGGTGATGCCCTCCGGGACCTTGCCGCTCCAGCAGGGACCGGTCAGCAGATGGCTTCCAGCGGCGGTGCCGGTGGCGCGGCGGCCGACGTAGGCGAAGTTGTTCGTCCAGGCGTCGACGAACTGGAACACGTAGTACCGTCCGGCGGTGTCGGGCACGTGCAGCAGGAGCGGGACCTCGCTCAGGTCGACCTGGGCGATGGAGTACACGGTGTCGTTGCTGACGGTCACGAAGGTGTCCTTCGGCCCGGCCAGAGCGGCGGCGTAGCTGAACCGGTTAAAGGGGCGGCCGGCGGCGAGCCCATGCCCTCGCGGGTGAAACAACCCACCTCATCCAGGTTGAACACCATCGGAAAGCCGTAGACGTACGCCTCCGCCGCCAGCACCTCAAGTCCCGACACCCTGCACGGCCCTCTCCTGACCAGCCCAGACAGCCAGCCTCCCTCCAAACAGCCCACCTCGCCACCAGGACCGATCCAGCAACAATTCCCTGCCGCGGTCGGCGAACAACCGGCCCGGCCGGTGCCGCGGCCGCCCGCGAAGTCCGCGGATGCGGGGGATCAAGTCCAGCAGCGGCGTCAGCTGCGTGACGTCATGCCTGTTCCCGCCGGTCAGCGTCACAGCGAGAGGGGTGCCATGTCGGTCGACAATCAGATGGTGCTTGCTGCCCGGCCGGGCGCGGTCGACCGGCGAAGGTCCGGTGTGAGCCCCCTTCAGGACCCTGATGTGCGAGCCGTCGATCGCGCAGTCGTCCAGGTCCAGCTGACCTGCCTTGCGCAGCTCGGCCAGAAGCACCTCGTGCAGGCGGGGCCAGACGCCGGTCTCGGTCCAGTCCCGCAGACGGCGCCAGGCCGTCACCCCACTGCACCCGGTCCGCTCGGCGGGCACGTCTCTCCGGCTCACGTTCTTGCGCAGCACGTAAACGCTGCCCCGCAGAGCAGCACGGTCGTCCGCCGGCAGACACCCCGGATACCTATGGCGCCGCGGAGGGCGGGTCGGCAGCAGCGGGCCGATACGTTCCCACAGGTCATCAGGCACAAGATCATCCGGCACCCGCGCCACTCTGCCGCCGCCAGACCCGACTGCCAAGCCCCTACGCCGAACTCATTCTGAAACGATCAGTAAGTAGGTGGGCGTAGCCCTGGCTGAGGACGCGGGCGGCCAAGACGGCATCGTAAGGGTGGTCCCGCATCAGCAGACCGATCTGCTTGTCCCACAGTTCGGTCGGCACGATGTCGCGGGGTGAGCGGGCCGGCCCGCTCGGCGGGTCGAGGCCACCCCGGCTGGAGATGACAGCATTTTTCCGCACCCCCCGAGCCCGGACCCGCGACGTGCGGGTCCGCGCATGCGCCCGCGGCTCGGAGCGGACGGGAGCGCGAGCCGTCGCTCGCATCGCTCGCGCTCATCCACGGAGACCCGCCCGATCCGGGTGGTAGCACGACGCCCCACACCGCCGAGCAGTATCCGCGAACTCCGGTCGGATGATGTGCATTCCTGTTACGTTGCTCTACTTGCCCGATGGTGGTGGGAGCCGTGCGGCGTGGACGCGCGGGCGATCGTCCGACCTGAGTTGCCGCCCGGCGTCGGGGCCACCGCCCCTCCCCACCGTCGTCGGTTCACCTCCCGCGTCGGACTGGCACGGACCGGACATCTGTACGACGTCCGGTCCCGTTGCGGAGGAACTGTGTGGCATGAGCGGGACACGACCGGCCCCGTCCTGGCCGGTGACGTCACGAAGGAGGGGACGGTTGCCGGTTTCGGCTACGCCCCGTCCTCGCAGCCGAAGGCGGCGTGCGACCGGCTGCTGCTGAGCGGCGACGAGGCGCTGGCCGAACCGCCGGACAGGCCCGTTCCGGTGGACGCCGGGTCCGTCCGGACCCTCGCAGCCACACCGGTGCGGCGGGTGGATCCGGCGCGGGTGCACCGGGCCGAGGAGCTCGACGCCGCGCTGCCCGACGTGGTGGCGGAGACCCTGGCGCTGCCGGGGTCGGCTTGGGGAGCGGTCGCGGGCCCGCTCGTCGACGAGGTGCGTGAGTCGCGTCATCTGCTCTGGCTCACCGGCGGGTTTGTCCGAGACCTGATCGCCGATTCCGCTGCTGAGGTCAACGACCTCGACCTGACGGGCACGGCCCCACCGGGCCGCTTCACCGACCTGTCCAAGCGGGCGCGGCGCCGCGGCGGGCTGGAGTTCCGGGCAAAGGTGTCGCCGTACTCACTCGTCTGCTCGGCCGTACCGCCTCAGGGCGGCGAACGGCTCTACGAATACCGGACGTTGAAGACTCACGCCTTTGACTTCCCGGCCTGCGGCAGCGACCTCGAGACCGACGCCCACTGCCGCGACTTCACCGTGAACAGCCTCTACTACGACCCGCTCGGCCACACCGTGGTCGACCCGACCGGCGCGGGGCTCGCGGACCTGCAGGCACGGCCTCGCCGCCTCACGTCGCTCCACGCCACCGAGGACCGACTCGGCCAGGCACGACTCATCCTGCGCGCGGTGAAGTTCGCGATGCGCTGGGCCAACACCACCGGCTGCGAACTCGGCGCGACCGCTGCCCGCCTCGCCCACGTGCCTGCGACAGCGTGGGACGGGATGTCGCCGACCGACTGGGAACGGCTGGCTGGGGACCACCGTCGAGCGCTCGCCGGCCAGGACCCGATACGCCAGCTCGGTGTCGCGGCCGCGCTCGGTCCCGCCGCCGTCGGCCTGCTCGCCGTCCTCCTGGAGGTGCAGTCGTGACCGGTGTGCACCGTCCACTCAGCGACTGGGTGGTCCGTCTTGGCCCGCCGCCCGTCCCCGGCACGAGCCCGATCAACGACGGCGACGAACGCGCCGACGCCCGGGACCTGCCGATCTTCGCCGAGGGCTGGGTCCGGCGCGCCGTGGCGGTAGAGCCGGACCAGCCGTTGGTGCTCGCCCTGCACCACCCGGCCACGGCCGCCACGTACGTCGAACTCGACGACCACGGGTCCCCGTTACGGATCGACGAGACGGGCGCCGCGCTGATCGACCGTGTCGAGACGTCCTGGCCGCACCCTGTGCTCGGTCCGGCCGATCTGACGGCGTTTGCCGCGCTGTCCCGTGAGGTCCGCTACCTGCTGCTGCACCGGCTGGACCGGGAGGGCACGCCGCCGCCCGGGATCTTCCGCTTTCTGCCGTGGGAGCCGGTGACGGAGTTGGCGTCGGCGGTGGTCCGGCTGCTCGACGGGGACGCGCCGCCGGCGCTGTCCGCCGAGGCGCTGGACCTCGGCCACTGGGTCACACCCGCGGCGCTGGGTGTGACCGGCCCGTTGGAGCAGTTGTACGAGGGGCTGGTGGAGCCTGATCCGGTCCTTGCCGCACGGGGCGGCACGGCCCTGTGCGGTGGGTTGCGCGCCGCGGATCCGGATCGGTTCCCTGCGCAGGTGGCGACGGCTTTGGCAGCGGTCGCCCGGCGGCTGGCCGGGGTGAATCCGTTCCTGCGGCACGCGGCGGTCCTGGCAGCCGACCGGCTGACGGGTGCGGCCCCGAGCGGTTTCGTCATCGGTCTCGAATCCTCCCTGCCCAAGTCGGCGTCGGGCACGGCTGACCGCGCGGTGGTCGACCGGCTGGGCGATGGCGGTCCGTTCTCGGTCCGCACCGAGGTCACTCCGGGTGGGCGGCTGAAGGTGACGGTGGAGCTCGCCCTGGAGGCTTCGCCGGAGCGGGAACGGCTCATCGACGCGTACGGCGGTGCTTTCCTTCCGGTCGTCGTAGCCTCGCCCGGGGGTGCCCTGCGGTATTGGGTGGCTCTGGAGGCCCGGCGGCGGTGGCTGTCCGGGACGCTCGACGTGCCTGTGGTGCGCGGGGAGTTTCGGGCGGAGGACGCGGTGACGGGTGTATGGGGCCTGTCCGGCGTCTCTGCGGAGGAGCTGCTGCCTTCGTTGGTGGGGACGCATCGCGCGGGCCTGCGGGTGTGGCGCGCGGCGGCAGAGCTGTCGCCCGCGGGGCACCCGCTGCGCCAGGCGCTCCGTCGCCTCGATGGGGAGGGCCACCCGTCGTGACCTTCATCGAGGACCTGCGGGTCCTGCTCACGGACGAACTCGACGGACCGGAGGAGGAGGCGGCTCTCTACGGGGCACTGATCGGTTCGCCTCTGCTGTTGGAGTTCGTCCAGTCCTTGGTCGGCGCCCGGGACGTGGAGTCTTTGCGCGCGCTGTGCTATGGAAGTGTCGAACTGCACGAACTGACCGAGCGCTACGGCACGGTGGCGGGCGCTCTTCCGACCCCCGAGGAGGAGCCGTTCGCCGCCTGTGGTGCGGTGACCGGCGCGGTACGGGCCGTGGCCGCGCTGGGGCTGGTGCTGGTCGATGAGGAGGCTCGGCTGGCGGACCATCTGGCCGTCGCGCTGACCTGGCTGGCGCACGCCCGTGCCGCGGCGCAGACGCCGTGGCCCACCGGGCGGCAGGCCCCGGCGTGCTCCCACCGCGACCGGCTGGCCGCCGTCGTGGCGGCGCTGGGCACCGACCCGCACGGGACCACCGTGGTGGTGTGGCTGCTCGCCCTGCAGAAGGAGGACTTGAAGAAGGGGGCGACGGCGACGGTCGACGTCCTCCTGGACCGGGGTGACCTTGGGGTCCGGGCGACGCTGCGAGCCACAACGCTGCGCGGACTGCCGCCCGCCCTGGTCCCGGACCCGTGGACCATGCTGCTGTTCACCGCGGACGACCGCTTCCGCTCCGGTGTGGAGACCGCTTGGCGGACGGCGGGCCACCGACGGAGCGACGGCGACGTTCGTGGCGCGGTCCTCTGGTCGCTGGCAGGTGTCGACGGACCGGTGGACCACGTCCAGGACATCAGCCTGACGGCGGCATTCACCGTCATCGTGGACGAGATGCGCCGGATGAACCGGCGGCTGCGCGGCCCGCTCACCGTTCGGCGTCTCGGCGGCTCGATCGCCGTTGTCGGCGGGGTCGACGACGAGGGGCGCATGGTCGGGGTGACCGGCTACCGCAACAAGCTGGCCGTCGCGGCCGCCCTCGACCGGGTCGTGGTCCCGGACACCGACCTTAGGGAGGCCCAGGAGCACGCGAGCGGCCTGCAGACCACAGTCGTCGGGGTGCGCGAGTGGAAGCAGGCGGCCCGCCGCAGCCGGATACCGGACCGCAAGGCCTGGTTGCGGGTCCTCCTCATCTGCGTCCTCGTGCTCAGTGCGGGCTCCGGGACCGGCGCGTTCATCTGGAACGGCAACCGGCAGACCCAGGAGCTGCGCGACACCGCCGCCCGGGTTCTGGAGCAGGCGTACGAGCAGGACGGGGAGGTCGAGCCGGAACTGCGCCTGCTGCTGGCCATGGCGAGCGACGACATCGCCGAGAAGGCGGGCGACAAGACCAATGCCCTGGCCACGATGGCCGGCGAGAGCTCCTCACTGCGCAGGCTGCTGCGACCCGAGGAGGGCCGGTTCGATCGGCTCGCCCTGTCGCGCAACGGAGCGTGGGGTGCGCTGTCCACCAGCACCGGGGCCGTGCAGGTCGTGTCCACGAAGTCCGGGGACGTGGTGTGGCGCCAGAAAGGGAGCGGGGTGGAGCCCACGGCCCGGGGGGTGTTCGTCCACGGTCTTGCGGTGTCGCCCCTTGGCCAGCGGGTGGCCTTCGCGACCAGCGACCTGCGCCTGACCGTCGTGGAGCAGAAGAAGGGGTCCTGGTCGGTTACCAAGAGGATGGCCTTGCCCATCCCCTCCCACCCCGGGCTCTTGAACACCGAGCGCAACAAGGTCGACCATCTGGAGTTCACCTCGGACCACCGCTCGCTCGTCCTGTACGTGGACACGATCGGGATGCTGGTCTACGACGTCCGGCATCTCGACGCCCCACCGCGCCGCTGCCCCGAGCGCGGCACGGCGCAGACGATGCAGGCGGGGGAGAATGCGGTGTTGCTGACCAAGGATCGCGAGGTCGTTCGGGTGGACCTGAAGACCTGCGCCCGGTCCGTGGTGCTCACCGTGCCCAAGGACATGGAGCTGCACGGGGCCGTTGCGGACGACGGGGTGGTGGCTGCCGCCACCCGCGGCGCCCAGTTGCTCGTCCTGAGCCCGAAGAGCCCCGAGACCCTCATCGCCGACCGCGGCCCCTACGGGAGGGTCTCGATCACCTCCGCCGACGACGGGGCGCACCTGAGCGCGACGAGGCTCACGGGACGTATCGGAGGCACCTACGGGTGGAACGTGGCGCGTCGGACCCAGGAGTACGGCTACCCCGGGGCGGGGCCTTCCCTTATGGGCAACGACATCGTGCTGCGGCACCGCGGTGGAGTCGCCGAACTCCATGATGGCGACCACTCCGCTGCGACGAGGGCGTGGAACCGCTTCTATGCGGGCATGGGGTCGCTGGCGTGGGCGGGCGAGGACCTTGTGCTGCGCTCCGGCCCGGCCCTGTACGTACTGCCCGATGCGAAGGACCTGACGTCCGAGACGATGACGGACCCGGCGTACTACCACCGCCTTCCCCTGCCGGGGGGCGCCACCAGCAAGGAGCTCGCCACCAGCCGAACCGGCCCCTGGGCCGCGGCGCTCTACAGCAGGAAGGGGGAGCGCAGCCGCGATCTGGCGGTGTGGAACCTCGAGAGCCGGCGGACGACGCCCGTACCGCTGCCGAAGAAGACCGGGCTGCGGCACGTCGCCTTCGTCGGCAGCGATCTCTACGTCGGATACGGCGACGGCGAGGTCAGGCGCTTCACAACCGTGGATGGCTCCTGGCGGAGCGCGGGGAGCCGACGGCTCGCGGCCGGTATTGCCGCGCTCGGCGGAGGCGGAAAGGACACCGACCGGCTCTACGCGGTCATCAGCACCGCATCCGCCGACCGGCCGTCCGTCGTCGCCCTGCGGACCTCCGACCTCGCGGTCACCGCGACCCGGCAGTTGGAGGGCGGGACGGCGCTTGCGAAGGTCGAAGTGATGCGGGACGGTCAGGTGGTCGTGGGCTCCGGCGCTGGGGCGATCACCTTTCTCACCGCGGACCTGCAACAGCGCGGCCGGGTCTCCGACGGCCAGCTCAAGTTCGTCATGGACCTCACCGAGATCCCGGACCGGGGCCTGCTGTTGGTCTCGGGCCAATTGCACAGCGCCGTCTTCGGACTGAACACCATGACCCCGCGCCGCGCGTGGACCATGGGGGCGCCGTTTTTGTCCGCCGACGCCCCACCGGACGGCGGGGTCCTGGCAACGTACAGCTTCGCGACGTTCAACGTGGCCCTGTGGACCCTGGGGGAGTCCGACCTGCGGGCCCGGGTGTGCCGGGCCGTTGGTCGCGACCTGACGGAACAGGAGTGGCAGCAGTACGTGGGCCAGGACGTTCTCTACACGCCGGTCTGCAGGAGCTGAGCAAGCGGCCAGGCCCGTTCACCAGCCCTGTCGAAGGGGGACGGGCCCGGCCGTGCATCGTAAAGCAGTCCGTGGATCCACCACAGCGGCACAAAAGAGCCGCCCTGCTTGCAAAACGGGAAGTGGGGAAGAAAACCCGTGGTCCGAGCAGCCTACAGAGGCCCCGTAGTGGACCTGGCCCATGATCGACCCCTTTACCGAACGGGCCTTCCCGCGTGACGACCGCTCCCCTCGAACCCTCCACTGCGCGTGTGCCCGGGCGGGCCTGGACCGTCCGTCTGACCGGCCACAGCGACCGCACGGTAAGCGTCACCTGCACCTCGCCGTGCACGATGCCCACCCGCTCCCGCGACCTGGCCGCTTTGCGCACCTTTGCCGCGCAGCACGCTGCCGCCCATGCCAAAGCGGCCACCGTCCACCCCAACGCTGCCTGCCACTGCCGCGCCGAACGCTGCGAAGCACACCCGGCGGACAAGTCGCTGTGCGCGGGTGAGGTGGTGATGATCCTGCGCCACGACCCGATCGTAGGGCAGGTGTGGATCGTCGAGGAAGTCTGCGCGATGTACGCACCCCACATCCCCCACGCCCGGACCCTGGCCCGCGCCGCGACCCCTGCCCGGCGTGCCACCGCCAAGCCGACCATCCAGGGCCAGGACCGCACGCAGGTGCTGCCTCGCCCGGGGGTGCCCAGCCTGTTCTCCTCCGCCGGCACCGCCGAGGTGGGTACCGACACGATTCGGCGCCCCCGCAAGCAGCACCGTCGCCCCCGCCAGGGCTGAGACGTACCACCCGCGGCAAGGAGCCCGATTGACGGACCGGGGGTGTATTCGGCGGACGCGGGCGGCCGGGTGCTTCAGCCGGTGAACCCTCGGAAGGCACCTTCGGGATCTTCCCTGGCCATGTCCGCGAGCTCGTCGAAACCCAGATTGGCGATCATCGGGTTCGCATTCATCTCGTGCACCCCGTGCGCCACCGTACGGAACATGACGCCGTAGATCTCGAACTCCTCGTCGCTCTCGCACCGGTCCCTGCTCCGCAGGGACAGAGCCAGCGGCGTGGGGCGCTCTGCCGCATCGAGGCGTCTCGCCTCCCGGCGCCCGGCCGTCGCCTGATACGCCCGCAGTACGGTCGATGCCGCGCTCGGATCGCGTTCTCCGACGCTGCCGCCGAGCAGCTGGAGAACATCACCAGCGAGGCGGAGATCCACGCCTTGGACCGCGCCCTGGTTGTCGTTTTCGTCGACTCCGACATCGGCGAGCCGATCCCCGGCGATACCACCGGCCCCCAGCTGTGCGAGTACGCCGACGAAGTCGAGCGCGTACGCCTCCTGTACTGGGTCACGGCACTTCGCACCGTGGTCGTTGTCGCCTGTCTCGAGGTTCTGACCCGCAACGTCCTGCACCAAGCCGACTGTGCGCCGCCGGCAAGGCCGACCTCTCCGCATGTCCGCCGGCTGGTGAGGGATCGGGTCTGTCACCTGGTGGGGGATTGCTCGCGTACAAGGAAGACCCAGGTGTGTATCGAAAGTAGATCAAGCGGCCGTCAACTCGGCGGATTAGGGGCAGCGCGTACCCTCAAGGTCTTGATCATTTGTGTTTGGAGAGCTTGTATGAGCTTGGATCTGATGCCAATCGAACGTGAGCAGGCTGCCGGGGCTGTCCTGCTGACCGGCATCTCCGGGAGTGGGAAGTCCACGGTGGCCGCTGCTCTGGCCGGGGGACTCCGGATGTCGGCCCGCATCGGGGTGGACGCCCTCAGGAGATGATT
Organism: Streptomyces sp. NPDC055632; assembly: GCF_053618675.1. NCBI lineage: Bacteria > Bacillati > Actinomycetota > Actinomycetes > Kitasatosporales > Streptomycetaceae > Streptomyces > Streptomyces sp. NPDC055632. The sequence goes on along the minus strand of NZ_JBSHHY010000004.1, from coordinate 48,175 downwards.
GTCCGCGGTGGGCAATGGCCCTCGCTGACCGCGAACGAGGAAGCCGACCGGCAGATCTTCCTACGCGCCCGCAACGCGTGCCTTCTGGCGGATAGCTTCGCGCGAGCCGGGTTCGTCCCGGTGCTCGATGACGTTGTGGTCTGCCGTTCCCACTTGGACTTCCAACGCACGGCGCCGGCGGCGGTGCCGCTGCACATCGTGATCCTGGCTCCTGGTGTGGCAGTAGCGTGGCGGCGTAACCAGGCTCGCGAGAAGGCACTGGCCGTGAATTGGTCGCCTCTGGATGAGGCGATGCGCTCCGAGCTCGCGCAGCAGGGGACCTGGATCGACAATGCTGCGCAGACGGTTGAAGAGGCCGTAGAGGCGATCCTGTCCGTGACCGGTCCGGCCTCCATCTTTGAGGTCGATCAGCCTCTGCGATGATCGCCAGGTGGTGAGCGGAGACCTGACGGGTACCCAGTGGGACCGGCCGGCGCCATTGTTACCCGGCGGCAAGAAGCCGGGACGTCCGCCAGCATGGACGAGAAGGTAGCTGATCGACGGCATGCGCTTTAGGACCCGCACCGGCGTCCCCTGGCGTGACGTGCCGGAACGGCACGGCCCTTGGGGTCGGGTGTACGGGCCCGATACCGAGTTGAGCAGCGCCTTCCTTCATGCTGATGGCGGGGTGCGCAGCCCATCCTCCAGGCGTACTGGACGATCGCCATCGCCATCCGGCGCATATAGAGACATGAAAAGCCGTGGACGGACCGGCCGCAGCCCGGGGGAGGCGTGTCCAGCGCACGGGATCGGGCCCGGAAGAGGCTGAGAGGGAGAAGCGCCCTAGGGTGGGCGCATGGATCTTGCGGATGATTTGGCGACTGACCCGTACGCTGTCTACGAGCGGCTGCGGACCACATCCCCGGTGCACCGCATTACGGGGACAGACGGACAGCCTGCTTGGCTCGTCACTCGGTTCGACGATGTCCGCGCGGCTCTTGCTGATCCGTGCCTGTCGCTCGACAAGAAGCACGCTCGCGAGGGCAACTACCGTGGGCTGTCACTGCCGCCGGCCCTGGATGCCAATCTCCTGAACATGGATCCGCCTGACCACACCCGTCTGCGCCGCCTTGTGGGACGGGCCTTCACCCAGCGTCGGATCGAACAGCTGCGCACGCCGATCCGTGCCACTGCCGACCAGCTCCTGGACGCTCTCGGTGAGCAGGGCACCACGGACCTGATCGCCTCCTATGCAGCCCCCCTGCCGATCGCGGTGATCTGCGACCTTCTCGGTGTCCCGGACGCCTACCGGCGGGACTTCCGTGCCTGGACGACCGCACTGATCGCTCCGGATCCGGGCCGTCCCCAGGAGGCGAAGAAGGCCGTCATGGCCATGTTGGGTTTCTTCAAGGAGCTCATGGCCCACAAGCGGCGCGAGCCGGCCGACGACATCCTCTCCGACCTGATCGCGGTACGTGACACGGAAGACGACCGGCTTACCGAGGACGAGCTGATGTCCCTGGCATTCCTCATCCTCTTCGCCGGTTACGAGAACACCGTTCAGCTGATCGGAAACGCGATTCTGGCCCTGCTGCAGCATTCTGACCAGATGAGCGCCCTGAGGCAGGACCTCTCGCAAGTACACGCCTGTGTCGAGGAACTTGCTCGTTACGAAGGTCCGGCCCTGCTCGCCATCCGACGCTTCCCGACCCAGGACGTGACGATCGGCGGCGTCCGGATCCCGGCCGGCGAGACAGTTCTGCTGTCCTTGTCTGCTGCCAACCGCGACCCGAAGCGCTTCTCAGACCCGGACCGCCTGAACCTTGGCCGCGATGCTACCGGGCATCTGGCACTCGGCCACGGCATTCACTACTGCCTGGGTGCACCCCTGGCACGAGCCGAGACCGAGATCGCGCTGACCGCGCTTCTGGAGCGGTTCGACGAACTCGGGCTCACCGCAGAGGAACCGCGGTGGCGGCCCTCGCTGCGTGCCCGTGGGCTCCTCGACCTGCCGGTGCGTTACCGGACCACCAGGACATCGCCCTGACGGCGATACCTGCTGAAACGCTGCTGCCCGGATCCGTATGGCGATGGGCAGCTGCTCCGGGCCAGGGCTTTCTCCTGGCAAAGACGCTTACGCAAAGCGCCGATCATGGGCAGGGTCGGCGCGGAGAAAAGGAACAGCACGGCTAAGACGTCGTTTCCTTTGGCGGTTCGTCTCGTTGTACCGGGCATGACGAGCCTTGCTGAGCGGTTGGTGCCCGATGAGTTGTGGGAGTTGTTCCGCAGGGTGGTGCCGGAGACGCTGGTGATACGCCCGCAAGGAGGCGGCCGCCGACGAGCCGGGGATCGTGAGTGTCTGGCCGCGATCGTGTTCGTGGCGACGTCGGGGTGCACGTGGCGGCAGGTGCCACCGCTGTTCGGGCCAGCTTGGCCGACGGTCTACCGGAGGTTCGCCCGCTGGAGCAAGGAGCGGGTCTGGGCCCGTCTGCACCGGGTCATCCTGGATGAGCTCGGCGCCCGGGGAGAGCTGGACTGGTCGCGTTTCGCTATCGACTCGGTGAGTGTCCGGGCCCTCAAAGGGGGCTTTTGACCGGACCGAATCCGACCGATCACGGCAAGAAGGGATCGGAGATCCACCTCGTCACCGACCGGTCCGGTCTGCCGGTCGCGGTCGCCATCTCGGCGGCCAACACCCATGACAGTCTCGCTCTGCAGCCGCTCGTCGCGTCGATACCGCCGATCCGCAGCCGTCGCGGTCCCCGCCGCAGGCGGCCCGACAAGCTCCACGGGGACAAGGGCTACGCCTACCCTCACCTGCGGCGATGGCTTCGTTCTCGCGGCATCGCACTACGGATCGCCCGTCGAGGGATCGAGGCATCACAGCGGCTGGGACGCCATCGATGGGTCATCGAACGGACCATGTCCTGGCTGGCCGGCTGTCGCCGGCTTCACCGCCGCTACGAGCGCAAGCCGGAACACTTCCTCGCCTTCACAGCCATCGCCACCAGTCTCATCGACTACCGACGCCTCACCAAGCAGGGCGCTGCCTCAAAGGCCCCTGGACTCATGCGCTGCCGCCATCGCCAGCGCGGTCGATGCCAGGATCACAAGGGTGAGGACGCCGTAGAGCCAGACGGCCGAGAGGCGGTCCATGGTGACTCTGCCTCCGGGATTCCGCAGTTGGGCGAAGTAGTGCCGATACATCCGACGCCGCATCGGGAGCAGGGCAATCGGCATGGATCCGGCCGCGATGCTGTACAGGAACAGGATGAGTGCTACCGGTTCCGGCCGGATCAAGGCTGTCAGGCCGACCACGGCGTAGAGCACGGGGACTCCCACGTAGGCGGCCCACTTGCCGTTCCTCCTGAGCTGCTCGCATTTAGCTCTTGCCACCTCTGGTACCCCGTCAGGCTCAGGCGGCAGCGCCACTAGCGTGATCATGAACATCACAGTCGCCGCAGCCGCGATCAGCCACCACGTTTGTTCCGGAACCGAGAACAGCATCGTCCGTAGCTCTTTCTTCCCTGGCTCACGGTGAACGACAACAGCATCCACGTTCGTTGCACGTTCCACGCTTCCTGTACCCGGCAGTCTTTGGCCCGGCTTCCTGCCCGGCTCGGCTCTCTGCGAAGCGCTTCCCGACGCATGCATCGATGGCCCAGCAAAGCCACATGGGCCAAAGGAAACGACGTCTAAAAGAGCTTTTGTCCTGGTGGGAGTGTTTGGCAGGGCGCAGGCGCGCTGACCGCACGCCGCGGGCCGCGACAGGTCTGGTAGAACACGTGTGTGACTTACAGATTCGTTGCGAACATCGCCTACGGATGGCACGAGAAGTGTCCACCGGGAAGCTACGTCCCGACCGCCGGGGTTGCGGAGTCAGGGGACGAGGAGAGCTTCGCGCTCGAGTTCCAGGGCGGTTTCGAGGAACCGGACGAACAGGCCGTCCGCCTCGGCATGGACTCGTACTGCGTTGTCACTCCCGATCAGAACACCGCGTACGGATGCGTGCGCATGGTGGAGCTGGAAGGAAACCTCCTGCGGGTGACGTTCGATCCTGCGCATCTGGACGACCTGTGCCTGGACGATCCGGTAGTCGAGGCAGTCCTGCATGCGCCGGCCGAAGACCTGGCTCGTATGAGAGAGGCACTCACGCACATCCTCGCCTACGGTCGCCCCGATGCGCTGCCGATCTTGATCGCAGTCTGAATCTGCAGACACAAGGACGGTCAGGATCTCGCCAGTGCTCTCGGCGAGGCGTGCACTACGGAAGAGGTGCGGATCGGCCTGGCCTGGAGGCTATGAGTCCTTCCAGGTCGGGGTCGATTCGTGGGTGAGTCGTCGGCTCATGAGGTCGACCATGGGCACCTTGATCATGGCTTCGGGGCGGTGGGGGTGGGTTTCGTAGTCGCGGGCGAGGCGGCGGTGATGCAGGAGTCAGCCGGTCGGATCGGCCGTGCGGTGAGATGCCTGCTGTGAGCGGCCTCCCGCCGAACCGAAGCATGACGGTTTCCCGGTCATCCGGCTCTCCAGGGACTACGGCGTGAGTTTTCTGGCTGGCTGAAGAGCCACCTCTGACACCGGACTCCAACACCGCGGGCACACGGGCTGGTGAGGAAACAGGAGACTGTCGGATCGAGTCGAATGGCTACAGAGACGGCGAGCGATGCCGCCGACCGGCGAGGACGAACTGCTCGAGGCCGACGAGGTGCTGGCCGCAGCCCTGACCGTACACGGCGAACTGGGTCTACGAGCACCCGGTCTGTTCCATCTCCCACACAGCCGCAGTCGAGCCACTGCGGCGGTCAGCCCCGATGCGAAGAATTACGCTCGTACCGCACGTCTGGTTCGTGTGGAAAGAATGCCCTGGTGCCGATATCGGTGTTCATGATGGACAGGTAGACACTGCATGCCTTGCCCGTGCCGGCGCCCTGGTAGGTGAACCTGATCCCTGGTGACTCGTCAGGCCAGGTGTCGAACGCCCAGGTCGCTGCACCGCTGTAGGAGAGATGGATCTCGCTGGTGGATTGCCCGCAGCCCGTGTCCGGCTCCCTCACCCGTTGAAGTTCCGCGGAACCATCGGCCCGGACCGTGAGGCGCTGGCCGCTGGAACCCGACCAGACTCCCTCCACATCAGCGACTTCAAGTGAGGAGCGGTCTTGACCGCTGTTCAATCCCATGAGGATCGCAGCTGCCATTCCGGCAGCAGAGGCTATGGCGACTGCCAGCGACCAGCAGTCTCTTCGCTGAAGGCCATTCATCAAAGTTCCTTCTTTGACACCTGTGAGTCTTTCCCGGCTTGGTTGGCAGTGAGCTTTTTCATCCTGAATAGTTGCAGGTCAGCAGTGTGTGGACGGCTCGGACGATGGTGCCGATGCGACGGGTGGAGCATCGGGCTCGGCGGAGGATCCGCCAGAACTTCAGCTGCGCGAAGGCGCGTTCTCCCGGGGCTCTGAGTCGGGCGTGGTCGCGGTTGAACTGATGGTAGCGCTCGGGCTGTGCGCGGTGGTTCTTGTACGGGGTGCGGACGGTTGCGTCGGCGCCCTGGTAGGCGCGGTCGGCGAGGACGAGGATCTGCCGGGTGAGGCAGGCCTGGACGACGGCTGTGGGCCCGGGCCGCGGTCAGATCATGGGTGCGACCTGGTGTCGCACGGGAGAACCATAGTGGTGTGCCGTCGGGCCGGGCGATGACCTGCACGTTCATGCCATGTCGGCGGTGCTTCATCGAGTAGTACGGCTCATCCGCGGCGATCCGGTCGATGGGGATCAGAGTGCCGTCGCCGATGACGTGGTCGCCTTCACCGAGGCCGGTGAGCGCTTCATGGAGACCGGGCGCCCAGTCGGCCAGGATGTCCAGCGTCTCGTCGACATACCGCCAGGCCGTCGCGGTCGAGACACTGAATCAGGTCGCGAGCTGGGCGAATGTCTTGTTTTTTCTTAGGTGGGCCAGGGCGAGGAGTGCCTGCTTGAAGCAGCCGAGCCGTCTCCACGGCGAGTTCAGTTCACGCCTTCGAGCGTAGATCAGCCAGGAAACATGCTCGACCAGCTCGTGCGGGACGTCGAGCATGGAAGGATAAGGAACCAACAGGGCCCCCGGGCTGTCGGCGGTGTCGAGTGGAATCAACACCGCCAACGACCGGGGGCTCTGCCACGTCACCACCCCGACTGACCAGGCCTTATCGCCTCTCAGAGCCAGGATGAAAAAGGCTCAATGGAGGTCAAGTACCTGCTATGCGGGGTCGCGGGTAAAGGGTAATGTTGTCCGGATTGAATCCTTCCAGACCCACTATATTGCCCGCATAGTGCATGGATATATGCAATCCTTCAATCTGCTTAAGTGGGGTAATCTTGGTGTTCTCGGGTCGACTTGCGTGACAATTGACAAAAATGCTTTCAAGTCCGGGGAACAGGTCGGGAATCAGATGCAGCTGAATATCTGCATCAAATGGTGACAGTTCTAGATTCTTCAGGTTGGGTATGGATGCAGCCTGGGTGAGATCACAATCGGATATTTGAAGCCTTGTCAGATTTGGCAGCGAGGAAATTTCCTGCCACTCTGCGGCGGAGGGTTCTGAGTTGACAACTAGGTATTCCAGCAGTTGCCATTTTGAGATGCCCTTCAGTGATGCTGCAGTCCAGTCTGACATGCGCAATGTGGTCAAACCTGGTGGCGCAGGCATTTCTTCCAGGCTATCCCAAGGTAGGGTGGTATAGAGGGCAAGGTGCGTGAGCTCAGGAAGTAATTCTAGGGCGTCGAAGGAGAATCCTTCTGGAACCTGGATGAGGCTCAATCCTGTGAGCGATAGCCCGGCAAGGTCGTCAAGATGTGTGAGCTGGCGACACTCGGATATAGTTAGTTCTTTCAGGGAGGGGAGCTGGCGAATGAACTTCAAGTCTGTCAGCGCATGGCCTGAGTAAATATCCAGCTTTTGGATGTGCTGGGGTGAAAGATGCTCGATTATTTCTTCTCTGCGGAAAGATTCTGCAAAGGTGACGGCCGTGATAGGTGCCAGCAAGGGCAAGGCCTTGCGTTGATCTTCGTTCTGTACAATTAGATTCAGGCGGTTTTTGAAAGGGAGGAGAATATCGCGCGCATAAGGAGAGGCGTCAAAGTTCTTCCAGCCTTCGCCGAGTTCGTAAGGCAATGATTCGTGATTCAGGGACTGTGCGAAGTGACTGAGGAAGGCGTAGGCGTGGTCGCCGCCGATGAGGACGGCTACTGTGATGATGGGTCCTACTTCATCGGGTTCCAAACCCTGCGGTCCTGGGAGTAGGTCCAGGATGCCTGGTCCGAGTGCGGCGAGTTCTTCGGCTTCTTCGTGTGAGCGGGGAGGCATGAGGGCGCGTGCTCGTTGTTCGACGAGTTTGCGGGTGTCGGGTTCGATTTCGGTGGCGTACTGCAGGCTGGCGGCTGCCAGGAGGTGGAGTCTGCTCCTGTGTGTGTCTTCGGTGTCGCCGCGTTCGATGAGGCGGCGGAGCAAGTCAGTGCTTTCCGCCGGTCGGGCATGGGCGACAGCCATGCGGATGACGTCTTCCCACTGGTCGTCGTGGGCGTTGTTGACCAGGAGGGGGAAATCGTGGGCTTCGATGGCGGCTTTGGCGCCGAGGTAGTCCTGGAAGGTGCGGTGGACGAAGTCGATAGTGTCCATGGTGGGCTGGCGCAGGAGCCCGCTGCGGCCGACCAGATGCGTCATGACCTGCTCGGCGATGCCCTGCTCGGCGACGGCCTGCATGGCTGGCAGCGCGTCGTGGACCAGGGCCGTTGCGGTGGTTCGTTCCATCTCGGTCTGGCGGTTGCGGATGAGCCAGTAGGCCAGACGCTGCAATAGATGGACGCTCTGGTGTTCGGTGAGCTGGATACCTTCGGGGACGTCGATGCTGCGCTCGAGGTCACGGCGTACCAGCAGCATCGACAGCGCTGCCTCGTAGAGCTCCATGCGGCTGTGCGGCAGATGACCACGGCGGTCCCGGTGCAGCGCGCAGATCAGCGCACACATCAAGGGAGTGCTGGACAGTTGCGCCAGATCGCGCTGAGCACGCACTGCCAGCCGCAGCGCCGCTTCGAGGTCATCCAGTTGTGAGCGTTCGGCATCGGTTGCCGCGTTGTGCCGGGCTGCGGTATACCACCGGTGAACGAAGACCCCGATGTCGCCGGCACTCATGGGCCGTACGGACAGTTCGGTGAAGTGCGAGGGAGCCAGCCAGCCTTCCGGCACAGCGGACGGACGCGTGGTGACCACAAACCGTGCGTCCCCGTAGGCGGCCAGGAGCCGCTCGAGCCAGTCCCGCGTAGCACCCCGGTGCTCCTGGGGAACCTCATCGATGCCATCGACCAGGACGAGCGCCTCCCCCCTGGCAAGGAGACCATCGGCCCAGCCCTCAGGCTGCGCGGCGGCCAGGGGCGCACCGACCGAAGACAGAAACTCGCCCGGCTCTGGCAACGGCCCGCGCCGCACCAGCGTCCGCAGCGGCAGAACGAACGGAATCCGCCCCCGCCAGTCCGCCAGCTCCTCCGGCAGCTCATCACACGCTGCGGTGACAGCCAGCCACTGCAACAGCGTCGTCTTCCCGCTGCCGGCAAGCCCCCGCAGAAGTACACGCCGACAGCCTGCCAACGCGTGCTCGGCACGCTTCACCACGACAGACGACCGACCCCCCTCCTCACCGCCCGCAGACCAGTCCTCCTGCCGCTCCGCCAGCTCCAGACTCAGATACGCCGCGTCCAGCGGCCAGCGCGCACGCTCCGGACGGCTCAAGTCCAGCCCCACAACGGTCAGATGCGAATGCCGCTCCCTCACATAGCTGAGGTACCGCTTCTCAAACGAGGGCTGCGCCCTAGTCCCCGCCAACCTGCGCGTGGCTCTCCTCGGGTAGGCCTCACGGATTTCCAGTATGGGAGGGGCGGCTTCACGAAGAGCCAGCAGCGGGCCCACATCCGTATCCAGGGCCTTCGCCAGAGCTACCAGGGTGGCCTCGGAAGGCACCTTGCGGCCGTTCAACGCCTGGCTGACCGTTGTCCGCCCCAACCCCGTCCGCAGCAGCAACCCACCCATCTGCAGGCCCCGCTGCGCCTTGAGAGCGCGAAGGCGTAACGCCAGCTCCGCCAACGGATCCTCGTGGACATCCCCCATGCTCTGCTTCCCCGTCTCCCCGGCGGCCGTCTTCGTTCATCTTTGTTCGTCCTGAACCCCGGTGAACACCGAAACCGCAAAATTCGTCGTCGTCCGCATCATCGGTTGTCCTGGGAAGAAGACATGAACACCTCATTCACCCATCTGACCCTGCTGGCCCTGTTCCTAGCCGTCATCGCTCTCTTCTGCGCACTCGTAGGAGCGGCGGCCGGCCTGCTCGCTCGTATCGACGGAGCCACCTACGCCACCGCCCTGCTCCGCGGAGCCGTGGCCTTCGCAGGCAGTGCCACCCTGTCCCTGGCACTGCTCACCTTCATCCTTACGGCGCTGTGAACTAAATACGCCTCAGCAGTCGGAGGCGGCTATCCCCACCATGCCCCAGGTCCTGCGGTACCCCTGCTGCTCCTGGGTGAGCTCGCCTCACCTGGCTCCGGTGCTCCCTCGTCGAACTGAGGAGGTGTCTGTCAGGTCTGGTTGTTGTCGCCGGTGTGGTGGGTGGTTGCGGCGGTGGTGAGGAGGCGTTCCCAGGTGCGGGGGGTGTGGCCGTGGAGGTCTGCGAGTTCGGTGGCGATGCGGCTTTTGGGGGTGCCGGCGGGCGCGGTGGCGAGGGCTTGTGCGGCGACGGTCAGGCGGGGGTCGTTCTCGTAGGGGTGGGTTTTACGGGGGCCTTGGGGTTCGCCGGCGCGGCGGCCGCCGCCTTTGCCTTGTCCGGGTGCGTTGTCGCGGCGGTCGTGGACTTCGTGGCGGGGCCAGAGGCGTGCGCTGTAGCGGGTGGTGCCGGGGGAGAGGTGGCCTTGGGTGGCGTAGGCGCGGACGGTGCCGCTGCTGATCCCGAGGACGGCCGCGGTCTCCTTGTCGGTCAGCAGGTCCTCGGGATGCTCGCCGCCGGGTAGGTCGGGGATGGGCCGGCCCTTCAGGTAGGCCTCGGCCTGGGCGAGGTCGTAGAGCAGGGAGCGGCTGTCGGGCAGGAGGCTGGGGACGCGTTTGCGGAAGGCGGGGGCGTCGCGCCGGCGCCAGGTGGCTGGCGGCACGCCCGCGCGGGCGGCGATGTCGGCCTCGTTGATGACGGGGCGGCCGCGGGGGATCATGTCGTCTCCTTGAGGGGCTGCCGCACCGTGGGCGCGGTCGGTAGAGGTGGACGGAGCGCAGGAGCGGCTCTTCCCGGGACTGACGATGTGAGAAGCCGGCGGTGTGCCGGGGCGCTCTTTGGGCGGTCCTCCGCCGGCTTCGCTCGTTTCTGGAACCACCTCAGATTTGACATGCTCAACATTCCATCATTCTCGCTCTCCGGGGGAGGGATCTGCGGGACCTGTGGCCTGCTCCGTCATGAAGCCGTGCGTAACGGACGCCGAGAAGTAAGCAGCCGGCGCTCGGGGTGGCGGCGTGCAGCACGGGGCACCGGCCGAAGGGCGCACGGTCTTGGTTCTATCCGGCGGGTCTTGCCGGAGGGAGGCCTGCCGTAGTCTTCATGGCCATGTTCAAGTGGTGGAATGTGTTGGCGGACAATGAACGCCGGCAGTAGACGTTGGATCCGTTCGTGAGCGTGGGACCGCTGCTCTTCGGCATGAGCCCCGGCGAGACGTCAGCGGTGCTGGACGGTGTGACAGCGGAGTCCTACTGTCCCGCGTCCGAGAGCCACTCCACGATCGTGCGGGGCGACTCCTGGGAACCCGGCCTGAAGCTCTACTACTGGGGGAGCGGCTGTCGGCCATCGTGGTTGACGCGTTGCGCGGGCCACAGGTTTTCGCGGACGGTGTGGCGCTGGTCGGCCGAGTGCCTTCCGACCTGGAGAAGCGGATGGTCGACCGGGCCGAGAATCACGAAGGTGATTCGGAGCCCATCTACATGGGCGCAGGCATACCGGGGTCGGACAGCCTGGGCATTTTCATCGACGTACAGCGAGCAGGTGATCACCTGCTCACCCGGCCGGTCTTCGTGCCTTCCGAAGCGATGGACGACCCTTCCCACTTTCTTCCGCGCGATATGTGGTCACGTTACTGACCGTCCACGAGCGTTAGAGGAGGGCAATCTGCCGAACGGACGTCCATGCCGCCGCCCTCATGCACATGCCGGAGATCCGACGACGGCGGCCAGGGCGTGGCCCACCATGACGTGGCCCTTGAAGGAGCGGGAGGGCGTACAGCGGCCCTGCCCGCTCTCCTCGTTGAGGTTCGCCCGGCCGGGCCGTGATGGGGCGCGGCTGACTTCCAGGCCCCATGGCCAAGAGCAGTGCGCAGCAGTGCCGGGAAAGGCCGGCGTGGCTTTGTTGATGGGTTACGAGAGCGCAATTGCTCGGCGCCGAGAGCGTCCTTCCCGACGGGAGAGTGATGCAGCTGGGTTTTGAGAGCGCCTCGGTGCTTGCTGCGGGACCATGGGTGTGCTGCGCGGCGGAGAGGGTCTTTGCTCCTGTCGCGAGCAACCGGCGGCCTTACGATCTTGCCCATGTCGAACACATTCTCCATACCCGTCCTGCGGGGACGCGGAGCCACTACCCTGAGCTCGCAGCAGGACGGGCTGGTCCTGGAACGCCCCAGCGAGAAGCTGACGATTCCTATCAGGGCGATCGCCCGTGTCCATGCCGAGGCGCGGAGCGTCACGGTCGAGCTGAGGGCGCTCGCCGGGACGACACCGTCCCTCCACCGGATCGAGGATGTGAGTGAGGCCGCGGCCGTCACCTTCGCCGACGCCGTGAACGCACTGCTGCCTGATCCGGTCGAGGACGTCGACGGCGGCGCCCTCGTCGACGTGCTCACCTTCACCAAGACCTGGCTCGAGACGTACCGGCACAGACTCGGCCGGGTCATGCTCGGTTATCTGGGCGGGGTCCTCGCCCTGGCCCTGGCCACCGCCATCGTGGGCGACGAGCGCACCGCGGTGGCCGGCGCGGTGTTCATCGTGGCGGTCGGTGTCATGGCTGCCCTGCCCTTGTGGCTCGGCGCGGTGTGCGTAGTGCCGTGGTTCCACGAGGCTTGCCTGCGCAGGCACGGTGTGACCGTTGACGCGGTGCAGGCGGACGCCCCCATGACGTACCGGTACATGGACAGCAGCGGCACCACGCGTGTCCTCACCCACCAGAGCGTTGCCCCGTCCATCCAGGTCGCCTACGCCCCGCAAGACCTGTCGAACGTGGTCGTACTCCAGGACCCGTCCTCGCGGTTCTTCGAAATCACCCTGGGCCCCTGCTTTTTCCTCCTCGGGCTCGGCGGGATCGCGTTCGCGATCCATCTGGCCCTCACCGCGATCCAAGGCAAAACGCTCTCGTAGCCTCCCCGACACGCCCAACTGCTCCCATATCTCGCCGACACTTCAGGCATCCGCAACGGACCGGCGCTCTCCGTACCTAGAGACAATCGCTCTCCGTTCTCGCCTGCATAGCCAACCTGGGCGACTACCTGAACGGCGATCCGCGCGAGGTCGCCGAGCTCCTGGTCGACGACGCCGTCCGGCGTGCCCGCGCGCAGCGGGACCCGTACGCCGACAACGCCACCGCCCTGATCGCCCGCATCACCTGACCGGCTGCCAAGAAGGGGCGGCCACCCGGAACTCGCGGGTGGCCGCCCCTGGCCCTGGGTTCGGGAAGGCCGGCTGGAGGGTGCCGCGGCGGGGCGCGGGACTTCAGAACTTCAGACCATGGTGAGTTGCTCGTGTTCGGGCAGGTCGAGGTGCAGGATCCGGTTCTCGGGGAGGACCTGGGCGAGCCCGCGTTCTTCCGAGGCGTTCCGGGTCAGGATCAGCTCTCCTGCGAGCCCCGGGCAGGAAGCGGCGAGGCTGGGGCAGGGAAGCACGATCCCGTACAGGGTTCGCCGGTGGTCTCTCCCGAAAAGCGGGATCCCGTAGGCGTACTGCGGCCAGATCTTCAGTTCTTCCGGGATCTCCAGCCGCAGGCTCGACGTCCGCCACGCGTACTCGGCGACGGCCGAGAGCAACTCGGTCTGCTGCTTCGACGACAGCCGGCCCCACCACGCCCGAGCGGTCTGCAACGCCCGGCGCTCCCGCTCCTCCTTCTCGGCCTGCTCCCGGGCAAGGCGCGCCTCACGCTCCACCCCCTGGAACACCGCGTCCAGCGGCGCCAGGAGGTGCCCGTTCTCCTTGGCCCACCCGCGCGCGCCGGTCAGGCCCTCTTCCCAGGCGACGTCGTGGTGGGACCAGACCATGCCGAGCTTCTCCAGCTCCCGGGCCCTCTCGGGGTCCATGTCGCCGCGGGCCAGGACCCGCAGCCGGATGAACGCCGCCAACTGTGCCGGGTCGCGGGGCGTGGAGAACTTCAGCAGCGCCCTGGCGAGGGCGCTCACACTTTTTGAACCTGGCCGTTCCCACGTGTGCCGGACCCCTCCTCGGCCTTGCTGACGGGCTTGTAACGGCTCGGCCGCTGCTGCTCGCCAACGCCTCCACAACCCGTGCAACGTGTGCCCTGAGCGCCTCCAAGAGCTTGGCGAGCCCGCCGAACGCCCGGGTGATAAGCATGTTGTCCACCGTCTCCCCGGGCCCCAGGAGCACGGGGACGATGAGGGAGGCGACTTTGCCCTTGCCGGGCTGCATCCGCAGGGCGCGGCCGACGGCCTGGACGAGGTCGGGCATGGAGCCGCGGACGTCGGCCCAGTACACCGAGTCGCACCGGCGGGTGTCGACGCCTCCGCCCAGGACCTTCACCGACGACAGGAACGCCTTCTCCACCACGTTGCCGTCCTGGTCGACGCCCGTCCTCGAACTCGGTCAGGACGCGGCGGCGGTAGAGGGGCTTGTGGTCCCCGCACAGCCAGTTCGCCCAGATCGTCTTCGGGTACGGGTCGGGATCGGAGGCGTGCAGCTGCGCGGCGACGTCGGGAAGGCCGGCCGCGAACGCTTCGGCCTCGCGGACCTAGTGGTGGAAGACGAGCGTGCGGCGGAAGCCCTCCTCGGCCGACGCCTTCACCAGGGTGGTCTGCAGAGCGGCAAGCCGCGCCCCGCGGACCTGGTCCGAGCGGTCTTCCGCGTCCAGGAGCTGTGCGGCCTGGAGGGCGGTGTCGGTGACGTCCACGCACACGACCTGGTAGGGGGCACAGAATCCCCGGTCGATGGCCTCCGAGAGCGTCAGCGTGAACGCCCTGCTGCCGAAGGGCCCCTCGGGGTCGTCGTCCATGCTCGCCACCAGCTCGCCGGGTGTCCCGGCCGCGTCGTCGTCCATGCTCGCCACCAGCTCGCCGGGTGTCCCGGCCGCGTCGTCGTCCCCGAGCTGCCACAGCCGGGGCGTGGCCGTCATGTAGAGGCGGCGCAGGGACGGGATCTTCTGGTTGTCGTGGACGACCGCCCACGGCTTCCCGATCCGGCCCGAAACCCGATGGGCCTCATCCACCATGATCAGATCCCACCCCGGAAGACCTGCGGCGTGCGCGCTCCAAGATCCCCAGACCGAGCGAGGCGTACGTGGCGAACACGGTCACCTTCTCCAGGCCCCGCGTCCACTCCACCAGCTCGTCCACGTCCGTGGTGCTGGGAAAGCTTGCCTCCTCACCCCGCAGCGAGGACGCCCCGACCATCGCCCTCGGCGTCCGGCCGCGCGCCATGCGGCCTCGGTCTGCGCGAGCAGGTCCAGTGACGGGACCAGCACGAGCACCCGACTCGCATGGAACTCCTCCGCGCTGCGGGCGGCCACGAGGGTCTTGCCCGACCCGGTCGCCATGATCACCTGCGTGAGGAGCCCCCGCTCGGGCACGGTCGAGCGTGCAGGCAACTTCGCGATGACGGGGGCCGGGCCCTTCAGGCGGCGAACCGGTTGGTGTGGTCGGGCAACTGCTGCCCCGGGCGCAGGAACCGCTGGCCGTCGTGTTCGTCGTGCACCGCGAGGAACCCGGCGTCCGTCAGCCGCCGTGCGATCACCCTGCGGCGGACCGCGCCCACCTTGAACGCCACGGTGCACAACAGCGCGACCGCCCCGCCGGAGGCGACCGCTTCGACCGGCGACCTGTTGTCGATGAACAGGAGGGCGGTCAGGACCGCGCAGGCGAGGTAGACCAGGAGCCTCTGGCTCCGGTCGGCGACGTACAGGGCCATGACGTCGAAAGTGATGAGATCCTTCAGCACCGCCACGGCACCGGCCGCTTCGGGGAGCGGCTTCAGCGAGCCCTGCTTGAGCCCCGGCACTGTCTCGCCGTTGCCCGCCCGCGGGTGGGCAGTGATGGTTGCCGCCTCGCGGACGCGCGCGTCGGGCCGCGGGTCCCGGTACATCCTGACCTGGACCAGTGAGTTCTTGAACCCGGTCCTGTGCGCCATGCCGTACATATAGCCGTACTGCTCCGCCACATGCGCAAGAGCGGCCGCCTTCGGCGCGGAGCCCTGAGGGGCGAGCTCAACGATGTCCTGCTGACGGGCAATCTGCTCGAGCACTCCCGCTATGTGACGTTCCACGGACACCCTGTTCTCCACCCCCTGGGACCCCCGCGCACGGGCCCGACCGGAGCACAGCCTAGAGGGCGCGCACCGATCGAAACACGCACGGTGCCCCGACCACGGACCGGGAGAGCCCGCTTCGCGCAGGGTCAGACCCCAGCCCGCGGACCGGTGCCGCTGTTGTGGCTCAGGAGTAGGTCATGGGGCAGCCGTATCGGATGGAGTGCTGTGCGGCGCGCAGGTAGAGCGCCACGTAGAAGGCTGTGTCCCGGTCCTCGGCCCACGGCCTCGGCCGCGTCCGGGCGGTCCGCTTTGCTCCGCCGTCCAGGAACCATCGGCTCAGTGCGAGGTTCTCGCCTGCCGGTAGCGTGTCCATGGGCAGGGTGATGGTGCCGGCGAGCCGTTCGGCCAGGGTGAGTACCTGCGGGGCCCCGGCGACCACTGTCTCTTCGCCGGAGTACGCGGTGCCGAAGGGCAGGACGATCGTCTCCTCCAGCGCGAGGGGTACCAGTACGCTCCAGTCGAGGAGGGCCGACAGCTCCGCATCGGTCAGCAGCGTCCTGCACAGCGCCACGAAGTCGTCCATGGACGGGCTGACCTTCTCCTCGAACCAGCCCGGCGCCTCCCGCGCGGCCCGCGGCAGGTCGCAAGGGGGCAGCCCGCGCTGCTGCAGCTCGATGTTCAGCGCGGCGGCGATGTCCCCGTACCCGTCCTCCCCGGGCTGCGACCAGTCCTGTGCGGTGACACTCACCAGATAGACACCCATGGTCGCAACGTATCGGCCGCCGCCGACATCGATACTCGTAGGCGGTTTCGGAGGTCATGACTCTGCCACCGACTGACCCGGGCTGCCCTGCCCGATCAACACTCCCGGCCTCTCGCGTCAACCAGTGGGCGGGCGTGGCGGGTTTCGGCGGAGTGATCCGTAAGGGGACGAGAGGGCCGACATCCAGCCGTTGCGGCTGAGCCGGCCCGCTAGCATATGGACGTGCACATCCTCGACGACCCCTGCGTGTCGCCCCGTGTCGCGGCTCTCCTGACGCGGGCACGGCGTGGTTCCACGATGCCCGCCAACCGCATACGTGCGCTGGCCCGTGCGCAGACTCCCGAGGGGGATGAGGCGGCGGTGCCGTCCGGGGCCGTCGAGGCGATGATCCGTTTCGAGGAACGCTACGGCGGCCTGTGGTACCCGCTCCTTGGTTCCAACGGTATGGAACACGGCCTGAACGGCGAGGCCATCGTCTACCTCGACACCGACGGCTGGACCTTCCCGGGCATCCTCGATGGCGACGAGACCTGGCCGGTCGACGTCCTCCCCGACGGGCGCACCGCCATGACACTCGCGGGACGCCCCCGGGTCGTCAACAGCAGCATCCTTCAGCGACTGGAGGCCCACGCCCAGCTGTCACAGGTTCGAGACCGGCCCCATGTGACCTTCGCGATCGCCACCGAACCCGGCCGGGAGCCGACGGTCGCCGCAACCGTCCTTCCCGGCCTCGACACCGGAGCAACCGGGCCCGCCGACAGATGGTGGGTCAGCAGCGATGTTGCGATTCACCTGAAGCTTCACAAATGGTGGGGCGAAGAAGACGTCTGGATCGCCCGTTGCTTTACGCAGCGGGCCGAGAATCTGGCGGCCACCGCCGATGCGCTACGGCAGGCGGTGACGGGTGGCGTGTGGAGGAACGAGGATTGGTGCGGGCTGTGCACCCAGGTCAGACGGCCGGCGCAAGCCTGCCTTCCCGAAGCAGGGAAGCAGAACAGCTGATCCCATACAAGCAGCCCGCCCCCAGGGTGCATTCCCAGGGTGCGACACTTAACCTCCTGCCCGGATACAGGACGTACCACCACGCGCTCCCCACAACGGCTGTGACCGCCTCACCGGACCCGGTCGCGGACACGCTAGTCCCCCGGGGATCCCTGCGGGAACAAAGATGATTTTGCAAGGAATCCGGCCCACTTCCCGGCTACGAAGCTCCGGTCTCCTTAGTGCTCCAGTGAGATTTCGTGTTCTGAGCTGGTTCTTCTCCGGTAGTGGCAGTGTCGGGCTGTGGCTTGGTGGCGTCTGCGCCAGTGGGACCAGTTCAGGGCATGTAGGCGTCTGTCGTGGTGGGGCCGCAAAGGGGGCTGCAGAAACGGATCAGCCCTCATCCCGCTTACCGTGGCAGAAGTCCGACGGCTCCTGGACACTCTCCTGCCCCACCCACAAGCCGACCGCGACCCCATCACCCACGCACTGAAGTGGTCGGTTTGGCGCAGACGCCGCCAAGCCGTCGCCCGCCGCTGCCACTACCGAAAACGCAGATCAGGACACGATCCGCTGCTGTAGTACTAAAGCAGCCGAGCTTGCGCCATCGGGTGTTGCGAGCCCGGCGGTGCTCGTGGAGCAGCCAGGCAACGTGCTCGACCAGATCGTGCGGGACGTCGAGCATGGCAGGTTACGGAAACCTGCAGGGCCCCTTCGGTCGCCAGCGTGTTGAGTGAGATCACCACGCCAACGACGAGGGGCTCTGTCTCGTCACCACACCTGCTGACCAGCCCATTTCACCCTTCAGCACAGGATGAAAGAGGCTCAGTCCCACCAGAAGTCCCAGTGGCGGGCTCCGGTGATCCGTTCGGCGTACGCAGCCAGTGTGTACGGCCTGCTGCCCTGCCAGATGTTGTCCGGGCAGAAGGCGAAGTGCTCCGCCGCGACCAACAGAGACTCATGCTCGTCCACCGGTGGCGCGACGACGCTGAGGTGCAGCGTGGAGAACCCGACCGCAACGACACGAACACCGAAGCGGTGCTCCCAGTCACGGAGGACCGCCGAGAACTTCGCGGTGTCATTGTCGTAGTTGCAGGGCCCGGACCAGCCCACGGCCGTCAGCGCCTCGGCACCGGAGGCTGCGGCGACCAGCCCCAGACGTGTCTGTGGGCGGTCGGCGAGGAACGCGTGCGCGAACTCGGCGGCCAGTTGATCGGGATTCGTTGCCCTCTCCCGGCTGGGCGCGAGGCCGGGCCAGGTCTGTCCGAACGGAGCCGTGACGGCGAGGCGCCTGTCGGTGTCGAGTATGTCGTCGTCTTCGTCGACCGCTGTGTAGGTCGCCCACCACCGTGCGAGGAGGCCGGCAGGGTCGTGGCTTGCCAGGGAGGACATCTGCTCGGGGAAGACCTCCCCAGATCCCCATGGGCGGAACTCGACATCGCTCGGATCCAGCGAGTCGAGCAGCAGCGGCCACAGCCCGGAGCGTGTGTGTTCGGCGTGCATCCGTGTCCATAGCTCGGCCGTGGCCGGCCCGTTGCTGACCCACAGGGGCTGGACATCTCCGTTGCCCTCATCAGACGTGACCATCCGACCGGGCGGAAGCATGCCTGCAAGGCCCAGTCGGGTTTCAGGGCGCATGGAGTGGATGCTGGCGCTCTGACCGGGACGTATCACTGAGAGGGTCCCATCACTCGATCGCGGAACTGCTGGAATGCGTGCCAGCCCGATGTCTGACCCGGAGTGATCAGGCCCCCTTCGGCGCAGTCGAACGCCTTGCACTGCAGAGCCTCGGCGAGACGGAGGACGGGCGTCAGAACGTCGTCTGCGGAGCCCCGGATGTGGAGCATGACGGAGTCCACCGGTTCTTCTGAGCCGATGTTGAGCTCGATGGACCACGTGGGGCTGAAAATTTCACCCCACGCGGGGTCTGAGAGATCAGCATCGGGAACGGCCTGGGCGACAGCCGCGAGTACGTCGTCTCGCCGGCCGAGCGGATCCGGGGTGTAGTCAGTGGGGATCTCCTGCACCGAGGTGACGTCGTCGGGCAGGCGTAGGAGGATCACGTCCCAGCTCATGGTGGCCTTCCGAACAGGACTTGAGTAGCGGTTACGGTGGGTCAGCTCAGGCAGGGAGCTGTCGGAAGCACGGGATGTTGCCGCCTGCTGTCAGTACGAATACAGCGCGGTCAAGGCGGGGAGCCTGCGAGCCATTTCTTCACGATCGTCAAAATCGACGTCCCAGGCAGGGTCCAGGTCCGGGTACCGGATGGCGAAGACATCGGCGGGAAGTTCCTGGCCGGTGGCTTTCTGGTGGGCGTTCCAGGCGATGCTCAGCATCTCTTCACAGTCGAAGATTCCTTCAGGCGCGGCAGCACGAACGTCGGGGTGTGCTGCAAGTGCGTCGGGGTCCACAACGGCGCGCTCGAATACCGCGCGGCCTTGGGCGATCAGCCAGCCGCGGAAGTAATCGAAGCCATCGTCCGAGCACCCGTCGTTGAGAACGTAGGCGGCGGCCCACAGCCGATTTCGATAGGAGCCGGTCATGAGATCCCATAGGATCTGCTGTGCTGCGGTGATCTCTGGTGATGAGCGGCTGGCAAGCAGTTCGGAGGCACGGCCGGCGATGCCGGAGGCGTCCCTGGTGTCGAGCACCTGCTCGCGGGCTTCCTCGATCAGTATCCAGAACTGCTCCTTGTTCATGGGCCGCGAGCATGCCACTACGTACTGACATCGGCCTCCAAGGACGCCGGCAGCACTTGGTGCCGCCCGTCGATGACGCTACTGCCGCACGGCTCCTGCGTGGACCGGATCGGTGACCAAGCCCCGGGCCTGGCGGAGTCCGGAGAAGATCAGGAAGTGTCGGCCGCGGCCGGTCACCGACGCGCCGTTCGAGATCCCGGACTCGAAGGTCGGGCACCTCGACACTCTCTTGCACGGTTCGGGTGTGCTGAAGCTGGTCGACGCCGAGCCGGCGGGGCATCCCGGGCCGAAAGGTCTGCCGGTGCGGACCGTGACAGGCGGAAGGATTCGAACGCAGCCCTCCGGCCGGGCGCCCACCGCAAGCCGTGAGCCCAGCCAAGCTGTATACGCTGGCCTGGTCCTACGACGCCGGGGAGGGACCCACATGATCCACAAGAAGTCCGTGCAAGGCACCGTGTTAGCTGCCGCCGTCCTGGCGACCCTGGCCGTCTCCTGCGGCACAACTCCCAAGCCCGTCCGCCCGGCATCGGGCGCGGGCGCCCCCGACAGGGCCGGCGCAACCCCCTACCCGGACAACGCGTACGCGCCGTCCACCGGTGAGAAGGTCCGGGACGCCTTCGCCACCCTCCAGGCCACGCTCAACGACTCCTGCGCGAAGGACTGCGGCTACTTCCTGGGCCGTGTGAACAAGGAGCTCCAGGAGCTGGACCGGGCGATGAAGAACGATCCCAAGGGACCCGGGCACTTCCCCGAGCCGATCCAGAAGATGACCGAGCTCAACAAAACGCTCGGTGGCGACGCCTCCTTCGAGAACCTGAAGAAGCACCAGAAGCAGCTCGTCGCCACCCGTGACTTCATCAACACCTGGATGCAGGGCCACCCCGACGACTACCGCTGACCGCAGACGCTATCTGTCAGTACAGAGGCGGAGCCCCGCGGCCACGGCCAGAGCGCAGCGAAGACATCTCCTGGATGGTGGCCCCCGCCTTTCCCGGCGTTTCTCCTGCCGTGCTCATCGCGTCTTGTCGGCGCTGGGGCGCGCGGGGCGGTTGGGCTGCCGGCCGATCTGCTCGGCGACGGCCTGGACCTCCTTGTCGCCGTAGGCGGTGCGCACGCCGGAGAAGGTGTAGCCGGAGTGCCGGGCGAGTTCCTCCAGGCCGTAGGGGTGGTTGGCGTGGAACTCACGGCCGTAGGCCAGCGGTCGACGCATCTGGGCGTCGACCGCTTCCTTCTGCGCCTTGAGGCCGTCCAGTGCCAGCAGCAGCGGATCCACGCCCAGTGCCTCGCTGGCGGCCTCCAGGCGGAAGGTTTCCTCGTCGCGCAGCTCGGTCGTCTTCTCGCAGGCGTCGGTGAAGCAGGGCCTCGGGAGTCACCGAGCCCGGCTCGGGCAGCGGGTGACACAGGACGGCAAGTTCTTGAGTCGCGTCCATTTTGCGGTCATCGCAAATCTTTGCGATGACCGCAATAGTAGAATCTTGATAGGCCAGGTCGGAGCGCGCACCACGGCGCCCCGTACGCCTGCCACTCCTCCCACGCACCACAGGCTGGCACTCGCACCCTGCCCCGACCTTCCATGGCCGCTGAGGAAGATGGCTCCTGCCGTGGGACGGTGCCGTGGTCGGTTCTGTCCCGGGTGTCAGTGCCACCCTGCATAGTGCCGGTCATGATCAACGACTTGGACAGGACCGACTGGGCGTCCCTGGGGCATGCCTACGGCCCGGCCGACGACGTGCCCGGATGGCTGCGCGGCATGGTCTCGCCCGACCCCGCTATACGGGAAAAGGCGTTCAGCCGTTTCTACGGCGCCGCGCTGCATCAGGGGAGCGTGTACTCGAGCACGGTGGCCAGTGTGCCGTTCCTGTTCGCAATGGCGGACGACCCCGCGACTCCTGACCGTGGAGAAGTCGTCGCGCTGCTGCTCAGCATCGGGCGGGAAGCGGTCGACGCCGAGGAGATCTACGCCGTTATCTGCGGCGAGGACGGCGAAGAGTCCACGATTTATCCGGACACCGCGAACCTGATGCGCGAGCACGCCGACGCCTTCGTCGCCTACGCCCGTGACCCCGACCCGCGGGTGCGCCGGGCGTCGATCGAGGGCCTGGGGCTCTTCCTGGACGACGCCGGGCGGGCGGTGGCGCTCCTGCAAGGCTGCCTCGCGGAAGAGGACGGGACTGCGGAGCGGCTGCTGGTGGTGCGGACGATGGCCGACCTGGCGCTCCGTCTACCTATGGCTGCTGCGCCGACGCGGGCATGGCTGGACACGCTGGCCGACAACCCCGTGACCGATCCGGACACCCGTCTGGCGGCCCTCGTCCACCGAGCCCGCTGCGCTCCCGACTCCACCGACGACCAGACGGTGCCGACCGTGATCGAACTGCTCGGCCAGGTCACCCCCGCGCCCCGGCCCAAAGAGGGGACGCAGACGCAGCAGGATCCGTCCCGTCCGTGTGCGTGTGCGGCCGAACCCGACCCCGACCCGAACGTTCCCGGGTACGTCGCGGCCGCTTTCGCCGACCTAGAACGGCACGGGCGCGTCCACGCCACCACCCCTTTGCTGACGGCCTTCCACACGGCCCTGGGCACACGCGTCGAGGACCGAACGGCCCTGCTCTCTGCACAGCTGCGCAGCCCGGACCCGGGGACCCGCTACGACGCCATCGACATGGCACGCAGCCTGATCACCTCTCTGCGGGGCGACCACACCGCTCTGGTACGGCTCGTCGGCGACCGCCTGCTCCCCGCCGACCCCTACACCGCAGCGGCCGCGGCCGAGGCGCTCGGCTCCCTGCACACCCTTGCCGAACCGGCCCGCGAAGCCCTCGCCGCCTACGTCACCGCCCACCGGCCCGACGCGTGGGCGAGCCCGCACCGCACCGTGCGCCGAGCCCATCAGATGGCCGTGGTGGCGCTGGCCGGCCTCACCGACGAGCGGGCCCTGCCCAGCCTGCTTCTCGCGCTGGAAACCGACACCGACGTCTGGCGCGCCCTGGGCGCGGTGGGCCATCTACCCCAGTGCGCCGCGCAGCTCACACCCCGGCTGATCGGCCGCCTTGCCGACGTCGACCACTCCGGTGACTGGCCTGGTGTCAGCCCTGCGACGCTCACCTCCGCCCTCGCCAAGCTCGCCGATCCGGCAGCCGTACCCGCACTCACCAAAGCCCTCCGGGCCGCGCTCCAGCGCGAGCAGGGGCGTACCGTCGAGCCTGTCCTGAAGGCACTGGCGTCCTTCGGTCCTCGCGCCGCATCCGCCCTGAATGTCGTCCGCCCCCTCACCGACGCAGACGATATCTCCCTGCGCACCGCTACGGCGAGCGCCGTCTGGGAACTCGAACGCCGCCCCGAGACCGTCGTGCCGCTGCTGGCAGGCCTCCTCGACGCCCCCCGGAAATTCGACGCGTTCGATCTCGCCGGCCGCATCGGCCCCGGCGCCGCAGCAGTACTGCCGCGCCTGCGGCAGATCCTGAATCAGCAACTCGAGCAGAACGCGCGCAACGAGCAGAACGGCTCGGCCGCTCTGAACGACTCCTGGACCCTCGTCCATGCCGCATCCGCCCTGTGGGACATAGGCGGCATGAATGAGGCCGACACCGTCGTGCCCGCGCTGCTGGCCGCCTGGAAGAACAACAACTTCACCGCCCGCGACGTCCTCGCCTGCCTGAATCGCATGGGCCCGGCCGCACACCCCGCCCTGCCCCAGATCCAGGCCGCACTTGAGCAACCACACCGCGCCGACCCACGGTGGTCAGACGCTGTCATCTTCGACCTCGAAGTAGAGCATGCCTGCCGTGGCATCCTCGCGCGCCTAAATGGTCTTCCGGACCCGGCACCGGCCGGGAGGCGATAGGCCTCACCGCCCAGGGATCCCGCCCTCCGTGACCACCCCCCTCCGCGCGATGCCCGGCTGTCCGTTCCAGGAGCCCGGCCCGCCCGGGCAGGGTCGGTCCCAGCCCGCGCCGATATGGCGTGCGCGGGCGAGGCCCGGTGCCCAGCGCGCTCTGGAAGCAGTACCACCGGGCCGTCCGTACGTGCCGTTCCGTCGGCCTCTCCGCCCCGCCCGGGTCTTCCTGAGTGGGGCGGAGCTTGTTCTTCGGGCCGCTTTATGCCCGTCAGCGACGCCGACCTCCCCGCCTGAGCCGTCGCGGCCATCACCCGGCCACCACGGCCCCCCCGCGCGTTCTTACACCCCGCAGTACACCCCCGGACTCCTGGGAGCGGGGTGGGCGGGTGAGAGCTGTCGCTTTCCGTCACGCGGAACCTACGGGCAACTCCCGACGTCAACCCCTGAGACCTTCTGCTGACTCTCACTTCAGCGCCTGAGCTTCTTCTCGTTCTGGTGTCCGGAGGGATGCGGACCTGATGGGTATGTCCTCGACACGTGGTGAGGCGGCGACGGACCCCTCGTGAGAGTGCCCAGTACAGCGAAACGAGAATCAGCAGCTGGCCTGGGCCTGTCGCGGTAATTACGTCACCTCACCTGCGAAAAAACGCGGGTCGCCCTGCTGAGGGGCCCGCCCTCGCGGTAGATGAGAACAGGGTGCCGCCTTGTCAGTGCCGGGTGACACCATCCGGCCATGAGTAGCGAATCGTTCAACTGGCACGAGTTCCTGGGACGGTGGCAGGAGGAGTGGGTTCCGCGCCCGGACGCAGACGAGGACGGTGAGCAGATCCTCGTCCGTCCGGGCCTGCCCGGGGCGGACGAGGCGGTGATCGCCGTGGCCGAGGAGCGGCTGGGGCGGCGGCTGCCGCCCTCGTACCGGGGGTTCCTGGCCGCGAGCGACGGGTGGGACGTCGACCAGACGGCCGGGATCTACCGGCTCGGGGGTGCCTCGGATATCGACTGGTTCCGGGATCCGTACGACATGACCGCGCTGTACGAGCCGGATCCGGGCGACGACCCCCGCGAGGAGGACGTGCTGCTGGCCGGCATGTGGCAGCGGGCGCTGCGCCTCGAGACGGACTCCGACATGTCGCAC
Organism: Streptomyces sp. NPDC055632; assembly: GCF_053618675.1. Classification (NCBI taxonomy): domain Bacteria; kingdom Bacillati; phylum Actinomycetota; class Actinomycetes; order Kitasatosporales; family Streptomycetaceae; genus Streptomyces; species Streptomyces sp. NPDC055632. The sequence goes on along the minus strand of NZ_JBSHHY010000004.1, from coordinate 23,280 downwards.
GCCCTTCTCGACCCGGGCGACAGCGACGAGGACGGCGAGTGGGCACTCTACGTCTACAAGGGCTGGAGCGGTGAAGTGCCCGAACGCTACCCCTCGTTCCGCGCATACATGGAGGCCATGTACCGCGGCTTCCACGCCGACCGGGTGGCGCAATCCGACTTCGTGAACGCGACCACGCTCGCCCAGGACGTCCACGTGGACGAGGCTCGTCTGCTGGCCCTGCGTGGACGGTACGAGGAGGCCTTGCCCCTGCTGCAGGAGGCGTTCTCCTTCGGGAGGCCGCGCAGCGCCGTCCTGCTGAACCAGCTCAGGCAGATGCTCGCTCCGAGCGGCTCCCAGGGCCACGGCAACCTGGTGGCGGACCCGCTGTACCAGCCGGAGATCCTGCCCCTGGAGGCCATGGAGCAGGCGAACGGCCGGGGGTCGTCGGGCGGGGACGAGCAGTGGCTGCGGATGACGGTCGCCCGGGGGGCCGCCCCGGAGATCGCCGAGGCCGTGCTGGGCGCCGTGCGGGACGGCACACACCAGTACACGCCTCCCGGTCCGTGGGGGCGGGCCGTCGCCGAAGCCCGGGAGGCGGCCCGCTGGGGCGCCACCGACGCCGCGTGGCACGTGCTGCGGGACGCGCTGCCGCTGTGGGAGGCGCCGGGGCCGCTGATGGTCGTCCCGCTCGGCCTGCTCGCCGATCCAGTCCTGGGGCCGCTGATCACTCCGGAGCGCGGGCGGGAGATCCTCGCGACACCGCGGGCCGGTGAGACGGGCCCCGCTCCCGAGCCGGTGCCCGATCTCGATCCGCCGGGCCTCACCTGGCTGGCGGGGCCGTTCAGGTACGGACAGCCGCTCGACGGCTACCGCTGCGTCTGGGTCGAGGGGGCGGATCCCGTCGGCCTGCCTGCCCTGATCGGTGAGGAGGGTGCCGAACTGAGCCCGCCTGTCGATCTGTCGAGGTCTTTCCGGCGGGCGCCCCAGCCCCACGAGCGGGAGGGCGTGGAACTCTGGGAGGACCGGGCCGGCGTCGCCGTCGGCCGCACGGCTGAAGGGTGGGCCTTCGCCTTCGACGGGCCCTCCCACCGCCACCTGCACGGCCTGTTCCTGTCCCCGGCCGCGGCCGCCTCCTCGTCCGGCCGCGCGGTGGTGGTGTGGTCCGACCCGAGGCGCTCGTCCCCGGACGATCCGTCGGCCTTCCACGTATCGGTGGCCGAACACGGCCAGGAGCTCTACGCCTTCACCGTGCGGGGCACGGAGATCCAGCGCTCCGGCGCGATACCCGAGACCCTGGACCCCGCACGGCTGTTTCGGCCGGAGGACACCGAGCGGGACAACGAACGGCGGGTGCTGGAGGCCCTGCACACCGAACTGGGGCTCTCGCTCCCCCGCTTCGCGCTGACCCAAGGCAGGCTCCACACCTTCACCACCCGGTCCTGGACCCGGGCGCCACGCGCAGGTGAGGGCTTCGCCTACCTCAGCTTCACGCGGCACCGGTCCTGACCGCCAGGGGGCCCGCCCCCGTGGTGGCGGGCCCGCTGGCGACGACCGACCGCGGTCTCAACTGCCTCCCTCGCCGACGGCGAGGATAAGCAAGGCGGCCTGCTCGCCGCCCACGAGTCCGGCCTCATCCCTGCCTGGGACCTGCTGATCGCAGACGAGGCCCACCGCACCTCGGGCAGCGTCAACAAGGCCTGGGCCGCCGTCCACGACGACACCAAGATCCCCGCGCGCCGCCGTCTCTACTACCCCCCCGCATCCGGGAGTCCGATCCTGCCTACGCCCAAACCCTCCTGCCCGGCGCAAGCAGCCCCACCTGGCCGTTTCCATGGACGACCCCGACGTCTACGGGCCCGTCGTCTACCGCAAGGAACTGAGCGAGGCGATCTTTGAAGGCCTGGTCTGCGACTACCGCATCGTCATGGTCGTCGTCGAACACCTCGGCCTGCAGCACCAGCTGCGCCGCACCCGCAACGCCACCTTCCAGGACACCGCTGCCCTCATCTCCCTGTCCACCGCCCTGCTCAAGCCTGCCGCCCGCTACCCCGGCACCACCGGGGCCGGCAAGTGGATCAGCTTCCACCAGCGCGTCAAGGACGTCCAGGCCTTCACCGACACCTTCCTGGAAACCGCCGCGGCCCTGACCGGCGAAACCATCCCCGGCCCTACCGCCGGCACCGGCCAGGACGCCGAAGAGGTACCCCTGGTCCCCGCCATGGTGCGCGCGGACACCGTCCACATGGACCACCCCGACCGCGTCGCCCTCCTGGACAACCTCACCGGACCCCAGCCCCTGACCGGCGACGGCCGACCCAGCCACCTCACCCTCGTGGCCAACTGCCGCCCCGGCCCCGGCCGAACCTGCGCTGGTAGCAGCAGGGCACCACGCCCCCGGCGGCGTCGGCGCCTGAGCAGCCGCAGCCGGCCGGCTCGGCTCCGCAGGTCAGCCGCGCGGCAGGTCGGGGAACCGGTCGTAGGCCAGGTCGCCGGGGGACACGATGGACTCGATCCGCTGGGGCGGGATCGGTGATCTGTAGAAGACGTCGGCGTCGGCCGACTCGTGGCCCAGGGCCTTGCCAACGAAGACGTGGACGACGGAGGGGAAGACGCTGTGCCCTTCCTGGACGGGGGTGGCGAGGTCCAGGAGGGCGGTGACGACCGAGGGAGCTCCCAGGCTGCGGAGCTTCGCGGCGAGAGCAGGGGCGCCCTCGCAGTGCTGCCAGTAGACGGCCTCGCCGCCCCAGTAGGTCAGCAGCCGGTGGATTGCGCCGACGTCGTGGGTCTGGGGCGCGGCCGACAGGGTCAGGCACACCTGGTCCTCGCGCCTGCCCCAGCCGCGCTGTCCGGGGACCGTCTCGTTCACCGACCACAGCCTCTCGTGCTCCGCCGCGCTCAGGTAGCCGAGCGCGTGGGCCTGGTCCAGGCGGTCGTTGACGAGCCGGGCGGTCAGCAGCCGCAGGCCCTGGGCGCGGATCGCGTCCTTCTCGTGGTCCAGCAGACGGGTGTGGTGACGGGCCCGGACGAGGTGCCCTTCGAGGTGGGCAAGAACGGTGTCCTCGTGCGACAGGAGGTCGAGGTCCTGGTAGTACTCCGGGGCGTGACCTGAGCGGCCGGCGTCGTCGGCGAGCCCGCCGACAAGGTCGGCGAGCGGACGGGGCCAGGTCGCGGGGACATCCACGTCGACGATCGGCAGATCGGCCGGTTCCAGCGGGCCTATGCGGCCCGATCCGATTACGTGCATGGCGACGTGATTAAAGACCAGAAAGATCAGGAGAAACTGGAAAAGCTGCGGGCCCTCAGGCTCCTGACCCAGGAGACCATCCTGCGCTGGCTTGTTCTGACCCCTTCCGACACCGACGACCTCGCACCCCTGCTCGACGACGCCGCGCAGTGCACCAGTTGTAGACACCGCATCGACCAGCCCCTGCGCGACTTTTCCACCACCACCCCGCCCAGTAGCCTGCCCGCCGACGTCACCGCTACCTGACCTCCGGCCGGAAGCACCGCCGCCCGCCCGTACCCCAGGCATCTCGGCGGTACATGCCGCCGCCGGAACGTCAGGGCGCGCTGATACTCGGCTGCCTGAGATTGTGGCGTTCCAGCGCCGCCCGGCTACCCCGATCGCAGGAAAACCCGTACTGCGCAACAGCGGGCGCGCTCGTCGAGCCGGTCTTGGGAATTAGCCACGCGACGGCGGCCTGCGCTGGCAGGATGGTCGGGAACGCGAGGAGGCCGCCGTGAACGAACCGCTGCCCATGGACGACAAGGGCCCGAAGCTACCGCCGACCTACCCTCCCCGCACCCCGCCCCCGCAGAAGAAGCCCGTCGAGCCCCCGCGGCCGAAGCCGTCGACGAAGCCCGTCACCACCTCCCTGCCGCTCCCCGGCCCCGGACAGGCCCGCGTACAGACCCGCCGGCCCCGCATGACCGTCCGCAACCGGCGCGCCGCGAACTGGGCCCTGGCCGCTTACCCGTGGACCGGAACGCAGGCCGTCACCAAGGTCACCGCGACCGTCCGTGCCTGGGGCTACACCCACCCCGACGACGACCAGCTTGAGGCCGTCGTCCGTCTCCTCGTCGGCGCGGCCGCCGCCGACCACGGCCGGCGCATCAGCGTCCACCTCGCCGACCAGGACGGCATGCTTCTGATCGCCGTCCTCAGCCACACCGACACCGTGCCCGACGGCACGGTCCTCGCCGACCTTGCCGCCGTCCCCGCCACCGCAAGCTGCGGCACCGACACCTCCGACGACGGCCGCCGCGTCTGGGCCGTGCTCTCCACCGACCGCCCCCGCACCCGCGCCACCCCCGCGGCCTGACCCGGGCGCTGCGTACCCGGAAGCGAAGACCGGCGGCCGCGCTCTGCGGGGCGGCCGCCGGACAGGTATCCGTCGGCGCCTGTGCCGCTGAATCGACTCCCGCGATGCAGCCCGGACGGCAGGCCACCGACAGCGAGGCGGAGATGGTCGCCACCATGCTCCGTATCGCCGCCGATATCGACCGCCTAGACGCGCTCAGCGACCCCAAGCCCCTCCCCCTCACAGCAGCTTGTGGGCGGCGTCCGTCCTGCTGCAGACCGGCGAAGGCCTGCGCGTACGTGCCGAACAGGCCGCCGAGCTCAAGCAGTGCCCCGCGCTACGACGCCTCGTCGACGAGACGACCGACAGCACCGCCTGCAGTAGAAGTAGCGCCCGTGCGAGGGCTACCTGCCGATTCCCCGCTACGGTGCCCGCGTCGGCCCCTACAGTGTTCCCATGGCCTATGACGAAGAGCCCGGGACCATCCGGGACGTGTTCGTGGTGGAACGCCCGGCCGGGACGAACCTCTCCGATTCGAGCAGCCCTGGAGGGATCAGCGCCCTCCTACGGGACGCCGCCAACGTACTCGCCGGACACGCCGTGCTCTATCCGGCCGACGACGAACTCGACCAGATCAGGGCCGAGGCGAGGGAAGAAGGCCACCAGCAAGGCGCTGCGAAGGGCATGGTGAAGGGCGTGGTGATCGGCGTCGCTGTCACCGCCGTGCTCGGCGCCGTCGCCGTAAAGACCGCGCCGCTCATCAAGAGCAAGTTCAACAACCTCAGGTCGAAGCTGAACCGCAAGCCCGAGGACCCCGCCGAGACGGGCCCCCTCCAGGCCGTGCCAGAACCGCCCGCCACGGCGGAAGAGGAACCCCCGGGCCGAGGCAGGCACCTGCACGCGGCGTGACGCCCCCTGCGGGCCACCTGCCGCATGTACCCTCTCGGGGCCAGAGCAGTTTCATAGTCTGTCGGGCGTGACGCAGACGGCCATGGACACCATCGCCGCGTTCCTCGGCGGCTTGGAGGAACGCGGCCTGTCCCACACCACCCGGCGCATCCGGGCGCGCTTCCTCACCGAGTGCCTGGAGCACGCGCTCAACAGCGCGGACGCCCCCACAGCCCGTACCGGTCCATTGTCTGTCTGTCTGTCTGTCTGCCTGCCTGTCCGGCCGGGCTCGGCTGTTCAGTCTTGTTCGGGCGGGAGCTCCCGCCAGTTCTGGCCGTGGGCGGCCATGCACTCCTTGGTCCACTCCATCAGCAGGTGCGCACCCTCCGGGACGCGGCTGGTGTCCTTCCCACCGCCATCGGTGAACCATTGGACAAGAAGGCCGGCGGCCGGATGATCGACGTCACCGGTGTCGCAGGCCGCGCACAGCTCCAGGTGGATCGGCCGCCCGTGCTCGTCGTCCTCCGGCGCCACCGCGCTCACGATGAGACCGCCCCCGCAGCGCGAGCACCGCGGCAGCCGGCCCGAACGCCTGACCCGCTCCATGCCCGGCTCCCTTCGCCGTGGACGTACTCCTCCACCCAAACCCCGCCGACCTGCGCCGTCAACCACGCCGACGCAGGAGAAGCACTCGCCGACGACGCTCTCCTTCACGCCGGAGCCGCCGCAGCCTCAGGCCTGAGCGGGAACGACCCTTACGTCGGACACGCTCTCCTGGGCATCCTTGTACCTCTTGTAGTCCTTGGCGGCCGACGGACTGTACATGACCGCCGACTCCCGCTCCCGGCCGTCATGCACCCAGACGATCTTCACGTTCTCCATGCCGCTCCTCATCGCTTCACCGTCTCCTGCGGCATGCCGCAGGACCTGATCAGCATCTGATCCGGCACCGACAGCCCGGCCGGCCTTGCGAGCAGGCACGATGTCGTGGTGATCAGCTTCGAGATCGAGAGTCCTTGGACGCCCGCCCATCAAGCGGTGGAGTCCAGCGAATCCGCCATGCTCACGCGGCTCCTCGACGAGGGGGCGGACGTCGATGAGGTCTGCTGCGGGATGACCTTGCTGATGCACGCCATTGACCTGGAAGGGGACTCGGCGCTGCAATCGGGGAAACCGATCGACAGTGCTCTTACTGCGGTCGTTCTTGCCTACGGCGCCGATCCTGCGGCAGAGATCGATGGTGCAACAGCCTACGACCTGGCCCGCTATTACGATCATGAGATGGCGATCAGGCTGTTGGACCGGTTCAGCACCCGCCAGGCCAAGCCGAAGACTCGATTCAGGAATCTCTGCCGGCGGTAGCTTCCGCCGATGATCGGCCGGAGAAGTCCTGATGGGGCTGCGACATTCAGGTGAGCAGACGGCAGGGCAGGGCTTGTTCGACGGCTTCACCGTCTGATGTCGGTTCTACGCGGTAGAGCAGGGCCTGGGGTGTGCGTGTCACGCAGTCGCTCAGCTGGCCGTTGGTGAATAGTGCGCCGACCCCGTCCTCCACCGCCCAGCCGGCCGGAAGCGCGCGGGCGGCCACCGCCTTCAGGTAGGACGTTCGGCGGCCCGGTTCGCTGTCGTAGTGCGGGCATACCGAGCCGGGCAGCAGCCCCAGTCCGTCGGCGAGGTGGGTCAGCGGGCCGAAGGAGTCGGTGTGGGAGCCCTCGGCCCAGCAGTTGGCACCGGCACTGATGCCGCACAGCAGAACACCGCGGTCGAAGGCTTCACGAAGCAGCCGGTCTACACCGTGCACACGCCAGACGGCCAGCATGTTCGCGGTGTTGCCGCCGCCCACGTAGATCACGTCCTGAGGCAGCAGGAACACGCGCAGGGCCTCGTCACCCAGCTCCCGTCGGAACAGCTCCAAGACGCCTGCCTCGCACGAACGCGACCGGAATGCCCCGAGGAACTGCTCGATGTAGCCGGGAGCGTCACCGCTGGCTGTCGGAACGAAACACACCCTGGGGCGGTGTACGGACACCTGGCTCAGTACCCAGTCATCGAGAAGGCCGTCGGCATCGGTGGAGAAGCCGCCTCCGAGAAGAGCCAGACGACGTTCCGGAACCACAGCCACGCGAGTGCCTCCTCAGCACACGATGCACACGACCCCTGAACCGTGCCAAGCCGTCAGGCAGGCTCGCAATCCAATAGTCCCCCGGCGGCCTGAAGGCCTACCTGCTCAAGGCAGACCAAGGAACGACCGTAGAGGCAAGAAGTCAGTCCGTGCTCCATGGCTGTAGTCCGGTAAAGCAGCGTGGCGATAGCCGAGACAGCCGCCCGGCTCGTCTGGGAGGACTGAGGTGGTGAGCACGGCATGGACGTCGAGCACCACCACATCGACCATCCGGTCCTCTCCTCCAAGACCCCCGCCTGACCCGCCCGCCCGTACCCCGGGCGGGCGCACCGCCGTTCTCGGTCGCCTGCCCGGAGAGCGCGGTCCGCGCGGTCACTCGGCACGGTGGATCCGGGCCGCGCCACCACCAGGCCGTGCTCCTCCTGCGGGAGCGTGGAGCCCATGCACCCCCGCCGCACTCTCCTCGCCGCCCTGGCCACGCTCCTGGCCACCAGCGGGTGCGTGGCCGTCCCCCACGCCCCGGCCCCCGCTCCGCAGCCTCGGCCCGCCGCCCTCGCGCCCGCCGACGCCCGCCCGCCCGTCCCGCTCCCTGCTCCGGCCGACCCGACCCCGGCTGCGCCCCGGGAAGCGCTCGACGTCACCGACCCCCGGCCGTCGACCGCTCCGCCTCCTGGCGAGGCCCGCGCCCGCCGCTGCGGGAGCGCGCCCGGTCGCACGGCCCGCCAACCCCGGACCTGCCCGCCGGACCACGCCGACGACCTGCCGTCCGGCGAAGAGCACGCCGAAGAGGAGCACCACCAGGACGGCTCCCCGGAAGGCGGCCAAGCCCCGCAAGAGCCCGAAGAAGAACACGGCGCCGCGTCGGCAGCCGACGAATGGTCAGATGCGGCAGATGCGGCAGCTCTGCCGTCAGGCGCAGCAGATCCAGGCACCCATGGGCGCGGGGGAGTGGTGCCGCAAGGCGTACGGGCGCTGATCGTGCGCCGTACCGGACCGGGGCGCGGAGGGCGCAGAAAAGGCCGGCCCTCATCGTCGGGGCGGGCGCTTCACGATTCCGCGGTCGTCGGCTTCGTCGGCCGGTTGGTCGAGGTACCCGTCAGGTCTGGTCTGCCTCGTCTGCGGAGTCGTGGAGTGCCGCAGCGGTGGTGAGGAGGCGTTCCCAGGTGCGGGGGGTGTGGCCGTGGAGGTCTGCGAGCTCGGCGGCGATGCGGCTTTTGGGGGTGCCGGCGGGCGCTGTGGCGAGGGCTTGGGCGGCGACGGTCAGGCGGGGGTCGTTCTCGTAGGGGTGGGTTTTACGGGGGCCTTCGGGTTTGCCGGGGCGGCGGCCGCCGCCTTTGCCTTGTCCGGGGGCGTTGTCGCGGCTGTCGTGGACTTCGTGGCGGGGCCAGAGGCGTGCGCTGTAGCGCGTGGTGCCGGGGGAGAGGTGGCCTTGGGTGGCGTAGGCGCGGACGGTGCTGGTGTTGATGCCGAGGATCTGTGCGAGGTCGTCGGCGGTCAGGAGGTCGTCGGGGTGTTCGCCTTCGGGCAGCGGGGGGATGGGCCGGCCTTCGAGGTGGGCGTCGGCCTGGGCGAGGTCGTAGAGGAGGTAGCGGCTGTCGGGGAGCAGGTCGGGGACGTGTTCGCGGAAGGCGGCGGCGTGCTTACGGCGCCAGGTGGGCAGGGGGACGCCGGCGCGGCGGGCGACGTCGGTTTCGTTCAGGACGGGGCGGCCGAGGGGGATCACGTTGTCTCCCTGGGTCTTCGGCGGTGGAGCGTGGCTGGGAATGGTGGGTGTGCTGGCCCGGTTTTGGGGGGCTGACAGTGTGAGAAGCCGGCGGTGTGCCGGGTCGCTTCCGGGCGGCCCTCCGCCGACTTCGTTCATGTGCGGACCCACTGGCCACCAGTTTCAACCTCGCAGCGTCTTGCACTCTTCGAGCTGTCTTCCGCAGGTAGGGATCCGACCCCCGTGCCGCCCCGTCGGCCATGTGCTGATCTCGTCTGTGTAGGGTGCACGCTACCTGCGGCCGACGCTCTGTCCGTGGGATGCGATAGGGGGGCGTATGAGGACGCTTTGGGCTTGTGGCGCGGTTTTGAGTGTGGTCGCCCTGGCCGGTTGCACCGGCACGTCGGAAGAAACGAAGAACGCATCGCCGACCGCGACCCCCTCGCCCGTCATGCTCGCCATCAGCGGCGGCATCGACGTCATGTTTCCCAGCGTCGATGCGGCGCCCGAGCTCTCCACGCCGTGCACGCCGCACCCGAGCGCGAAGACGCAGCTCGGGCAGGAGATTCGCGTGCTGGACGATCAAGGCACCGTCATCGGTACTGGAAAGATCGACGGCGGCATGACGGAGGGCCACGCCTTGATGAAAGCTTGCTCAGTCGGATTCTCGTTCAAGGTTCCCGGTACCTCGGAGAATTACCAGTTGATTATCGGAGACTTCGCCCCCCTGAATTGCACCCGTGAGGGAATTCGCCGCGGGCTGTCCTATGACGAGACAGCACAAGGCGATCTCGTCGTGAAATGACCTGCTTCCTGCCGGTGCGGCTGTGTGCCGGCTTCATCGTGGGCGGCACATCGCGGCCTGCGTACGAAGCGAACGCGGGCAGCTGGCTCCGCTCACGCGTTCCAACAGCAGGTGTGCGCGCCTTCGGGAAGCGCCCCATCCGGGCCGTGGTCGATGTTCACGACAACGGGAGGCGTCTCCCAGCCTCTTCTGCCGGCCGGGCAGAGGCGGGGCGTGGGCCGGGCTGCGCGCAGGTGTCAGCGCACCCCGTAGGGTGATCGGATGTTCGATCGTCTGGAGATCAGGGTGTTGCCGCCGGGGTGCCGGTTCGCGGCTCAGGTGCGCTTGTGGGTCAACGGCGAGGACATCGTCGAAGAGGCGGTCGACGCGGGCGGCCGTGGGCCGTATGCCGTCGTCATGTTTCCGGCAGGGCAGCCCAGTCCTCTCAGGGCGACGGAAGAGGCCCGCCGTTTGGAGTTGGGGGAGCCTGAGTGCACCGGCGGGTGCTGCGGCTTCCTGGCCGTGGTCGTGCAGCGGTGCGGGCAGATCGTGCAGTGGTCGGACTGGGAAGTCCCATGGGCAGCGCACACAGCCATGCCTCATCCCCCGCCGGAGCTCCACTTCGACGCGGACCAGTACGACGCCGAAGTGGCACGTGCCGAGACAGACCAGTGGTGGCAGGTGTACTCGTAGGCGAGTACAGCCCGGCCACGCCAGGCCGTGCGCCCTCGTCAACGGGAGTGCCTCCGATCAGGCCCGGGTGCTGCCGGAAACTCGTAAACAATCCGGTCATGCAGCGGCCGCCGACCGCTTCTCAAAGCAGTGCCGAAGTGCTGCCTATTCTCGGGTTCTGGCACGAGTTGTGTGAAGGATCTACGCAGCGTGACGGAGGCTATGAAGGCGTCAGATTTGATTTCCCAGGTGCTGAGCATTCCAAGAGCTGATTATCGCTGCTCGCTGGTCGTCGAGAGTTACGACGTCTGTAGTGGGTGCTGGGGCGAAGATGTCGACTGTCTCAGTGCCCTCGCTCTGGGGTTCCGAGTGGCGGGCATACGCTTGCCGTCCGTTGGTGAATTGTCGGAGCTGGCCGGACGGGTGGACGTTGCGGCGGGCTCCCTGGCAGCACAAGAGGCGGCCATCAAGTTCGAGATGTCGGCGGGCCTGGGAAAGGCAGTCAAGATAGTCGGTCCCGCTGAACTCGGTGCGTGAGTGAGCGTCGATGAGCGCGATGAGAGCGGTGGAAGGGTCGCCGAGGCAGATGGTGACGTGATGCACCATGCCGACAGCGTCAATGGTCTGAAGGTCGATCTCCTCGGTCCACTTGGTCTGAGGAACGCTGCTGTCGTCGCTTGTGTTCTGGCCGGACCGGTTCTTCATATCGACCATGATCTCTGCCGATGGCCAGTCAGGGAAGCTCTCAGCCTGCCAGCAGGACGCGCTTGCGGAGGAGGGCGAAGCCTGCGCGCCCGAACATCTGGCGCTTGAGCATTTTGTTCCGGTTGACGTGGCCTTCGACGACGTCCGAGTTCCAGGGGGGTGAGGCCGGCGATGACAGCGTCGCGGTCTCGGTCGATGCCAGCGGCCAGGGTGTGGAGGCTGGGGAGGTCGTCCTGTCGGACGGCATCGAGCCAGTCCGGCAGGCGTTCGCCTTGACGCCTGGTAAGCATGGCCGCGAAGGACCGCACATGCCTGGTGAGCGCATCGGCTTCGGGGCAGTGCGTCCGCACATTCTTGAGCTGTAGCTGCTCGGATTCGGTGAGGGTGTCCGGGGGCCGGAGGATCCATCCGGCGGCGGCTCGAGGTGAGGGCGGCCGTGCGGTCACCGGCCGCGGCGAGGTGCGCTTCTTGTGCAGGTAGGTGCGGACGCGCTGATAGCTGCCTCTGTAGCCGAGCGGGACGATCTCTTCCCAGAGTTTCCAGGCGTTGGTGCACCCCTCATTCCAGCGGTCGTCGAGGTAGGTCTTGTACTCGTCGAGGACGGATGCCCGGTTCTGCCACTGCCCGTCAAAAAGGTCTTCGGGAGCGTCAGCGCGGGAGAACCGCAGGACCGTGTTCTGGCCCATGCCGAGTTGCCGGACCACGGACTGCTTGCTGTGCCCAGCGTCCAGCAGTGCGTGAATGGTGGCGTGCTTGGCGCGTGTGCGTTCGGCGAACCGGTGCCCCGTCGGCCGGGGAGAGCTGGACGGCATGCCTTCGAACGCGGGCTCCGGCCCAAGGCCGGCGGAATCAGGAACGAGGGCTCGGAGGCAGTGGCGGTGCTGGGCGACGGCTCGTTCAGCTGCTTCGCTCAGGTTATGCCAGAGGTGCCATCGGTCCGCCACAGCTGGATCGCCTGCGGCGTTCCAGCTGTGGCGCCTTCTGCGAAGAAGAGCGCACGGTCCCGGCAGACGACCTCTACGCCGGGACGCTCGGCGAGCCACGCGGCCAGACTTGATGCTTCCCGGTCGGGGAGCAGGTCGATCGGGCGGCGGGTTTCGACATCGACCAGGACGGTGCCGTAGTGGCGGCCCTTGCGGGTGGCGTACTCGTCGACGCCGACTACCCGCGGCACGGGCACCTCCGGCTCGGAAGAGCGTCGACCAGGCGCAATACCGTGCTCCGGCTGACGGCCACGCCCAGGACGGCAGCCAGCCGGGCACCGGCCCGGCCGGCCGGGGCGAGACCGACTGCGGCCAGGGTGGAACGTTGTCGCTCGGTGCGCTGGCTGTGCCTGCGGGTGAAGCCGGGTATCTGTTCCGCGAAGGTCCGGCGGGAGCACATGTTGTTCCCGCATCGGAAGCGCCGAACTCGTAACTGGAGTACGACGCGTCGCCCGGCGCTCGGCGCGTCAGCGGGAAACCGCAGGTAGGAGCTGTGAACTCGGGTTGACCAGGCTCCGCACCCCGCACAGGCGGCGCCGACCGTGGTGCATTGCGCGTCAACACGCACTATCTCGATATCGACGTCCACCGACACCACCGCGACGTCCGCGATCGCCGGGAACAACAACTCCTTCAACCGGAGCACGACCTCTTCCACGGTCCGGACTGTCAGCCCGGCAGTACCGACCAACGCCCATTTTCGGGCGACTTCGCAAGCCGCCGGGGACGCTCAGCTGTCACTCACCGTGGCCCCTGCACGGAACCTGAGCCAGAACCCTGCGACGTGAACAGAGCCAACAGGACGGCCCTGTCTTGCCGCTTCCGCCCGACGGGCAGGATGTGTGGATGGCGAAGAGCGAGATGGAACTGCTGTCCTTGTTGCGCGGGCTTGATGACCCGGAGCGGCTGGAACGGCCGCTGCACTACGACCGCGCGGCGACCGGCCTCAAGTTCCGTGGGCTGGTGCGTCGGCTCGAAGCGGACTTCGGTGCCATGTGCGAGTCCGAGCGGGACACCCAGGACTCCAGCGAGTACGGGCGCGTCCACGTGCCCGCGGACGCGACGGTCTGCGGGACGCGGATCGTGGTCTGCGTGAGCAAGTTCGGATCCCTCGCCGAGGTCTGCGCCGACAACCCGGGGGCCTTCCTAGGTACGGACGAGGCCTACGAGGAGGGGGCGCTGGACCTCGGCGACCTCGCCACCGTGGAACGGGCGCTGGCCGACCTCGGCTACGTGAGCGTCCCCGAGGAACTGCTGGAGAGCGACTACGACGGCCCCAGCAAGCTGGAGCACTTCTCGGCCCGGCCCAGCTGGTGGACACGGTTCTTCGGGACGGTCTGGTGATCCACTCGCTCTACTGCCACAAGCCGAACCTGCGCGCCGGCCGGGGCCCAGGGCAAACCCGCGGCAAGATCCGGAGGAGGCGGCTCACCTCCACGGCTTGACGGCTTACGACCTTGGGAGCGATTGACGTGTGGGCATGCTCGCCTGGCGGTTCGGCTGGTGCGTGATCAGTCGGCGGTCGGCCGGAGCGGTCGGAGACCAGGCTGGCGATGGCCAGGTGGGTCTCGGCGTAGATTTCCCGGCGCCCGGTGAACCGCTGTAGCGGTCGCCACTGCTTGAACTCGGCGTTGGTGTGTTCCACACAGATCCGCCTGGAGGACTGGCGGCGCTGCTGCTCGCGTCAGGCGTGGTGTTCGCTCAGCGGCGCGTCGTCCTTGGGCTTCTTCGGAGGGGCGCTGACCTGGGCAGGGAACTCGTTGGCCAAGCCCCGGTAGCCTTCGTCGACCTCGGCCTGGACTCTCGGGTGTCGCTTGCCACTTGGGTGCGAGTTCTTCGAGCAACTTGCCGAAGTGTGCACGAGAGACCCCGGACAGGGCAGGATGGGAACAGGCCGCACGGGCCCAGGCGCGCCTCACAACTTGCCCAACCCGTACGGCCCTTGCTGCGTTACGGTTCGATCCCCCGTCAACGTCAGCAAAGGCCAGGAACCGATGAGTGACCCGAAGCCAGTCGGCGTGACCTTGCTGGTGCTGTACTCGCTCCGGCTTGAGGAATGTTGGCGCTTCTACCAGGGCCTTGGCCTGGACTTCGTCGCGGAGCGGCACGGCCAGGGCCCCGAGCACTACGCCGCGGTCCTTCCAAACGGCATGGTGTTCGAGCTCTACCCAGCCAGCCCTGGACGTCAGACGGACGCACTGCGCCTCGGCCTGGCCGTCGACGGCAGCACGGCTACTCCGCCACTCATGCCAGGACGCCACATCCTCACCGACCCCGACGGCCGCACGGTCGAAGTCCACTCAACCTGAGCACTGTCAATCGCTCCCAGGTCGTTAGCACCCCGCGCCGGCTGCTCTCTTGGACTTCAACCTTCTCCGGGTAGGCCGGGAAGCACTTCGAGGCTTCCAGGGCCGCCGGGTACGAGACGACCTGCGCCACGAACGTGGCAAGACATACCGCGAGCCTCTGCACGGGGCGTTCTTGGGCGGAAGGGCACGTCCACTGCCAAAAGGAGCCGGGCATAGCGCGCATCAGGCGTGCGGCTCGTCTGCCCCGGTGCTGGCACTGTGAGGGCGGCCTTATCGTGAGCGGGATGGGGCCGAAGAACGACGAGTACGAGAGACTGATCCGCCTGGCCTTCCTCGGCCTCGCAGCAGCCAACTGCTGCTACAAGCGACTCCTCCGCTTCACCACATAGGTCACGGTCTTACGCGGGCAACACTTCGCCCGGCCGGTACGGAACCAGCCGGGCGAAGCGCCACACGTCCTGCGTGTCTGGCGGGTGGTGCTACCTCTTGCGGGCCTTACTCACCAGGAACGCCACCCCGACGATGACGATCAGGGCGATGGCGATGATCCAGAAGGGCGGAGTGCCTTCCCCGGCGCCCTTGGCCAAGAACTGGCTGTATGACATGTTGTCCTCCCTCTGCTGTTTACCGATTTCGATGCCTAATTCAGGACGCTGGTCGCGGCCTTCTCGCCGAGTTCGCCCGCCCCATATCCGACGGCAAAGCAGGTGGCACCGACAGCAAGTCCGCCCACACCTGCGGTGGGTGCGCTGACAGCGACGGCGACCGCGCCGCACCCGGCCTCGGCGGCGG
The DNA here is from genome assembly GCF_053618675.1 of Streptomyces sp. NPDC055632. Classification (NCBI taxonomy): domain Bacteria; kingdom Bacillati; phylum Actinomycetota; class Actinomycetes; order Kitasatosporales; family Streptomycetaceae; genus Streptomyces; species Streptomyces sp. NPDC055632. The sequence continues at coordinate 8,040 of NZ_JBSHHY010000004.1, read as the reverse complement.
CACCCGCCGCCAGGCCGGCTCCCGTGGCCAGGGCGTCCTTGTAGTTGCCCTCGGACACGTCCTTGGCCATGCTGCCGATGTCGTACATGTCGAAGCCCTTGCCGACCGCGTCAAAGAAAGCCAGTCCGCTCGGGTCGATGCGGTTGACGGGGTCGCCTTCGGCGTAGAGATAGGGGTTCTTCTCCTGGCCGGAGGGGTCGGTGCTGGTGAAGCGGCCGATGTTGGGGTCGTAGTAGCGTGCGGCGAAGTGGTAGAGGCCCGTCGGGTCGTGGTAGCCGCCGGCGAACTGGTAGGGCTGGGGGACCTGTTCCGAGCTTCCGGCGCGCTGGACTCCGCGGGGGCTGTAGGAGTAGGTGTTGACCTTCGTGCCGGCCTCGTCCGCGAGCGCGACCACCGAACCGAGTGCGTCGGTGAGGTAGTAGTAGGACTTGGCCCCGGTGGTCATGGAGTTCAGGGTGCCCCCGGGTTCACGATTGAATCCCATGTCGACGCCACCGATGCTCTTCGCGGACAGGCCGAGGGGCCCGTTGTGGAAGAACGTGTCGCCGAGCTTGATCCGCTCGCTCTGGTCCGTCGAGCCGTACTGGCCGGCGTAGGTCTTGCCGCCCACGGTGATCGACTTCATCTGGGAGTAGTCGGACCAGGTCTCACCGGTGCGGGTGCCCTCGGGGGTGGAGGCTCCGGCGGTCTCGTTGCCGACCTTGTCGTACGACCAGTTCGTCGCGACGCCGTTCTTCGCGGTGATCTGCTGGGCGTCGTTGATCGTGTACGTGGTGCCGCGCGGGCAGCCGGGGTCCACGCCCTGGGAGGTGAGGTTGCCGGCCAGGTCGTAGCAGTACTGCCAGGACGAGTTGAGGGTGGTGCCCTTCTCCTCCTTGGCGTAGGAGAACCGGCCCGCATCGTCGTAGGTGTAGGTCGTCTTCATCCCCGCGACCACGTCCGTCCGGGTGCGGATCTTGCCGCCGTCCTTGAGGGGGGTGGTGGCGTTGGCGTCGTGGTCGTAGCCGTAGGTGTAGGCGAGGTCGACCAGCGTGCCCTTCGGGGACGTCGCCCGGATCTTCTCCGGCCGGTTCGAATTGTCGAGCGTGACCTCTTGGGCGGTGCCACCGGGATACGTCGTCTTCGTGCGGACGTCATTGTTGTTGTAGGTGTACGTGGTGACCTTGCCGGTCGGGTCCTTGAACTGCGTGAGCTTGTTGACCTGGTTCCAGGTGTAGTCGGTGACGCCCGCCGGGTCCTCGTACGTGTCCACGTTGCCTGCCGGGGTATAGGTCAGGCGGGTCTGCGAGCCGTTCTGCAAGGTGCGTACGGTTTCGCGGGACAGCGGGTCGAAGGCGTAGGCGGTGACGCCGGTGCCGTCCGAGCGCTGGGTGAGGTTTCCGTCTCCGTCGTAGGAGTAGGTGACGGTGGCGTAGCCGGAGGTGTCGACCTTGGTGATGCGGTCGCGGTGGTCGTAGGTGTAGAGAGTCGTGACACCACGGGCGTCCTTGGCGGTGGCAGGCCGCCCCAGGTCGTCATAGGTGTACGTCGTCACACCGAGGGGGGCGGGCGGGGTGACCTTGGCCAGATTGCCCTTCGCGTCGTACGTGAAGGACGTGGAGACCGACTTGGTCGACGACATCTTCGTCGTGACCTTGCAGCGCTGGCCCTCGAACCCACCGCAGGTGGCGGTGGCGGGGTTGTAGTCGAAGGACTGTGTCCCGCCGCCCGTACCGGTCACAGCGACCGACTTGGTATTGCCGACGGTGTCATAGGTGTAGTCCGTCTTCTCCCCGTCGACGGTTGTCATCGAGCCGGGCAGATCTGCGCCCGAGAGCGTCTGGTAACCCGCCACGGCGGCAGTGGCTCCGGTGGGCAGCTTCGCCGAGGTGAGGTTGTTGCGTGTGTCCCAGCCATAGGTGGTGACATTGCCGCTGGCACCACCGACACCCATCGCGTCCGTCGCGGTCTGCACGTTGTTGTTTCCGTCGAAGGTCTTCGAACGGGAGCGGCCAAGCGCGTCGGTCACCTTGGTGACCTTGCCCTCCGCGTCGTGCTCGTGCTTCGTGGCGTTCTGTTCGGGGTCGGTGACGGTTGTCGTGCCCGCGCCGGAGGGATAAACGCCGGTGTAGGCGTAGGTGTACGTGGGGCCGGTGTGTCCGGAGCTGCCGGTCTGGGTCGCCCGCAGCATGGATGTGACCCGGCTCTGGGCGTCGTAGCTGAAGACCGTCACCCGCCCTTCCGGGGTCGTGATCTTAGTGATCCTGCCATCGGCGTCGAAGGCGTAAGAGGTGGTCTTGCCTTCGGTGTCCGTGGTGCGCGAGAGGTTGCCGTCAGCATCGAGATCGAAGACAGCGGTCCGGCCGGTGTGGTCCTTGGCCTGCCACTGGTTGGGATACGTCTTGAGCAGGTCGATCCAGCGGCCCGAACGAGTCTCGGTCAGCTTGAAGCCCTTGTGCTCGTCGGTCTCATCGTGCTGGTCGACCGTGATCGTGCCCTTGTTGCGGTCGGTGACCTTCGTCAGCGTGCCGTTCGCGTCGTAGGTGTCCTTCACACCCGACTTGCGGTTGGTGAGTGTGTAGGTGCCGTCGGCGTTCTTCTTCAGGTCCTGCGAGTACCCCTTGGGCGTGGTGAGGGTGCCGTCGGCGTTCTTCGTGAAGCTGACCGAGGCACCCGTCGCGTCGTAGAGGACGACCGAGTTCGTGAAGACATGCAGGTAGCGTTCGTACTCCTGCCACCAGCGGTCCGAAACCTTGCCGTAGGGCCCGTCCAGCGAATTGTATGTACGTGCCAGGCGCAGTTTCTGTCCCACTCCAGCGACCTCGAAGTCGGTCGCGGCCAACATGAGGTTGCCGTTGGACAGGTTGATCCGCGCGACGAGGGAGTCGGTGATACGAAAGTCTGAGATCTGGTGCCAGGGCACCGAGCCCTGTCCCTCGGGCACCCATACAAGGGTTCCGGTCTCGCCGGCCGTGCGGTTGGCCGTGACCCGTCCCTCGTTCGCAGGGATGCTCCCGGTGCGGGCGCGTTCTTTCTGTGCTGCCCGCCAGGCCGCCTCTTCCTTCGACGGCGCCGCTTCGGGCTTGCCGGGTACGGGCCTGGTCGATCCCACCTTGACCGGCGGGATCTCCAAAGGCGCCGCCTCTTTGCCCCAGACCGAGCCGGGGCCCGGACTGGCCACAGGCGAGGTGGCGAGTGCCGGCAGCGCCGACGCGCCCAGCGCGAGAACCGCGATCGCCGCAGTCAGTGAGTGTCTTGCCGTCATACGGGCACGCCGAGAAGGCGTGCCGGAAGCACGCGAAGTCATGCACTTCCCCCCACGAGAAGAGATGTCACAGCAGCCCCATCAGCCACCGGAGCCGCACACGTTGCCACAACCGCTTCCCGACCGGCCGGTGACTGCCCGCCATTCAGTCGCACACACGGGCGAGAATCAGACAAGTATGCGACCGACCTTTTTGCCTCAAATCATGTCGCAGGACAACACTTGCCATGTCGCAAGGCGCTTTTTCCTGAGAGGCAAGCTGACCGGAAACCATTTTCCGTGATCCTCTTTCACCCTGTACTGGAGAGCGAAATGGGCTGGTCAGCAGGTGTGGTGACGAGGCAGGGCCCCCTAGGGCGTTTCTTACCGATCATCGGATCGTTGGTCCGGCCATGCCGTTGACTGACGCGCAGTGGGCGCGGATGGAGCCGTTGTTGCCGGACCGGATACCGAGGCGGGGCGGGCGGTGGCGTGATCACCGGCAGGTGATCGACGCGATCGCCTGGAAGTTCCCGACCGGGTCACAGTGGGTGCACCTCCCCGCGGAGTACGGTTCGTGGAAGGGCGTCTATGCGCGGCTGAGGAATTGGGCCATCGACGGCACCTGGGATCGAGTCTTCACCGCCCTACTCGCCCAGGTCGATGCTGACGGCGAGCTGGACTGGGTCGTCGCGGTGGACTCCACGGTCTTGCGCGTGCACCAACATGGTGCCGGGGCCCGCAAAAGGTGGCCTCGGCTGACGAGCCGGCCGACCACGCGATCGGACGGTCGCGTGGTGGGCTGACCACGAAGGTCCATCTCGCCGCTGACAGCCGCTGCCGCCCGCTGTGCTTCGTGCTCACGCCCGGCCAGGCAGGAGACGCGCCAGCGTTCGACCACGTGATGGCTGCCATCCGGATCCCGCGTCGGGTTGGCAGGCCCAGGGCCAGGCCCTTCATGGTGCTGGCTGACAAGGCGTACTCGTCACGGGCCATCCGGGACCATCTGCGAAGGCGCGGAGTACGGGCCGTGATTCCACAACCCGCCGACCAGATCGCCAACCGCAAGCGCAGAGGACGCGGCGGCGGGCGGCCGCCCGGATTCGACCGCGCGGCCTACAAGCGACGCAACACCGTCGAACGCTGCATCGATCGCCTCAAGCAATGGCGCGGTCTCGCCACCCGCTACGAGAAGACCGCCACGGTCTACCGCGTCGGCCTCCTCATCGCGGGCATCTTCCTCTGGTCCGTCCGCTGAAGAACAGCCCGCTCAGGGGCGGAGACATTCTCCCTGCGGATCGAAGCAGACGAGCTCATGCTCGCGGGCCAGCTCAGCGGCGTACTCCGACACCTCCTCGGCCTTGCCTTAAGACATGAGCAGGTACACGATCGGCCCCGATGCCTCATTGACGACCGGTGTCGACGCCCACACGATGCTGCGGTCGATGTCATCCGGGTACCGTGCGACGAGGGCTTCCACGTACGCCACGATGCGCGGCGCCGGAGGCGCGACGACATCGTCCGACTCCAGGTAGCGCTCATAGAGCTCGTCGTACATCGAGCCCGCTTGGCGGTCATCGAATGGACGGTCGCCGTCCCACACAGCAAGGTCGTAGCTCACAGGCGCATCGTCGCAGGCAGCAGTTCTGTCAACGCCAGCAGGTTTTGCGACCGAATCTCCGCCAGTGATCCGTAAGAGAGCTCCTAGCGCTGCCCGGCTGGGTACGAGCCCGTGGGCTGGTCGTCCACCTCATGGTCTTTATGGGAGGTCAGGGACGCGGCACAGTGGTGTGAGGTCTGGTGGCTGACGAAGCGCCTACGCCAGTGGCGCTGCTAGCGGCGGCCTTTCACCTTCTGCTCAGCACGGCCTCGCTCAGCAACTGGCGCCTATACGGGACAACCGGAATACTTGACCGGAACGTGGTCGCGCCCTGGCCGGAGCCCACGACAGACCCGCATTTCAGCGGGCGACTCCGGCGACATACAGATGTAGGTGTAGGTCCTCAGGGTGCCCTCGTGGAGCGAGGACCCGCTTCAGCACGAGGGACGTACGACGGGCTACGACGCTGGGCTGCTGGAAAGCGCACGAGGTCTCGCGATCGGGGTCCCCATCGTGCGTCATCTCGCACCGGAGCAGGGCACGCATGGCGGAGGAGGTCACCGAAGGCGGGTCCCGCGAGCGCTTACGGAGCCTTGGAGGCGTCCCGGACCTGGGGGTCGGTCACTCCACCCGGGCAGAGCCGATCGGCGGGCCACCCCGCCAGGCGCGCGCCGGCCACGAAAGCGCTGTCGTAGAACCGGAGGATCTCGGCGCGGGCGTCCGGTGCGGTGCGCACGTCGTCGTAGGGCAGCAGGGCGAGGTGTGAGCCGTTGTTCTGCGTCCACTGCGCGGTCGCCGGTTCCAGTGGCTGCCGCGCCAGCCCGTCAGGCTCCGGCGCCGTGTATGAGTAGAAGGCGGGTTCGGGGTAGGACCGGTCGTCGCCGAACCAGAAGCCGCTGCTGATCACCTCGCGCGAGTACGCCTCGCGGGTGACAGGATCGACGGAAGGGCCCTGCGCCACATTCCGGTCGGAGAACCGGGTCACGGCGATGTCGAAGGTGTGCCAGAAATGGTGGACGGGGCTGGTCTTACCGGAGTATCCGGCCGCGTACTTCTCCAGGACCAGCATGACCTGGGTGAGGATCGTCCAGTAGCGGTTCACAGCGGCCGGGTCGTACGCGGCGTGCTCGTCGTCCTCGGCGAACGGCCGGGCGGCGTCGGGCAGGTCGAAGGGGTAGGGGTGTTCCGGGAGGATGCCGATGCCCAGGTGGGGCAGGGTGCCGGTGAACGCGCGGTAGAAGCCGGCGACCGACAGGCCCATCAGAGGGAACGATGCCTGACGCCCGTCGAGGTTGAGTACCCGCAGCCGGTGGGCGGCGAAGTCGAAGTCGACGGTGAAGACTGTCCCGTCGGCGAGCGGGCCGGTGGGCCGGGTGGTGATACCGCTCCCGGTCAGATGGAAGGGGACGTTCCACCAGTGGTTGCGCCGGACACTGGCCGCCAGACGCACCTTGCCGACAATCTGGAGGAACCGGCGCAGCGTCTCCTTCGTCGCTGCCCAGGACTCCCTGGGCAGCGCGGGGAACAAGTCCATCGGGGATCCTTCCCGCGGGGCCCGCCCCGGCCCGGCCGGCCGGGGACACCTGGTTCCACTCTCGGCCCCGGCACACATGGCCGCATCCACAGGACCCACGTGGGTACCGCGTTCGCTTCGCTTGTGGTGCCGTCCCCGCCCGGGTGTTCCAGGCTTGCGGCATCAGCCTCTGTGAAGGGAGCCGTTACATGCCCTCCAGCACTCCGCCCCACTACGACGGTCTCAGCGCCCTCTACCTCAACTGCACCCTGAAATCCTCACCGGAGACCAGCAACACCGAGGGACTGATCGACCTGAGCGCCGAAGTGATGCGCGCGGGTGGCGTGCGCACGGAGGTGGTCCGCCCCGTCGACTGGGACCTCGCGATCGGTGTCCAGCCCGACATGACCGAGCACGGCGCCGCCACCGACGCCTGGCCAGAGCTGTACGCCAAGGTGATGGCCGCCGACATCCTGGTGCTCTGCGGCCCGATCTGGCTCGGCGACAACAGCTCTGTGATGAAGCATGTCATCGAACGGCTCTACTCCAACTCGGCCGAACTCAACGAGGCTGGCCAGTCCGCCTACTATGGGAGGGTCGGCGGCTGTCTGATCACCGGCAACGAGGACGGCCTCAAGCACTGCGCCATGAACATCCTCTACAGCCTCCAGCACATCGGCTTCGCCATCCCCCCGCAGGCCGACGCGGGCTGGATCGGCGAGGCCGGCCCGGGCCCCAGCTACCTCGATCCGGGCTCCGGCGGTCCCGAGAACGACTTCACCAACCGGAACACGACCTTCGCCGCCTGGAACCTCATGCACCTCGCTGCCCTCCTCAAACGGGCCGGCGGTATCCCCGCGTACGGCAACCAGCGCCCCGAGTGGGACGCCGGTTGCCGCTTCGACGCTCCCAACCCGGAGCATCGCAGCTGACATGCGACCAGCGCCCCGGACGGGACTGCGGTGCAGAGGCCGCGGGGAGGACGGCAATCCCCCTCGGCCATACGGGACAGCTCGCCGGCGGCGTCACGGCGGGCGACTCAATGACGTGGTGGTGTTCGCGGTCGCGCGCCCGGGTCCGCGGCGGCCTGCCGCCGACTCAGTTCAACCGCTGCTGCCAGTCATCGGGCACTGCTCCGGCCGGGCCCGGCACGGGCTGGTCGGCCGGGTGGGAAGTGGGCGGGGCGAGCTGCAGACCTTCGTAGAACTGCTCGGTCTCGTTGCTGTAGAACCACTCCTCGTCCGGTTCGTAGCTGGTGATGAAGGGATGCCCCACCGCCTGGTAGTGCTTGGTGGCATGCTGGGAGGGCGAGGAGTCGCAGCAGCCGATGTGGCCGCAGGCGGCGCAGCGGCGCAGGTGGAACCACCAGCCGGGGCCGTCTCCCGCCATGCAGTCGGCGCAGCCCGGGCCGCTGGGGGTGGCCTGCGGGTCGATGCCGGGAATCGCTCGGTCAGCCATTGGTGTGCTCCTCGTTCGGTAGGCACCGGCCGGTACGGCCGCACGGCGCGGGACGATGGCCCTTTCCCAGGCTGCGCCCGGCAGGGGAGGGGCGCCAGCGGGCAAAAGAACGGCGGCCGGTCTGGCTCTCGCAGGCCTGGTCGGCTCCTCACTTACTGATCGTTTCAGAATGAGTTCGGCGTAGGGGCTTGGCAGTCGGGTTGGGTGGCGGCACAGTGGTTCGGGTGTCGGATGATCTTGTGCCTG
>NZ_JBSHHY010000003.1:284719-447842 GCF_053618675.1 Streptomyces sp. NPDC055632 | reverse complement strand
GTTTTACACAGCCCGGCCAGCTATCCCCCGGGGGCCCCCGGCCAAAAACCGGGGGTGCGTTTTGGGGGGGGGGGGGGGGGGGCCGGCGGGGCGCCCGGGGGCCGCCCGCCCCGCCCCACGGCACCCGCACGGCCGTACGGTGTGCAGCCTGGCGTGTCCGTATATCGGAGCCGAGTCGGGCGGGTTGCCCCGGTGTTAAGGCGTGTCGGGGGGCGGGTCCGTCCCCGGGGTCCCGTCCTCCGGACGGAGGAGGTGGCTGCCTCCCGGGGGCGGGGTGCCGGGCTTCTTCTCCAGGTCCGGAGCGGCGCCCTTCTCCAGGTCCGGGGCGCCGCCCTCCGGCGGGTCGCCCTTCTCCAGGACCGCCCTGTGCTCCTCCGCGACCACGTGCTTCTCCTCCGCGAAGTGGCAGGCGGAGTCGTGGCGGGCCGGGCTGTCGGTGAGCCGGAAGACGGCCGGGACCGCCAGGAGGGGGACCTCCTCGGCGCAGCGCTCCCGCGCCTTCCAGCAGCGGGTGCGGAAGCGGCAGCCGGAGGGGATGTCGGCCGGGGAGGGCACGTCGCCGGTGAGGATGATCCGCTCGCGGTGGGCGCGCGCCTCGGGGTCGGGGACGGGGACGGCGGAGAGCAGCGCCTGCGTGTAGGGGTGGGTGGGGTGGTCGTAGATCTGCGCGTCGGTGCCGATCTCGACGATCCGGCCGAGGTACATGACGCCGACCCGGTCGGAGATGTGCCGCACGATGGACAGGTCGTGGGCGATGAAGACGTACGACAGGGAGAACTCGGACTGGAGCTGTTCCAGGAGGTTGACGACCTGGGCCTGGACGGAGACGTCGAGGGCCGAGACCGGTTCGTCGGCGACGATGACCTCGGGCTGGAGGGCGAGGCCGCGGGCGATGCCGATGCGCTGGCGCTGGCCGCCGGAGAACTGGTGCGGGTAGCGGTTGATGTACTCGGGGTTGAGGCCGACGACGTCCAGGAGGTCCTGGACCTTGCGGCGCCGGTCGCCCTTGGGCGCGACCTCGGGGTGGATCTCGTACGGCTCGCCGATGATGTCGCCGACGGTCATGCGCGGGTTGAGCGAGGTGTACGGGTCCTGGAAGACCATCTGGATGTTGCGCCGGACCGCCTTCAGGGCGCGCGCGGAGAGCTTGGTGATGTCCTCGCCCTTGTAGCGGATGGTGCCGGAGGTGGGCCGTTCCAGGTTGACCAGCATCTTCGCGACGGTCGACTTGCCGCAGCCGGACTCGCCTACGATGCCGAGGGTCTCGCCGGCGACGAGGTCGAAGTCGACGCCGTCGACGGCCTTGACGGCGCCGACCTGCTTCTTGAAGAGGATGCCCTGCGTCAGCGGGTAGTGCTTGTGGAGGTCCCGGACTTCGAGAATCGCCTCAGCCATGGAGGCACTCCTTCCAGAAGTGGCAGGCGCTGGCGCGCGGCACCGGGGAGTCGGTCACCTCGTACAGCGGGGGCTCGTCGGTCCGGCAGACGTCCTGGGCCATCGGGCAGCGCGGGTTGAAGGCGCAGCCGGGCGGGATGTGCAGCAGGTTGGGCGGCAGGCCCTTGATCGCGTAGAGCTCCTGGCCCTTCTGGTCCAGGCGCGGGATCGATTCGAGGAGGCCCTTGGTGTAGGGGTGGGCGGGGGCCTTGTAGATCTCGTGGACGGGGGCCCGCTCGACGATCCGGCCGGCGTACATCACGGCGATCTTGTCGGCCACGTCGGCGACGACGCCGAGGTCGTGGGTGATGAGGATGAGGCCCATGTTGAGCTCGCGCTGGAGCTCGGCGAGGAGGTCCATGACCTGGGCCTGGACGGTGACGTCGAGAGCCGTGGTGGGCTCGTCGGCGATGATCAGCTCGGGTTCGAGGGCGAGCGCCATGGCGATCATGATGCGCTGGCGCATGCCGCCGGAGAACTGGTGCGGGTACTGGCCGACGCGTTCCTTGGCGGCGGGGATGCGGACCCGGTCCATCAGCTCGACGGCCTTGGCCTTGGAGTCCTTCCGCGACATCCCCCGGTGGACCTGGAACATCTCGCCGAGCTGGTCGCCGACGCTGAGGACGGGGTTGAGGGAGGACAGCGCGTCCTGGAAGACCATCGCCATCTTGGCGCCCCGGATCTTGCGCCGCTCGTCCTCCTTGAGCTTCAGGAGGTCCTGGCCCTGGAAGAGGATCTCCCCCCGGGTGATCCTCCCCGGGGGGATGTCGAGGATGCCCATGACGGCCTGGGCGGTGACGGACTTGCCGGAGCCGGACTCGCCGAGGACGGCGAGGGTCTCCCCCGCGTCGACGGAGTAGTCGACGCCGTTGACCGCCTTGGCCACCCCGTCCCGGGTGTGGAACTCCACGTGCAGGTCGCGCACTTCGAGCAGCATGGATCCCTACCTCAGCTTGGGGTCGAGGGCGTCGCGGACGGCGTCGCCGAGCATGATGAAGGCGAGCACCGTGACGGCCAGCGCGCCGGCCGGCCAGAGCAGCATGTGCGGGGCGTTGCGGATGTACGGCGAGGCCGAGGAGATGTCGATGCCCCAGGAGACGGTCGGGGGCTTGAGGCCGACGCCGAGGAAGGAGAGCGTGGCCTCCAGGGAGATGTACGTGCCGAGGGCGATGGTGGCGACGACGATCACGGGGGCGACGGCGTTGGGCGTGATGTGCCGCAGCAGCATCCGGGAGTTGGAGGCGCCGAGCGCGCGGGCCGCCTGGACGTAGTCGTTCTGCTTGGCGGTGATGACGGAGCCGCGGGCGATGCGGGAGATCTGCGGCCAGCCGAGCAGCACCATGAAGCCGATGACGGGCCAGACGGTGTTGTTGCTGACGACGGAGAGCAGGACCAGACCGCCGAGGACGACCGGGATGGCGAAGAAGATGTCGGTGATCCGGGAGAGGAATCCGTCCCAGGCGCCGCCGTAGAAGCCGGCGAGGCCGCCGAGGACCGAGCCGAGGAGGGTCACGCCGAGGGTGGAGAGGACGCCGACCTCGATGGAGGCCCTGGCTCCGTAGACCGTGCGGGTGTAGACGTCGCAGCCCTGGCCGTTGAAGCCGAAGGGGTGGCCGGGCTGGGAGCCCTCCTGGGCCTTGGAGAGGTCGCAGTCCAGCGGGTTGCCGCTCGCGATGAGCTGCGGCCAGATCGCGATGACCACCAGGAAGACGATGACCAGGCCGGAGATGATGAAGATCGGGTTCCGGCGCAGGTCGTGCCAGGCGTCGGACCAGAGGGAGCGGGCCTTCTTCTCGGGCCCGGTGCCGTCGGGGCCGCTGGGGACCTTCTCCAGGGTCTCGGCCTCGGACATCGCGAGGTCGGTGGCGCCGCCGGCCCCGGTCGAGGCGATGGCCGACCCTTCGTCGTGGTGCTCGGGCATCTCAGGCATAGCGGATCCTCGGGTCAAGGACGGCGTACAGGAGGTCGACGAGCAGGTTGGCCACCAGGAAGACCAGGACGAGGACGGTGACGAAGCCGACCACGGTCTGGGTGTTCTGGCGGAGGATGCCCTGGTAGAGCTGGTAGCCGACGCCGTGGATGTTGAAGATCCGCTCGGTGACGATGGCGCCGCCCATGAGCGCGCCGACGTCGGTGCCGATGAAGGTGACCACGGGGATGAGGCTGTTGCGCAGCAGGTGCCGGGTGATGACCCGGCGGCGGGGCAGTCCCTTGGCGACGGCGGTGCGGACGTAGTCGGCGCGCTTGTTCTCGGCGATCGAGGTCCGGGTGAGCCGGGTGACGTAGGCGAGCGACACGGAGGCGAGGACCAGGCCGGGGACGAGCAGTTCGTCGAAGGTGGCGGCGGAGGAGACCGAGGGGTCGATCCACTTCCACTTGACGCCGAAGAGGAGCTGGACGAGCAGGCCGGTGACGAAGGTCGGGACGGAGATGACGACCAGGGTGAGCAGCAGCACGGTGGTGTCGACGGGGTGGCCGCGCTTGAGGCCGGTGAGGACGCCGAGGCTGATGCCGATGACGATCTCGAAGAGGATCGCGATGATGGTGAGCCGGATGGTGACCGGGAAGGCGTTGGCCATCAGCTCGGTGACCTCCTGGCCGTTGAAGGCCGTGCCGAAGTCTCCGGTGAAGACGTTGCCCATGTAGGTCAGGTATTGCTGCCAGACCGGCTTGTCGAGGCCGAACTCCTTCTTGAGCTGGGCGGCGGTCGCCGGGTCGCACTGGCGGTCGCCGCACAGTCCGGCGACGGGGTCGCCCATCACGTTCACCATCAGGAAGATCAGCAGCGTGGCGCCGAAGAAGACCGGGATCATCTGCAGCAGTCGCCGGATCACGTATCGACCCATGAGGGACTCCGGGGGTTGGCTCCGGGAAGGGGTTTCGGCTCCGGGAGGGGTCCGAGGAAGGCGTACGGCCCGGCGCGGGGGTCCGCGGGCCGGGCCGTGCGCCGTCGGCCTGCTGGGGGGTGTCTGGCGAATGAGCGCGGGAGAAGGAGCGGCGCCCGGCACGCACTCCCCGGGCGTCAGTTGACCTTGATCTGGTCGTAGACCGGGACGCTGAAGGGGTTCAGGGTCACGTTGCTCACGCGCTCCGAGTAGCCGGCGCTGCCGTTCTGGTACCAGAGCGGGATGGCGCCCATGTCGTCGCGGAGGACTTCCTCGGCCTGCTGGAAGATCCCGACGGCCTTGGCGGTGTCGGCCTCGGCGTTGGCCTGGTTCACCAGCTTGTCGAACTCGGGGTTCGTCCACTTGCCGTCGTTGGACGAGGCGTTGGTGTAGTACAGCGGCTGGAGGAAGTTCTGGATGAGCGGGTAGTCCATCTGCCAGCCGGCGCGGAACGGGCCGGTGAGCTTCTGCGTGGTGACCTGGTTGCGGTAGTCGGCGAAGGTGCCGACGGGGTTGCCGACGCAGGCGCGGTCGTTGCCGAGGGCGCGGTTGATGGAGTTGCAGACCGCGTCCACCCACTCCTTGTGGCTGCCGGTGTCGGCGTTGTACGAGATCTTCATGGTGCCGCCGGGGATGCCGCCGCCCTCGGCGACCAGCTTCTTCGCCTCGGCGGCGTCGTACTTGCAGAGGTCGCCGCAGACGTCCTTGAAGCCGCCGTCCTCGCCGAGGACGGGCGAGGTCCAGTCGACGGCGGGGGTGCGGGTCTTCTGGAAGATCGTCTCGGTGATCTGGTTGCGGTCGATCGCCCGTGACAGGCCCTGGCGCAGCTTCGCCTGGTTCGGCTTGTTCCAGTTCGGGTCGTAGAACGGGAAGGAGAGGGTCTGGATGATGCCGGCGGGCACGTTGAGGTACCGGTCGCCGAGGTCGGCCTCGACGTTCTTGAGCTGGGCGGCGGGGACGTCGTCGACGAGGTCGAGGTTGCCGGCGATCAGGTCGGTGTAGGCGGTGTTGTTGTCGGTGTAGACCTTGAGGGTCACGCCGCCGTTCTGCGCCTTGTCGGTGCCGGGGTAGGCGTCCCACTTCTTCAGGACCATCTGGGACCCCTTGGAGTAGGAGTCGATGGTGTACGGGCCGTTGCCGACGGGCTTCGAGAGCCAGCCGGCGTGGTCGCTGAAGAAGGACTGGGGCAGCGGGGCGAAGGCCGCGTAGCCGAGGGTGACCGGCCAGGTGGAGAACTTCTGGGTGAGCTTGACCGTGAAGGTGCGGTCACCGGTGACCTTGAGGCCGGACATGGTCTCGGCGGTGGGCTGGCCCTTCTCCGGGTGGACCTGGTCGTAGCCCTCGATCTGGCCGAAGAAGTAGGCGTTCTTCTGGTTGTTCTTCAGGTGGGCGCCGTAGTTCCAGGCGTCGACGAAGGACTTGGCGGTGACCTTCTCGCCGTTGGAGAAGGTCCAGCCGTCCTTGACGGTGACGGTGAAGTTGGTGGAGTCGGTGGTGTCGATCTTCTCGGCGAGCATGTCCTTGGCCTCGCCGGTCTTGGGGTCGTACTGCTTGAGCCCCCGGAAGATCATCGACAGGACCTTGCCGCCCTGGACCTCGTTGGTGTTGGCCGGCTCCAGCGGGTTCTGGGGGTCGCCCCACGAGGAGGACACGACGCCGTCCGCTCCTCCGCCACCACCGCTGTCCCCGCCGCCGCAGGCGGTCGCCGCGAGGACGACGGCGATGGCCGGAGCGGCCCACTTGGCGTGTGTGGCTCCGCGCATGGAGTGCCTCCCGTATGTACCGATTCACACTGAGAGCCCCAATATCACCCCGCATCAGTACGCCTGCATGTTGTCGGCGCCCATCAGTGCGACGGCGGGGGCGCACGAAAAACGGCCGGCTCCCGGCGCCGTGGGGCGCCGGGAGCCGGCCGTGCGGAACCGCGCGGGGTGTCAGTGCACCGGGACGACCTGCTTCTCCTCGGCGAAGTGGCACGCCGAGAAGTGGGCGGCCGGGGTGTCCTGGCCCTTGAAGACGGACGGCACCGCGAGGAGCGGGACCTCCTGGGCGCAGCGCTCCTGCGCCTTCCAGCAGCGGGTGCGGAAGCTGCAGCCCGACGGCGGGTTCGCCGGCGACGGGACGTCACCGGTGAGGATGATCCGCTCGCGGTGCGCGCGGGCCTCCGGGTCCGGCACCGGCACCGCGGAGAGCAGCGCCTGCGTGTACGGGTGCGTCGGGTGCTCGTAGATCTCGGTGTCCGTACCGATCTCGGCCATCTTGCCGAGGTACATGACGCCGACGCGGTCCGAGATGTGCCGGACGATCGACAGGTCGTGCGCGATGAAGAGGTAGGAGAGGTTGAACTCGTCCTGGAGCTTCTCCATCAGGTTGATGACCTGGGCCTGGACGGAGACGTCCAGGGCCGAGACCGGCTCGTCGCAGATGATGATCTCGGGGTTGAGCGCGAGGCCGCGGGCGATGCCGATGCGCTGGCGCTGACCGCCGGAGAACTGGTGCGGGTACCGGTTGATGTACTCCGGGTTCAGACCGACGACGTCCAGGAGCTCCTGCACCTTGCGGCGCCGGTCGCCCTTCGGGGCCACCTCGGGGTGGATGTCGAAGGGCTCGCCGATGATGTCGCCGACCGTCATGCGCGGGTTGAGCGAGGTGTACGGGTCCTGGAACACCATCTGGATGTTCCGGCGGACCGCCTTCAGCGCGCGCCCGGACAGCTTGGTGATGTCCTGGCCCTTGTAGAAGACCTCGCCCGCGGTGGCCCGCTCCAGGTTCATCAGGAGCTTGGCGACCGTGGACTTGCCGCAGCCGGACTCGCCCACGATGCCGAGGGTCTCGCCCTGGTAGAGGTCGAAGGAGACCCCGTCCACGGCCTTGACCGCGCCGACCTGCTTCTTGAAGAGGATGCCCTGCGTCAGCGGGAAGTGCTTCTTCAGTCCGCGCACCTGGAGGATCGGCTCGCCGCGGCCCACGGGGGCCTCGATGGCGGCGACCAGAGCCTCTTCGTTGGCGGCGGCCACGGCCTCGTCGTTCTTGCCGATGTCAGCCATGGATCGTCTCCTTCCAGAAGTGGCAGGCGCTCTTGCGGCCCGGAAGGTCCGTGCCGTCCTGCTCGGTGACCGGCGCCAGGGCCGGGATCTCCGTGCGGCAGATGTCCTCGGCCTTGGGGCAGCGCGGGTTGAAGGCGCAGCCGGTGGGCACGCGGAGCAGGTTGGGCGGCAGGCCCTTGATCGCGTAGAGCTCCTGGCCCTTCTGGTCCAGGCGCGGGATCGAGTCCAGGAGACCGCGGGTGTACGGGTGGGCCGGGCGCTTGTACAGCTCGTGCACGGGCGCCTGCTCGACGATCCGGCCGGCGTACATCACGGCGATCTTGTCCGCGACGTCGGCGACGACGCCGAGGTCGTGGGTGATCAGGATCAGGCCCATGTTGTATTCCTGCTGGAGCTCCGCGAGGAGGTCCATGACCTGGGCCTGGACGGTCACGTCGAGAGCCGTGGTGGGCTCGTCGGCGATGATCAGGTCCGGCTCCAGGGCCAGCGCCATGGCGATCATGATGCGCTGGCGCATGCCGCCGGAGAACTGGTGGGGGTAGTCGGTGACCCGGGCCTTGGCGGCCGGGATCTTGACCTTGTCCATCAGCTCGATGGCCCTGGTCCTGGCGTCCTTCTTGGACAGGCCCTGGTGGACCCGGAACATCTCGCCGAGCTGGTAGCCGACGTTGAGGACCGGGTTCAGGGAGGACAGCGCGTCCTGGAAGATCATCGCGATCTTGCGGCCGCGGATCTTCCGGCGCTCCTCGTCGGACATCTTCAGCATGTCCTGGCCGCGGAAGAGGATCTCGCCCTTGGGGATCTTGCCGGGCGGCATGTCGAGGATGCCCATGATGGCCTGGGCAGTGACGGACTTGCCGGAGCCGGACTCGCCGAGGACGGCGAGGGTCTCGCCGGCGTTCACCGAGTAGTTGACGCCGTTGACCGCCTTGGCCACACCGTCACGGGTGTGGAACTCCACGTGCAGGTCGCGGACTTCGAGCAGGGGGCCGGTGCCGGACCCGTCGCGCGGCGCGGGGAAGGCCGCGGTCTTGTCGATGATGCTCATCTTTTACGC
Source organism: Streptomyces sp. NPDC055632 (assembly GCF_053618675.1). Lineage (NCBI taxonomy): Bacteria > Bacillati > Actinomycetota > Actinomycetes > Kitasatosporales > Streptomycetaceae > Streptomyces > Streptomyces sp. NPDC055632. Next base: position 439,419 of record NZ_JBSHHY010000003.1, on the reverse strand, counting down.
CCTCCTCAGCGCAGCTTGGGGTCGAGGGCGTTGCGGACGGCTTCGCCGAGCATGATGAACGCCAGAACGGTGAGGCTCAGCATGATCGACGGGTACAGCAGGATGTGCTGCGACGTACGGATCGCCTGAACACCCGCGGAGATGTCGACACCCCACGAGACGGTCGGGGCGGCGAGGCCGAGCCCCAGGTAGGACAGGGTCGCCTCGGCGGAGATGTAGCCGCCGAGGGCGATGGTGGCGACGACGATCACCGGGGCCATGGCGTTCGGCAGGATGTGCCGGAAGAGGATCCGGTTGGTGCCGGCGCCCAGCGCCTTGGCGGCGTGGACGTAGTCGGCCTGCTTGACCGTGATCACGGCGCCGCGCATGACGCGGGCCATCTGCGTCCAGCCGAGGAAGGCCAGGGCGAAGACGACGACCCAGACGGTGCGCTCGACGAAGGCCTGCAGGACGACCATCGCGCCGAGCAGGAAGGGGATGCCGAAGAAGACGTCGGTGAGGCGGGAGAGGACCGCGTCCACCCAGCCGCCGAAGTAACCGGCGATCATGCCCATGGCGCCGCCGACCACGGTGACGATCAGGGTGACGCAGACGCCGACGATGATCGAGGCGCGGGTGCCGTAGATCAGGCGGGCGTAGACGGAGCGGCCCTGGATGTCGTAGCCGAGCCAGCCGGGCGAGCCGACGTTGCCGAGCTCGGGCTTGCCGACGTAGTGCTTGACGAGGTCACCGGCCGTGGGCGAGGCACTGGTGAACAGCCCCGGGAACACCGCGATGAGCAGCAGGAAGAAGATCAGCACCGACGACACGAGGAAGTACGGGTTGCGGCGCAGGTCGCGCCACGCGTCGCCCCAGAGCGAGCGGGGCTTCTCCGCCTTGGGCGGCTGGGGGGCGGACGCCTCCACCGGAGGGGTGGTGACGGCGTCCACCGATGCGGCGGCCGCGGTCTTGGTCACGTCAGGCATACCGGATCCTCGGGTCCAGGACCGCGTACAGCAGGTCGATGAGCAGGCTGGTGATGAGGTAGACGACCACCAGGACGGTGACGAGACCGACGAGGGTGCTGCCCTCGCGGCGGCTGATCGACTCGTAGATCAGACCACCGACACCCTTGACGTTGAAGATGCCTTCGGTGACGACCGCGCCGCCCATCAGGGCGCCGATGTCGGTGCCGAGGAAGGTGACGACGGGGATCATCGAGTTGCGCATGAGGTGGACGCCGATGATGCGGTGCTTCGGCAGGCCCTTGGCGACGGCCGTGCGCATGTAGTCGGCGCGCAGGTTCTCCGCCATGGAGGTGCGGGTGAGCCGCGCCACATAGGCAAGGGAGAGACCACCGAGGACGATGGCGGGGGCGATCATCTCGGACAGCAGCTGGTCGTTGCTGACGTTCGGCTCGATCCAGCCGAGCTGGAACGCGAAGACCATCTTGATGATGAAGCCGAGCACGAAGACCGGGATCGAGATGATCAGCAGGGTGAAGATCAGGATCGCGTTGTCGGCCATGCGGCCGGCGCGGAGGCCGGCGATGATGCCGAGGCCGAGGCCGAACACGAGCTCGAAGGCGAAGGCGAGGGCCGCCAGCTGGATCGTGACGGGGAACGCGTCGCCCAGCACTTCGGTCACAGGCCGGTCGTTGCGGATCTGCGTACCGAAGTCGAAGTGGAAGAGGATTCCACTGATGTAGTCCCAGTACTGCTTCAGGATGTGCTGGTCGAGACCGAGCTTGTGTCTGATCTCCGCGATGGTCGCGGGGGACGCCCCCTTGTCTCCGAACAGACCGGCCACGGGGTCACCGGGCAGGCTGTAGACCATGAGGAAGATCAGCAGGGTTGTCCCGAAGAAAACCGGGATCATCTGGAGCAGTCGTCGTGCGACATAGCGCCCCATCATGCCTCCGTTGAGATGTGACGGCCGCAGCCGAGGGCCCCTCCACGACGGCGCACTGCCCGGATTCGGGCAGCACGGTGCCGTGGAAGGGCCCCCCAGCCGCTGCGTAAGGCGCCGAGACGGGACTGACGATCCGTCAGTCCCGTGACGGCTTGCGGACTACGCTTTCGGGTTTACTTGTGGACCTCGACGCCGGTCAGGATCGGGTCGCCGTCCTGACCGTAAGCCACGCCCGAAACCTTCTCGGAGTAGCCCGCGTTGACCTTGTAGTACCAGAGCGGGATGGACGGCATGTAGTTGACCAGGTCCTTCTCGATGGCCTGGAACTCCTTGACCGACTCGTCCAGCGTGGGAGCGGAGTCCGCCTTCGCGATCTTGGCGTCCAGCTCCTTGTTGGAGAAGCCACCCTGGTTGCCCGCCGCACCCGTACGGAACAGGTCCGAGATGAAGTTGGCGTTCACCGGGTAGTCGAGCACCCAACCGGAGCGGTAGAACGACTTGACCTGCTTGTTCTTGCGGGCCTGGAGGTCGGCCTGGAAGTCCGGCTTGCCGTCACCGGTGCAGGCGACGCCCGTGGACTGGGTGATGGAGTTGCAGACCGCGTCCACCCACTCCTTGTGCCCGCCGTCGGCGTTGAACTGGATGGAGATCTTGTTGCCGGGGACGCCGCCGCCGGCCTTGATGAGCTCCTTGGCCTTGGCCGGGTCGAACTTGGTGACGTCGACCGCGTTCGGCTGGTAGCCGAGCACACCCTTGGCGACCCAGCCGGAGGCGGGCTCGCGGGTGCCCTGGAGCACCGTCTTGGTGATGGTGGCGCGGTCGATGGCCATCGAGATGCCCTGGATGACCTTGGGGTCGACCTGCTTCGGCTTGCTCCACTGGTCGGCGTAGAAGGCCACGGCGACGGTCTGGATCGCGGAGTACGCCTGGTCGACGGCGCGGTCGCCGAGGTCCTGGCGGTAGACCGGGAGGTCCTTCGGGGCGAGCTGACGCAGGACGTCGACGTTGCCCGACTTCAGGTCCTCGTAGGCGGCCTCGAGGGTGGTGTAGTTCTTGAAGACCACACCGCCGTTCTTCGCCTTGTTCGGACCCTTGTAGTCGTCGTAACGGACGATCTCGATCTGCTTCTTGTGGTCCCAGCTCTTGAACTTGTAGGGACCGTTGCCGATCGGCTTCTGACCGGCGGCCTTGGTGTCCTTGTAGAACGCCTCGGGCAGCGGGGCGAAGACGATGTAGGCGAGCTTGTGGCCGAAGTACGGGACGGCCTTCGACAGCTCGATGGTGAAGGTGTTCTCGTCGACGACCTTCAGACCGTCCAGCTTGTCGGCGGTGGGCTGCGCGCCCTCCTCGGACGGGCTGAGCTTCTCGAAGCCCTTGATGTCCGCGAACCACGAGTTGAGACCCATGGCGTTCTTGACGTTGGCGTTCCAGTTCCACGCGTCCACGTAGGACTTGGCGGTGACCGGGGTGCCGTCGTGGAAGGTCCAGCCCGGCTTGAGCTTGACGGTCCACGTCTTCGAGTCCGTCGTGGTGACCGACTCGGCGTTGATCATCTCCAGCGAACCGTCGGCCTTGTAGTCGACCAGGGTCGAGAACAGGCCGGCCATGACCGCGGAGCCGTTGGACTCCATCGTGTCGCCGGTGTACAGGGGCTTCTCGGGCTCACCGAGCTCGATGGAGAAGATTCCGTTCGGGTCAACAGCGCCCTTGGCGTCGCTGCCGCCTTCGCTCTTCCCCCCGCCACAGGCGGTCGCAGCAAGGGCGACGATGATCGCGCCCGTTACCCACTTGGCGCTCTTGGCACCGCGCATGGGTTCCTCCTCATGAGTCCACTTTGTCACTACAAGAGGGGCACTCCGAGTTTCGCCGACACCCCTGACGGCTATGCACTCAAGTGCCCCGAGTGTGCTCGTGAGTCGGCACTCCCCACAGTGCGTGACCCATTGACCCGAGCTCAATGGAGCCAACTATTAAGTACGTCCGGGCCGTAAACCACACTTAAGTGGTCTCGTTTTGACAACATCACCACCCCCCGAGGTACCGAAATCCGGACAAAGTGAGTCCAGACAGACACCCCCGAAACGGACTGTTAATACACGTTCCGGAGAGCGATGACCGGTATCCGGACACCGGATCTCTGAATTCGACTTGACGGCGGGTCCGGGATCGACCCCTCTCGGAGGCCCCCGGAACGACCCCCGCAGCCGATCTCCGCAGGTGGCCCCGGTGGCGCCGCCGGGACGCCTCCGCCCGGCACGGGGCACGACTGAGCCCCGCCGGTACCGGCGGGGCTCAGGTCACGCGGTCGGGACCGGACGAACCGGCTCCGGATCAGCCGTTCTTGGCGCGGGAGGACGCGCGGCCACGCGCGTTCTGGTCCAGGATCACCTTGCGGATGCGCACGGCCTCCGGGGTCACCTCGACGCACTCGTCGTCGCGGCAGAACTCCAGGGACTGCTCCAGGGAGAGCTTGCGCGGCGGGACGATCGCCTCGAAGGAGTCGGCCGAGGAGGAGCGCATGTTGGTGAGCTTCTTCTCCTTGGTGATGTTCACGTCCATGTCGTCGGAGCGCGAGTTCTCGCCGACGATCATGCCCTCGTACACCTCGGTGCCGGGGTCGGTGAACAGGACGCCGCGCTCCTGGAGGTTGGTCATCGCGAAGGCGGTGACGGCACCGGCGCGGTCGGCGACGAGCGAACCGTTGTTACGGGTCGTCAGCGTGCCGAACCACGGCTCGTGGCCCTCGTGGATCGAGTGGGCGATGCCCGTGCCGCGGGTGTTGGTGAGGAACTCCGTACGGAAGCCGATGAGGCCGCGGGACGGGACGACGAACTCCATGCGGACCCAGCCGGAGCCGTGGTTCGACATGTTGTCCATGCGGCCCTTGCGGACGCCCATGAGCTGCGTGACCGCGCCCATGTGCTCCTCGGGGACGTCGACCGTGAGGCGCTCGACGGGCTCGTGGACCTTGCCGTCGACCTCCTTGGTGACGACCTGCGGCTTGCCGATGGTCAGCTCGAAGCCCTCGCGGCGCATCTGCTCGACCAGGATGGCGAGCGCGAGCTCACCGCGGCCCTGGACCTCCCAGGCGTCCGGGCGCTCGGTGTCGAGGACGCGGAGCGAGACGTTGCCGATGAGCTCGCGGTCCAGACGGTCCTTGACCTGGCGGGCGGTGACCTTGCGGTTCTTGACGGCGGCCTTGGCGTCCGCGCCCTTGCCCGTGCCGCCGCGGCCGACGAGCGGCGAGGTGTTGGTGCCGATGGTCATGGAGATGGCCGGCTGGTCGACCGTGATCAGCGGCAGCGCGATCGGGTTCTCCGGGTCGGCCAGGGTCTCGCCGATCATGATGTCGGGGATGCCGGCGACGGCGCAGATGTCACCGGGGCCGGCGACCTCGGCCGGCTTGCGGGTGAGCGCCTCGGTCATCATCAGCTCGGTGATGCGGACGTTGGAGATCGTGCCGTCCCGCTTGATCCACGCGACCGTCTGGCCCTTGCGCAGCTCGCCCTGCTCGACGCGGAGCAGCGCGATGCGGCCGAGGAAGTTGTCGGCGTCGAGGTTGGTGACGTGCGCCTGGAGCGGCGCCTCCTCGTCGTACACCGGGGCGGGGACGTGCTCCAGGATGGCGTTGAAGAACGGCTCCAGGCTGTCGCTGTCCGCGGGGACGGTGCCGTTCTCCGGCTTGGTCAGCGAGGCGATGCCGTCACGGCCGCAGGCGTAGACGATCGGGAACTCGATCTGGTCCTCGTCCGCGTCCAGGTCCAGGAACAGGTCGTAGGTCTCGTTGACGACCTCGTCGATCCGGGAGTCCGGGCGGTCCGTCTTGTTGATGCAGAGGATGACGGGCTTGCGCTGCTGGAGCGCCTTGCGCAGCACGAAGCGGGTCTGCGGGAGCGGACCCTCGGAGGCGTCCACGAGGAGGACGACCGCGTCCACCATCGACAGACCGCGCTCGACCTCGCCGCCGAAGTCGGCGTGGCCGGGGGTGTCGATGATGTTGATCGTGATCGGGGCCCCGCCGTCCTTGGGGTGGTACTTCACCGCCGTGTTCTTGGCGAGGATCGTGATGCCCTTCTCACGTTCCAGGTCGTTCGAGTCCATCATGCGGTCGTCGAGCTGCTGGTGGGCGGCGAAGGCACCGGCCTGCTTGAGCATGGCGTCGACGATGGTCGTCTTGCCGTGGTCGACGTGGGCGACGATGGCGACGTTGCGGATGTCGTGGCGCGTGGGCATGGGTGGCTTGCGCTTCTCTCGGATCGTGGGAATCGGCGTCAGTTCCTCTTACGCCCGCCGGGCGGACGCGCCACGGCTATGTCCCATGGTACGGGGCCGCCGTGCAAGAGGCTTCCCCGCCCGGGTTCCGAGAGGGTCTACTGGGAGGTTTCGAGGGTGTGGGGGAGGTCGTGCGGCCGGGTCAAGGGGCCGTCGCGATCCTGCCCGCCGGGGAGGCCGGCGGGCAAGGAAGTTGAGCTGGTTCTGAGGTTGTGACCTGCGGTTTCAGTGCTTTCAGTGCTTTCAGTGGGTTCGTGCCTCGGTTTTACCGGTTCCGCTCGGGCCCCTTGGGGGTCCCGCCCTTCCTGAAACCGATGTCCTGGTAGCGGGGGGCGGCGAAGCCCCAGGCCCCCGCGTTCACCAGGTCGGCCCTGGCGGCGACGAGCTGCGGGCGCTGGTAGAGGGGGATGGAGCCGGCCGCGGCCCAGATCCGGGCGTCGGCCTGGCGGACGAGTTCGAGGGCCTCCTCCTCGTCGAGCGTGCCCGCCGCCTGGTCGAAGAGCTGGTCGATGCGGTCGGTGCCGACCCGGGAGTAGTTCTGCTCGACCATGAGCGAGCCGTCCGAGGCGGGCTCGGGCTTGGCGAAGATCGGCCGGGCGTCGGTCGCGGGGAAGGCGGAGGCGGGCCAGGAGTAGAGGGCCAGGTCGTAGTCGCCCGAGGCGATGTGGTCCTTGAAGAAGCTCTCGTCGGAGACCTTGGTGACCTCGGTGCGGATCCCGACCGCGTCGAGCATCCGGACGATCCGGTCCCCCACCGTCCGCAGCGGCTCGGAGCCCGGTCCGGACGGCAGGACGAAGCGGAGGCTGAGCGCCTTGCCGTCCTTGCCGAGGGCCTGCTTGGCCGGGGGGACGGCGGCGGGCGCGGCGGTGCCGCGCGGGGCGTAGGCCCCGGGCATCCCCCGATCGGGCCTGGCGGCCTGCGGGGCGTCGGCCCGGGCGGCGGCGCCCGTACCGGCGTCGAGGGCCCCGGGCCGGGCTTCGAGCGCCTCGGGCCGGGTGTCGAGGGCTTCGGCCCGGGCCCGGAGCGCGGCGCTCTGGCGGGCGGCGGCGGGGGCCGGGGCGAGGACGCGGGTGGCGCTCTCGGGGCCGCCGGCGACGGGGGCGGGGACGGCCCGGCGCTCACCCGGCTTGTCGTCGCCGACGATGTAGAGGCCCTCGTCCGAGGGGGCGTCCCCGGAGGCGTCGTCGCTCTTCTTCTTGGCGTCGGCGGGGGCGGTGGCGGTGCTCTTCGCGGGCTTCCCGGGCTCGACGGCGGGCTTCTCGGTCTCCTCCGCCTTCTCGGGCTCCCCCGCCTTCTCGGGCTCCCCCGCCTTCTCCGCCTTCTCGGCCTCCCCGGCCTTCTTCTCCGCCTCCCCGGCCTCGCCGGCCTTCGTCCCCGCCTCGCTGCCCGCCTTCGTGCCGGCGGGCCGCTCGGCGCCGCCGGGGACCCAGCCGGCGTCGGCGAGGAGCGCCCGCGCCTCCTGGGTGTCCTGGCCGCCGAGGGCGTCGCTGCTGTCCTTGTACGCCGCCTGGCCGGCGAGGGCCAGGTGGCTGCCGGGGGGCTTCGCCGGGAGGCCGAGGGGCTTGAGCACGGATTCGGCCAACTCCTGGCGGTCGATGGCGCGGGCCACCGCGCGCCGCACCCGCTCGTCGGAGAGCGGCCCGGACTCGCCGTTCAGCGCGAGCTGGGTGTAGGCGGGCTCCAGGGACTTGCGGACGGCGTACTTGGCCAGGGTGTCCTGCGCGCTCGCGTACCGCGCGACCGCCTGCCGGTTCTCCTCGCGGGCGGCCCGGACCTCCTCGGCCTTCTCCTCGTCGGAGCCGTGGGCGAGGGCCCAGGACTTCAGGGCCTTGGAGGGGGTGATGGAGGAGCCGGGGCCGTGGGCGAGGGCGGCCTGCGCGCCGTTCCGTCCGGCGCGGGCGTCCTTGAGCGCCAGGGAGATCCGCTCGGCCGTGGAGCGGTCGATCTCGGCCAGGTCGAGGGTGCCGGCGGCGAGGGCGTCCGCCCGGTCGGCGCGGGGGACGGGCTTGAGGACGACGGTGTCGAGCTTGGCGGCCTGCCCCCACCAGCGGGGGTTGCGGGTGAGGGTGACGTCGCCGCTCTCGCCGTCGGCCGACTTCAGCAGGAACGGTCCGGCGGTGGCCTTGAGGGTGGTGCGGGCGCCGTCGTTGAAGGAGTCCGGGGACCCCATCACCTGCTTCGGGTAGAGGGGGGTGAAGAGGGCCTGCCAGTCGGCGTAGGGCTTGGAGAAGGTGACCCGCACCTCCAGGTCGTTCTTGCCGCGCTCGATCTTCTCGATCCGCTCGTAGCCGGAGTTCCGGGCGGTCCAGTACGCGGTGTCGCGGCCGCTCAGGGCCCGCCACTGGGCGACGAAGTCGGGGGCGCCGATCTCGCGTCCGTCGCTCCACACGGCCTGCTGGTTGAGCTTGTAGAGGACGACCTGCTTGGGCTCGGTCTCGACGACCTGCGCGGACTCCAGGTAGTCGGGGTTCCGCTGCGGCCGGCCCCGCTGGTCGAGGGTGTAGAGGGCGGGGAGCACGGCTCCGGCGATGCGGGAGGTGGTGGCGTCGGCGTCGGCCTGGAAGGCGTTGAGGGTGGTGGGCGCCGCGTCGACGGCCCAGCGCAGGGTGCCGCCGTCGGCGACCCGGTCGCGCGGGGCGGGCGCGTTGTCCTGGGCCGCGAGCGGGGCGGTGTCGGTGTCGTCCTCGTCCGCGCTGCATCCGGCGAGGACGGTGACGGCGAGGACGGCGCTGGTGAGGGTGGCGACGGTGCGGAGCGTCCGGGAGCGGGGGCTGGGGCATGTCCGTGTCCCGCCGTGAGGGGTGCCGATCTGGGACATGTCTTGTACCCCTTCGTCCAGATTCATTCCATTTGGAGATGATCACATCTCCCGCTCATCCACTGAAAAGGAGGAAGAGGATCCGGCCATGACGACACGGCGGCATGGCCGGAAAACGCCACTCGGGCGGACCAACCCGCCGCCCGGGAGCGCACGGGACCGGTCGCGGGCGGACATACCCGGACATAGCCTCGCGTGTGTGACGCGAACAGCCACCCGAGCCCTTCTCGCGGTACTGGTGGCGGCGTGGTGGCTCGTCGTCCCCGCCGTGCACGGTGCCCGCGCCGACGACCCCGTCGTCCTGTCCCGGGACGGACAGATCACCGACCGGGTGGGCGCGCTGCGCGACCGCCGCGCCTCCGTGGAACAGGCCCTGGACCGGCTCTACGAGCAGGAGCGCGTCCAGCTCTTCGTCGTCTACGTACGGGACTTCTCCGGGCGCCCGGGCCAGGACTGGGCCGACGCCACCGCCGAGCGCAACGGGCTCGGCGCCGACGACCTGCTGCTCGCCGTCGCCACCCACGACCGGCGGTACGGCTACGCGGCCGACCCCGGCTCCGGCCTCACGCAGGCGCGGCTCGACGAGGTCGCGCGGACCGCGATCGAACCGGCGCTGCGGCAGAACGACTGGGCGGGCGCCGCCATCGGCGCGGCGGACGGCTACGGCGCCGTCCTCGCGGGCCGGCCCGTCACCGCTCCCCCGATCACCCCCGGGCCCGCCGACCCGGGCCACGCGGCCGACGACGGCCCCTCCGGCTCCGACCTGGTCCTGCCCCTGGTGCTGGTCGGCGGCGCCGGGGCGGTGGCGGCCTACGCGTACGCCAAACGGCGCCGGCGGACCGGGACCCGCACCACGCCCGCGAACGGGCAGGGCTGGGGGCCGCCGAAGGAGCCCGCGCCACCGACCCCGGACCAACTGGACGGGGAGGCCCGCCGGGCCCTGGTCGACACCGACGACGCCGTACGCACCAGCCAGGAGGAGCTGGGCTTCGCGTCGGCCCAGTTCGGCGAGGAGGCGGTGCGGCCCTTCACCGAGTCCGTCGCCTTCGCGCAGGAGCAGCTGACGGCGTCGTTCCGGCTGCGGCAGAAGCTCGACGACGCCTTCCCCGAGGACGACGCGGCCCGCCGGAGCATGCTGGAGGAGATCCTGCGCCGCTGCGCGGAGGCGAACGCGCGGCTCGACGCCGAGGCCGAGTCCTTCGACCGGCTCCGCGCCCTGGAGCGGACCGCCCCCGAGGCGCTGGCCTCCGTCGAGGCCGCGCTCCGGGAGCAGACGGCCCGGATGGGCACGGCCGAGGCGGCGCTGACCGCCATGCGCGAGCGGTACGCGGAGACGGCGGCCTCGCCGGTCGCCGGTGACGTCGAGCAGGCGAGGGACCGGCTGGTCTTCGCGACGACGCACGTCGACGGGGCCCGGGAGCGGATCGGCGCCGGCGACAACGGCGGGGCCGCCGTGCACGTCCGGGCCGCCGAGGGCGCCGTGGACCAGGCGGCGCGGCTGATCGAGGCGGTGGACCGGCGGGCGCAGGAGCTGGCCGAGGCCGTGGGCCGGCTGCCGGGAGTGCTCGCGGAGACGGACGCGGACCTCGCGGACGCCCGCGGCCTGCTGAAGGGGACCGCCGCCGGGGTGTCCACGGCCGACCTCCAGGGCCGGATCGCCCGCGCCGAGGCGGTGGTGGCCGAGGTGCGGCGGAACGCGGAGGCCGGGCGGTACGACCCGATCGGCGCCCTGCGCCGGGTCGAGGAGGCCGACGCGGCCCTCGACGAGGCCCTGGAGGGCGCCCGGGAGCGCGAATCGGGCGCCCGGCGCGCCCGCGCGCTGCTCGACCAGGCGATGCTGACGGCCCGTTCGGCGATCGGGGCGGCCTCCGACTACGTCGCCACCCACCGGGGCGCGGTGGGCAGCGAGGCCCGTACGCGCCTGGCTGAGGCCGGGCGCCGCTGGGAGGAGGCGCAGGCCCTCGCGGCGGACGACGACCCGCAGGGCGCCCTCGCGGAGGCCCGGCAGGCGGACGCGCTCGCCCGGCGGGCGCAGGAGCTCGCCGAGCGGGACGTCCGCGCCTACGGCAACCCGAACGGCCCGGGCGGGGTGCCGGGGGTGGCGGGGAACACCGGCGGCGGGCTCGGCGGCGCGGTGCTCGGCGGCATCATCCTCGGCGGCCTGTTCGGCGGGGGCGGGGGACGCGGGGGCGGGGGCTTCGGTGGCGGCGGCTTCGGGGGCGGAGGCTTCGGCGGCGGGCCCGGCAGCTTCGGCGGCAGCGGCACGCGCGGCCGGCTGGGCGGCGGCGGGCGCTTCTGACCCCGGGCCGCCCCGGGCCGCCCCGAACCCCCTCTTCCCCGTACGCCCCCTCCCCCGTCCGTCCTCAAGGATCCAAGGAGAAGCCCATGAGCAAGCAGACCGTCCTCGGCCGGGTCACCCAGCTGGCGAAGGCCAACATCAACGCCCTGCTGGACCAGGCGGAGGACCCGCAGAAGATGCTGGACCAGCTGATCCGCGACTACGCGAACAACATCGCGGACGCGGAGGAGGCGGTGGCCGCGACCATCGGCAACCTCCGGCTGATGGAGCAGGACCATCAGGAGGACGTGGACGCGGCGAAGGAGTGGGGCGGCAAGGCGCTCGCCGCCAGCCGGAAGGCCGACGAGCTGCGGAGCGGCGGGCAGGCGGCGGAGGCGGACCGCTTCGACGACCTGGCGAAGGTGGCGCTCGGCCGCCAGCTCCAGTCGGAGAAGGAGGCGCGGACGGCGGAGCCGACGATCGCCGCGCAGACCGAGGTGGTCGCGAAGCTCAGGACCGGTCTCGACCGGATGCGGGCCAAGCTCGCCGAGCTCCGGGCCAAGCGGGACGAGCTGGTGGCCCGCGCGAAGTCGGCGCGGGCGCAGAACACGATGACGGACGCCGTGAAGAACGTCGACGTGCTCGACCCGACCAGCGAGCTGAGCCGCTTCGAGGACAAGGTGCGCCGGGAGGAGGCGCGGGCCCTCGGCAAGCAGGAGCTGGCGGCCTCCTCCCTGGACGCGCAGTTCGAGCAGCTGGACGCGCTCGGGGACGACGCCGAGATCGAGGCCCGGCTGGCCGCGCTCAAGAACTGACCCGGCACCCCCGCGTACCCGTACGCCTCACGCCCGTACGCCCCGCACCCGACTCACGCCCGTACGCCTCACACTCGTACGCCCCGCACCCGTACGCCTCAGAACATGCTGAGCAGCTGCTCCACCGTGGGTTCCGCCGCCTCCCCGCCCTCCGGCAGGGCCAGTTCGAACCAGACGGTCTTGCCGCGCGGGGTGCGGCGCGAGCCCCAGGAGGAGCTGAGCAGCCCGACGAGCTGGAGGCCCCGGCCGCCCTCGTCGGTGTCCTTGGCCCGGCGGCGGCGCGGCTGGACCAGGCCCGCGTCCCAGACCTCGCAGACGAGGGTGCGGTCGCGCAGCAGGCGCAGCCGGATCTCCCCCTCGCCGTAGCGCAGGGCATTGGTGACGAGTTCGCTGACGAGGAGTTCGACGGTGTCGACGAGCGGTTCGAGGTCCCAGGCGGCGAGCTGGGCACGGGCGAGCTCGCGGGCCCGGCCGACCGAGCGGGGCTCCCTGGGCAGCCGCCAGTCGCCGACGGCCTCGGCGGGCAGTCCCTGGATCCTGGCCAGGAGGAGGGCGATGTCGTCCTCGCCGTGCCCGGTGTTCAGGCTGGTGAGGACCCGGTCGCAGACGTCCTCCAGAGGACGGGACGGATCGGTGAGGGCGCGCCGGAAGGCGCTGAGGCCCTCGTCGAGCGGATGGTCGCGGGACTCGACGAGGCCGTCGGTGTAGAGGGCCAGGAGGGCGCCCTCGGGGATCTCGACCTCGACCTCCTCGAAGGGCTCGCCGCCGACCCCGAGCGGCATCCCGGGGGGCACGTCGAGCAGCCGGGCCTCCTCACCGGGTTCGACGAGCACCGGCGGGAGGTGGCCGGCGTTGGCGAAGGTGCAGCGGCGGGTGACCGGGTCGTAGACGGCGTAGACGCAGGTGGCGAGGTAGACCTCGGCGAGCTCGGGGCCGCGGTTCTTGTGCGCGCGGGACTGCTGGGTGCCGATGGGGGCGCCGAGGCCGCGGGCGATCTCGTCGAGGTGGGAGAGGACCTCGGCCGGTTCCAGGTCGAGCTGGGCGAGGGTGCGCACGGCGGTGCGCAGTTCGCCCATGGCGACGGCGGCGCGCAGGCCTCGGCCCATGACGTCCCCGATGACGAGGGCGGTGCGGTGGCCGGGGAGTTCGATGACGTCGAACCAGTCGCCGCCGACCTCGGTGGCGTCGGTGCCGGGGAGGTAGCGGCAGGCGATGTCGAGGCCCGCGGCCTCGGGGTCGCCGGGCGGGAGCAGGCTGCGCTGGAGGATCAGGGCCCGCTCGTGCTCGCGGCGGTAGAGGCGGGCGTTGTCGATGCAGACGGCGGCCCGGGCGGCGAGTTCGACGGCGAGGGCCCGGTCGCGCTCCCCGAAGGGTTCGCTGCCCTTGGCGCGGGAGAACTGGACGAGGCCGACGACGGTGTCGTGGGCGGTCATGGGGACGACCAGGGTGGACCGGGCGAGGTCGCCGTCCTCGCCCTGCACCGTGCGGATCCGGCCGGTGCGGAGGGCTCCGGCGTACGGGGAGTTGAAGGGGTAGCGGTGGACGGCACCGACCTCGATGGGCGCGGTGCCCGGACAGCCGGTGTCCGGGGCGTGTCCCCCGCCGGTCCTGCGGGGGGTGTCGGAGACGGCGCTGGCGAAGGCGACCCGGCGCAGTTCGGCGCTGCCGGCGCCGTAGCCGACGTCGTGGGAGCTGCCCCAGCGGCCCGGCGGCGCCTCGTCGCCGGTCAGCAGGCCTTGGTAGAGGTCGACGGAGGCGAGGTCGCAGAAGCCGGGGACGGCGACGTCGAGGAGTTCGCGGGCGGTGGCCTCCAGGTCGAGGGAGTTGCCGATGCGGGCGCCGGCCTGGTTGAGGAGGGCGAGGTTGCGGCGGGCGCTGGCGGCCTCCCTGGCCGCGTTGTGGCGGCGGGTGACGTCGATGCCGAGGCCCGCGACGCCGATCGGGCGGCCGGAGCCGCTGTGCACGCGGTAGAGGTTGATGGACCAGTGGCGGCGGTCCCTGGCGCCGGGGGCGGCGCCGACGATCCTCAGGTCGGTGACGGACTCGCCGGTCTCCAGGACCTTCCGGAGGGCGGTGGTCATCCGCTCGGCCTCGGGGCGGCCGAGGTAGTCGTGGACGGTGCGGCCGCGGTGGTCGTCGGCGTCGCCGCCGAAGACGGTGGCGAAGCGCCGGTTGGCCCGCCGCACGGTGAGGTCGGTGTCGAAGAGGAGGAAGCCGAAGGGGGATTGGCCGAATATCGCCTGGGAGGCGGCGAGGTCGGTCTCGATGCGGCGGAGGGCGCGCACGTCGACGACGATGCACAGCGCGGCGCGTTCCCCGGTCTCGGTCTCGGTCGGCATGACGTACATCTCGGCCACGCCGTGCGGCCGTTCCTCGCCAGGTATGCGGAACGGGACGAGGCCCGTCCACTCCTTGCCGTCGAGGATCTCCTTGACCCTCCGGTGGCCGCGCTCGCGCAGGTCGGCGGGGACGAAGACCTCCACGGGGTCCTTGCCCCTGGCCTCCTCCGCGCTGACTCCGAAGAGGTCCACGGCCCTTCGGCTCCACTGCTCGACCAGGCCGTCGGGCCCGATCGAGAAGGAGGCCACCCGGATGTAGTCGTAGATCGAGCCGGGCGGGCTGCTCTGCCACACGACGCCGCCGCTCGCCGTCTCAGGTATCTCGCTCACGCGACCGTCCCCTCCAGCTCACCGCACCGGACCGGCCATGCCCGCAGTATTCAGTACGGCAGGCCCGGACGGCACGACGTTCACGATCACAGGGTGGTCTCGTTCATTCCGTGCCGAGTACCGGTGATCGTCGTCCCACCCTCTTTACTCACCAGGGAGAGCCAGCTCGAACCATACGGTTTTGCCGACGCCCCCCATGCGAATCCCCCAGCGGCGGGCGGTGCAGGCCACGAGACCGAGGCCGCGGCCCCCCTCGTCGTCGGGTCCGGGGGCCTTCGCGGTCGGCGGATCCGGAAGCGGATCGGAGACCTCCACGAGCAGGGCCGTCGTGTGCGCCGGGTCGGCGGCGTCGGAGCGGACGCGGACCAGGCGGACCCCGATGGGGCCCGAGGCGTACCGCAGGGAGTTGGTCACCAGCTCGCTGACCAGCAGGACGGTCACGTCACCGAGGGGGCCGTCGAGCTCCCAGGAGCGCAGGGTCTCGCGCACCGCGTGGCGGGCCGTGCGCACGGCGTTCGCCTCGGCCGGGAAGCTCCACTCGGCGCGGTCGCCGTCGGTGTAGATCACACCCGATCACTTCCCCAGCCGTGCGTCAGCAGGAAGGCCCACGTCCCCTTGCGGGGTACCAATGGGGACATACCCACCATTCGGGGCAAGTTATCCCGCCGGGGGCGGTCACCGGCGCACGGTGGCACGAACGGCGTAGGGAGTCAGCCGCGCGCCCCGCCGGAGGGCGCGTCCGGGAGCCTCAGCGCCGCCTCCGCCACGGCGGGCCGGTCCTGGTCGAGCCAGTCGACCGAGTCGACCTCCGGCCGGGCCAGCCAGCGCAGTTCGTCGTGGTCCTCCAGGGGGCGCGGTTCGCCGGAGAGCAGCCGGGCGGTCCACACCCGCAGGACGTACCCGGGCTTCAGCGGCCATTCGCCGGGGATGCGCTCCCCCGGCTCGACCTCCACGCCGAGCTCCTCCCGGAGCTCCCTGACCAGGGCCTCCTCCGGGCTCTCGCCCGGTTCGAGCTTGCCGCCGGGCAGTTCCCAGCGGCCGGCGAGGTCGGCGGGGGCGCTGCGCCGCGCGGCGAGCAGACGCCCCCGGTCGTACAGGGCGCCCGCGACGACGACCACGGGGCCGGCGTCGCGGTGGCGGTGGGTCTCGGTGGTGCGTTCCGTCATGGGCGCGAGCGTATCCGGGACCCGGGGACGGGGGTCCGCGGCCGGCTCAGAGCGCGGGGCTGCCGATGCGCTCGACCCAGTAGAGCTGCTTGTGGCCCCGGGCGTCGAGGCCGTCCGCGATCTTCTGCGCCTCGTCCTTGGTCGCGTACCGCCCCACCCGGTAGCGATTGCCGTTGTCGTCCTGCCGAATGACGAGCCAGGGGAGGACAGGGCCGCTGTCGGTCATCGGGCTCCTCCCGCCGCCGGTCCGGTTGTCGTCGTGGATCTCCGGGAAACCGCAATCCGCATATGCCGGAGCTTACGCCTGACCTTCACACAGCGGATACGGGTTTGCACAAAGAGGCACGGTTCGGCCGGTTACCGACGGAAGGCGGCCGAAGTCAGGCGCCGGAAAGCGGGGGCGGCACGACCCGACACCCCGTCACACCACACCCGCGCCGACCGGGCACGGGCGACGGACGACGGACGACGGGCGACGGGCGACGGGCGACGGGCGACGAACACGGACGACGGACACGGACGACGAGAGGCCCGCCGTCCGGCCCCGCCCCGCGTCACCTCACCGGCAGGTGGTACGCGATCCGGTAGCGGTCGGCCGGGACCACCACGTCGGCGGTCTCGACGGCCCGGCCCGAGGCGTAGTAGGTCCGCTCCACCACCATCACCACGTGGCCGGGGACCCCGCCGAGCGCCAGGAGCTCCTCGGCGAGGCCGGGGCGGGCGCCGATCTCCTCCACCACGTTGTCCACGACGACGTCGATGGCGGCCATCCGCTCGACGACCCCGCAGCCGCCCAGAGGACCTTCCTCGGGCAGCATGACCGGGGTCCGGCCGGTGACGGCGAGGGGCTCCCAGGAGGTGGAGACCATCATGGGCTCGCCGCCGTCCCGGTACACGTACCGCGTGCGCATCACCCGCTCCCCCGGCTCGATGCCGAGCCGCCCGGCCACCTCCGGGCTCGCGGACTCCTGCCCGCTGCTCGACTCCCAGGTGCCCCGGGCCCCTTCGGCCGCCTGCTCCTGCCGGAAGGGGCTGGCCCCGGCGGACGGGCGGTAGCCGGAGCGGGCGATCCGGCGCGGCACCGGGCGCTCCCGGACGTACGTCCCCGAGCCCGAGCGGCCCTCGACGAGCCCCTCGGCCATCAGTACCTTGCGGGCCTCCAGTGCGACGGTGTCCGACACCCCGTACTCCTCGCGGATGCGTGCCTGCGAGGGGAGACGGGTATGGGGCGGAAGCGAGCCGTTGGCGATCTTCTCCCGCAGATCGCTCGCCACGCGCAGATAGGCGGGCTGCTCACCGAACGTCACTGGACACTCCCCTCAGGTTGACTGTCAGCTACAGCGTGGCAACCGTGGGTCGCGGACCGCAAGCATGGGCCAGAGTTTCACTCGAAGTGATGAAGCCCCGGCCGCACACCTTGATTACCCGAGGTCACCACTCGACGGATGCGCTCACACCTCTTGACCCGTATTGGTACAGACCAATAGCTTCCTCCCTGCGCCCCCCGCGCACCAGCCCCGCACGCTCCATCCGCACGCGCTCCACCCGCACGCTCCATCCCGCCTCGCACAGGAACGAGCCCATGCGTCCCAGAGCCCTGTCCAAGCTGACCTTCGGTGCGGCCACCACCGTCACCCTCGGCCTCCTCGCCACCCTGGCCCCCGCCGCCGACGCGCACCAGGCCCCGCACGGGTCCGCCCACGAGCCCGCCCACGGGCAGGCCCTGAAGCGGATCGGCTACTTCACCCAATGGGGCATCTACGGAAGGAACTTCCAGGTCAAGGACCTGGAGACGAGCGGCACGGCCGCCAAGCTCAGCCACATCAACTACGCCTTCGGCGTGATCGGCCCGGACGGCAAGTGCCTCATGGGCAACGCCCCCGGCTCCGACCCGTGGGCCGACTACGTGCGCCCCGTCGACGCCGCGAACTCCGTGGACGGCACCGGCGACACCGCCGACCAGCGCCTGGCCGGCAACTTCAACGAGCTGCGCGAGCTGAAGGCGAAGCACCCCGGGCTCAAGGTCATGATCTCGCTGGGCGGCTGGAGCGGCTCCGCGCACTTCTCCGACGCGGTGCGCACGGACGCCGGCCGCAAGGCCCTCGTGGCCTCCTGCATCGACACGTACGTCAAGGGGAACCTGCCCGTCGACGGCGCCCGCGGCGGCGCCGGGGCGGCCGCCGGGATCTTCGACGGCATCGACCTCGACTGGGAGTGGCCGGGCTCGGACGGCGCCCCGGGGAACGTGATCCGCCCCGAGGACAAGCCAAACTTCACCAAGCTCGTACGGGAGTTCCGCGTCCAGCTCGACGCCTACGGGCGCAGCCTGAAGAAGCGGAAGCACTACGAGCTGAGCGCGTACGTGCCCACCGCCCCCGCCAAGATCGACGCGGGCTTCGAGGTCGCGAAGATCATGCGGGACTTCGACTTCGTGAACCTCCAGGGCTACGACTTCCACGTCTCCGGCGAGCCGAGGACCGGGCAGCAGTCCGCGCTGTACGCGAAGAACGACTTCAGCGTCGACCAGACCGTCGAGGCCTGGCTGCGGCGCGGCGCCCCCGCCCGCAAGCTCGTGGTCGGCATGCCCTTCTACGGGCAGGGCTGGACCGGGGTCACCGGCGGCGGCAACGGCCTCGGCAAGCCCGCGGCCGGTCCCGCCCCCGCCACCTGGACGGCGGGCTCCGAGGACTACAAGTTCCTGAAGCGGCTGGCGGAGTCGGGGACGTACAAGCTCTACCGGGGCGAGCGGAACGGGCACGCCTGGCTCTTCGACGGCACCACCCTGTGGACCTACGACGACCCCACCGTGCTGCGCACCAAGGCGGCCTACGTCCGGCGGAACGGGCTCGCCGGCGCGATGGTCTGGTCCCTCGACGGGGACACCCCGGACGGCGAGCTGATCACCGCCATCGACCGGGGCCTGAACCGGCGCTGACCCCCGCTCCCGTGTCCGGCCGCCGAGCGGCGGCCGGGCACGGGAGGACGGGCGACGCCTCAGGCCGAGGTGCCCACGCCCTCCGGCGGGACGTCCGTCAGACCGAGCGAGCCCCGCGCCTTCGCGCCGTCGGGCAGGACCTCGTAGGCCGTCTCGTACGCCTCCCAGTACGCGTCGGAGTCGGCCGCCGTCGCCAGCGCGCGCCACTGCTTCGAGGCCGCGGCGAGGTCCTTCCGGAGCGCGGCGACCGGCTCCGTGGAGGCGCCGGGCCAGTAGTGCTTCCCGAGGCTCCCGTGCGCACCGTCGATCGCCGCCAGGACCTCGCCGGCCCAGGCCTTGTTGGCCGCGAGGGCCTCTTCGGGGTCCTCCTCCGGCTCCCGGTAGAGGGCCGCCTCGATCGGGTTCACGGACTTCAGGAAGTGCGTCTGGTCGCCGCTCAGGGTCGTGGCGTCGGACCGCACCGAGCCGCTGAACCGCTTCTTCTCGGCGGCGAGCGCGCAGGTCACGGTCCGGTCGCCGAGCTTCCAGCTCTGGCTGCTGGGCAGGTAGTAGAAGAGCCAGACGTCCTCGGGGATCGCCCAGGTGTCCATCGCGTACGCGAGGTTGACCGTCTCGCAGCGCTTCTCCGCGATCGCGTCGATCGCGTCCTCGCCGGGCCACTTGGTGAAGCCGGTGACCTCAAAGCCGCCGGTGACCTCGCCGTCGTGCGGGCTCGCGCAGTCGACGACGGTGACCTCCGTCGTGTACTCCGCCGACTTGCCGTGGTCGCTGAAGCACTGGCCGGTGCGCAGCGAGAACGGGGACTTCGAGCGGGAGGCCTCGTCGACGCCCTCCTTGAAGCCGTTCCACGCCGCGGAGAAGCCGCCGGTCACGAGGCCGATCACGAGGAGCAGACAGCTGACCGCGGAGAACACCATGCCGGTGATCGCGAGCGGCCTGCCCGCCTGGTCCTTCTTCCTGATCTGCGGGAGGGCGACGAGGCCCAGGATCAGGCCGAGGGGCGGGAGGCAGCAGACGATGCCGGAGACGAGGGAGGCGACGGCGAGTCCGTTGGTGGACCGCGCGGGCTGCCCGTAGGGACCGGTGCCGGGGCCGCCGGGCGGGCCGTAGGGGCCGGCCGCGTAGGGCATTCCCGGGGAGGTGTACGGCCCCGGGGCGGGCCACCCCTGCGGCTGCGGGCCCCCGGGGGGCGGCGTGGGCGGCGGGGCCGGCTGGGTCGGGTCCACGGGTGGGTGCTCCTGCGGGGCGGTGGTGCGAACAGGCGAACGAGCGCGCATCGTACGCGGTCGGACGGCGCGCCGTCGCGCACGTTCTCGTCACGGAGTCGCACGCGTGCGCGTGGCCGAGTCGTGTGCGTTCTCCTCACGGAGCCGCACGCGTGCGCGTGGCCGAGTCGCGCGCGTTCACGCGGCGGAGGGGACGGCCGCGCACGGCGGGAGGGGCGGCCGCCCGCAGGCGACCGCCCCTCGTCGTTCAGGGCTCGGGGAGCCCGGGTGTCCGGGTCAGAACTGCAGGCCCCAGGAGTCGATCTTCCCGGTGTCGTAGGTCGCGTTGTCCGTGACCCGCAGCTTCCAGGTGCCGTTGGCGACCTCCGAGGAGGCGTTCACGGTGTACGTGGTGTTGATGTTGTCCGTGCTGCCGCCGGTGCCGAAGGCCTTCAGCGTGTACGCCGAGCCGTCGGGGGCGATCAGCTGGACCTGGAGGTCACCGATGTAGGTGTGGACGATGTTCACCGGCACCTTGAGGGCGGCGGGGGCGTTGCCGGTGACACCGGTGACGGCGATCGGGGACTCGACGGTCGCGTTGTCGGCGACGGCGTAGTCCGTGGCGTTCTCGAAGTTCTTGCCGGGCGGCGGGGTGGTGCCGCCGTCACCGACGTACAGGAGCCGGTTCGGGGAGCCGGAGCCCGGGTTGGTGACGACGTTCGGGGTGGCGGCGGTCGTCAGGGCCGTGGAGACCTGGGCCGGGGTGGCCGTCGGGTTGGCGGCGAGGTAGAGCGCGGCGGCACCGGCGACGTGCGGGGTCGCCATCGACGTGCCGGAGATGGTGTTGGTGGCCGAGTCGCTGGTGTTCCAGGACGAGGTGATGGAGGAGCCCGGCGCGAAGATGTCCAGGATCGAGCCGTAGTTGGAGTAGCTGGCGCGGGCGTCGGTGTTCGTCGTGGCGCCGACCGTGATGGCCTCCGCGACGCGCGCCGGCGAGTAGTTGGAGGCGTTGGCGCCGTCGTTGCCCGCCGCGACCGCGTAGGTGACGCCGGAGGCGATCGACCTGCGGACGGCCTCGTCGAGGACGCTGTCGACGCCGCCGCCGAGGCTCATGTTGGCGACGGCCGGCTTGACCGCGTTCTGGGTCACCCAGTCGATGCCGGCGACGACCTGGGCGGTGGTGCCGGAGCCCTGGTTGTTGAGGACGCGGACGCCGACGATCTTCGCCTTCTTGGCGACGCCGTACGAGGTGCCCGCGACGGTGCCGGCGACGTGGGTGCCGTGGCCGTGGCCGTCCTGGGACACGTTGTCGTTGTCGATGGCGTCGAAGCCGTTGAAGGCACGGCCGCCGAAGTCGCCGTGGCTGATGCGGACACCGGTGTCGATGACGTACGCCGTGACGCCCTGGCCCGCCGCGTCCGGGTAGGTGTAGCTCTGGTTCAGCGGGAGGGCCTTCTGGTCGATCCGGTCGAGGCCCCAGGACGGCGGGGAGGGCTGCGTCGCGTCGATGGTGAAGACGCGGTCCTGGACGACGGACTTGACGGCCGGGTCCGCCGCGAGCTTCTTCGCCTGCGCCTCGGAGAGCTCGATCGCGTAGCCGTTGACCGCCGAGGTGTACGTGCGCTTGATCTTCGCACCGAACCTGGCGGGGATCGCGCGGCCCTTCGCGGTCTCCGCCGGGGCGGACTCGTCGAGGGTGACGATGTAGCTGCCCGGGACGGTGTCCGCGGCTCCGGCGTTCTCGATGACGCCTTCCGGGGCGGCCGGGGCGGCGGTGGCCGGGAGGGCGGAGAGCGAGCCGAGGCTCAGTGCGGCGGCGGCCACGACGGCGGCGGTGGCGATTCTGCGACGCGAGTCACGCATCACTGACATGTGAGGGGTCCTCCTCATTGGTGGTGCGCTGCTGTGGGGGTGCGACAGGGACATGACAAGACGACATGAGGTGTCCGCGCCGTTTCGAACGTCCGGCTGTCGAGCGAAAGGTTGGCGGATCCATAGGAATCGCACAAGGGTGCTCGGCGCCCCGTAACGTCCGCGCCACACGGCTGCCATCCTGGGGTCCATGACCGCCTACACGTGCCCCCGGTGCCTCGTTTCCTCGCCCGTGTCCGCGCTCACCTGGTGTTGTCCGAAGTGCCGCGGCCCGTGGGACCTCGACTTCGCGAGCGCACCGGTCACCCTCCCGTCACTCGCGTCACGTGTGAATTCATTGTGGCGTTACGCGGAGGCGCTGCCTCCGATGCCGTGCGCGCCCGAGGTGACCCTCGGGGAGGGCCGCACGCCCCTCGTCCCGCTGACGGAATCGTCCTCGGGATCGGTTTCGGCCAAGCTCGACTTCCTCATGCCGACGCTGTCGTTCAAGGACCGGGGCGCGGTGGTGCTCGCCGCGCACGCCCTGCGCCTGGCGCGCGCCGGCGGCCTCGACCGGGTCGTGGCCGACAGCAGCGGGAACGCGGGCACGGCCGCCGCCGCGTACTGCGCGCGGGCCGGACTCGACTGCCGCGTGTACGTCCCCGGGGGCACCTCCCCGAAGAAGCTGGAGCAGATCCGGGCGCACGGCGCCGAGGTGGTCGAGGTGCCCGGCGACCGCGAGGCCACGGCCCGCGCGGCCCGGGAGGCCGCCGACGAGCCCGGCACCTTCTACGCCTCCCACGTGTACAACCCGTACTTCACCCAGGGCACCAAGACCTATGTGTACGAGCTGTGGGAGGAGCTCGGCGGGCGGCTGCCCGACACGATCGTCGTCCCCGTCGGCAACGGCACCCTGCTCCTCGGCGCCGCCCTCGCCCTCGACGAGCTGCACCGCCACGGGCTCGTGGACACCCGGCCCGCACTGGTCGCCGTGCAGGCGGAGGCCGTGTCCCCGCTGGCCGAGGCGTTCCACGCGGGCGCGGACGACATCGCCGGGCCCGCCGCCGTGCGCCCCACCCTCGCCGAGGGCATCGCGATCCCGGCGCCGCCCCGGGCCCGGCAGATCCTGCGGGCGGTGCGGGCGACGGGCGGCACGTTCCTGACGGTGCCGGAGGAACGGATCCGCGCCGCCCAGCGCGACCTGGCGCGGCGCGGTCTCTTCGTGGAGGCCACCGGCACGGCCTGCTGGGCGGCGGTGGACGCGGCCCCGCCGCGCCCCGGCCTCACGGTGGTGCCGCTGTGCGGGGCGGGGGCGAAGACGGGTCCGGCGCCCTGAGGCGGCTCCCCGGCCCCGTACCGGCGAGAGCCCCTACCGGCGAGAAACCGTACCGGCGAGAACCCGTACCGCCCGCCCGCCGGATCAGAACTCGTCGGCGCCGTTGCGCAGTTCGTGCGTCCAGTAGCCCGTCTTCGCGGCGGCCTCGTCGACCGCGAGGCCGCCGGCCGGGGCCTTGACGACGACGCTGCCCTCGGCCGGGCCCTCGGGGGCGAAGAGGTTCACGGTGAACTCCTTCACCACCTTGTTGTCCTCGTGGACGCCGCCGAGGGAGATCCGCACGTTGGCGTACGCGGACTCGCCGTTCTTCACCACGACCGGAGCGGCCGGCCTGCTCTTCGCGACGGCCGGGACGTCCTTGGCCGTCTGGATCGGGCCGAAGGCGAGCAGCGGGTGCTTCAGCAGGGTGCAGGCGCGGCCGGAGACGTTGGTGGCGGTGAGGACGATGTGCTCGGTCGGCACCTCGTCCGCCTTCTCCGCCGTCACCTTGACGTCGCCGTAGGCGCAGGCCGGGGCCTTGGCGGCGGTCTTGCCGCCGGTGGTGGAGCCGGTGGACGCGGCGGAGGCGGTCGTGCCCTTGCCGCCGCCCGTGGAACCGCCGGCGGTGGCGCCGCCGGACGTGGAACCACCGGACGTGGCGGTCGAGCCGCCCGCGGAGCCCGAGCCGCTTTCGGCGGGGGTCGTGGCGTCGCCCGTACCGGCGGCGGCCTGCGGGGCGGGGCTCGCGCTCCCGGCGTCCTTGGCTCCGGTGTCGGAGCCGCCGCAGGCGGTCAGGCCCAGCGACAGGGCGGCGATGGCGGCGGCGGCCAGGACGGTGTTCTTGCGGTGGTGGCGCACGGTGGTTCTCCCCCGGGAAGCGGTCGGTCGGCGCGCGTGCGGTACCCGCGCGCCGGTGCACCCTTTCGGTGCGTACGCACCGGTTCGTCGATCGGTGCTGTATCCAGCTTTCCGTCCCGTACTGCCGTCCCGCTTACGTGCCGCTAACGATCGGCTGACAGGCGCGAAAGGCGGGCGGCGGCGCGCGCCGATCCCTCGGGGAAGCCGGCCTTCTCGGAGGCCACGATCGCGCGTTCCAGCTGGTCGGTGGCCTCTTCGAGGCGTCCGATCCCGGCCAGCGCCTCGCCCCGGACGATCTGGAGCTGGGCCCGCACGACCACCGCGTCGGGGGCGACGAGTTCCTCCGCGCGCAGGGTGTGCGCGAGCGCCGCCTCGTACTCCTGCGCCTTCAGGCAGTGGCCCGCCAGGTGCTGGAGGGTGAGGACCTGGGTGGAGGGGTGGTGGGTGCGGTCGGCGAGCGAGACCGCGTGCAGCATGAGCAGACCGGCCCGCTCGTGCTCCCCGGTGGCGTCCAGGACGGCGGCGTGGTTGACGTGGGCGATGGCCTCGCTGACCGCGTCGCCCGCGCGGGCGGCCAGGCCGGGCGCCTTCTCCAGGTGGACGAGCGCCTCGGCGTTCCGGCCCTCCGCGTGCAGGATCCAGCCGAGCAGCGCCCTGGTCCGGGACTGCGCGTCGACGTCGCCGACCCGCTCGGCGGAGGCGAGCCCGGCCTCCAGGAGCGGGGTCCAGCCGTCCCCGATCCGCATGAGCATCAGCGGCCACTGGACCAGGGCGAGCCGCCAGGCCCGGTCGTGCAGGCCGAGGGCGGCCGCGGCGGTGACCGCGCCCTCCAGGGCGGCGCGCTCGGCCACGTACCAGTCGAGGGCCGCCGTGCGGTCCTCGAACTCCCGCGTGGCGGCGGGGCGGCGGGTGTCGGCGGGCAGCGCGTAGCAGGGCTGGGAGCCCGGCTCGGCGGCGGCGTCGGCCGCGAGCCCGGTGTAGAGGTAGTGGTCGAGGAGGCGGGGCAGCCCCTCGGGGTCGGCCCGCGGGGCGAGGTGGCGGGCGTAGAGGCGGACGAGGTCGTGCGGGGTCCAGCGGCCGGGGACGGCCTCGGTGAGCAGGTGCGCGGCGGCGAGCCGGTCCAGGTCGGCGGAGGCCTGCGCGGGCGAGGTCCCGGCGAGCGCGCCCGCCGCGAACCGGTCCAGGTCGGCGCCGGTGTGCAGGCCGAGCGCGCGGAACAGGCGGGCGGCGGAGTCGGGGAGCTGCTGCACGGTGAGGCGCAGCGCGGCGGAGACGCCCCGGTCCTCGACGTCGAGGAGGGTCAGCCTGCTCTGCTCGTCGGCGAGTTCGCCGACCATCGCGCCGAGGGTCCAGGCGGGCCGCTCGGCGAGCCGGGCCGCCGTCACCCGCAGCGCGAGCGGCAGCCCGTCGCAGAGTCCGGCGAGCCGCGCGGCGGCGGCGGGCTCGGCCGCGATCCGGTCCTCGCCGAGGACGGTGGCGAGCAGGGCGGCGGCGTCGGCCTCCGGCAGGTGGCCGAGCGGCACCGGCCGGGCGGCGTCGGAGGCGATCAGGCCGCCGAGCCGGTCGCGGCTGGTGACGAGGGTCGCGCAGTGGTCGCCGCCGGGCAGCAGCGGTCTGACCTGCCCGGAGGAGCGGGCGTTGTCGAGGACGACGAGCAGCTGGCGCTCGGCGGTGAGGGAGCGGAAGAGGGCGCCCCGCGCCTCGACGCCCTCCGGCATCCGCCGGTCCGGGACGCCGAGCGCGAGCAGGAACTCGCGCAGGACGGCGGCGGTCTCGGGCGCGGGGGTCTCGCTGAAGCCCTTCAGGTCGGCGAAGAGCCGCCCGTCGGGGAAGCCGGCGCGCCGCTCGTACGCCCAGTGGACGGCGAAGGCGGTCTTGCCGACGCCCGCCGGCCCGGTGACGAGGCAGACGGGCCCGTCCCCGCCCCGTACCGCCCGGTCGAGCGCGGCCAGCTCGGCGCCGCGTCCGGTGAAGCCGCGCGGCGGCCGGGGCAGGCCCTCGGGGGCCGGGACCTCGGCGGGCGGGACGACGGGGCGGGCCACGGGGGCGGGCTCCGCGGTGCGCAGCAGCGTCGCGTACGCCTCGCTCAGGGTCTCGCCGGGGTCGACGCCCAGCTCCTCGGCGAGCAGCCGCCGGGTCCGGTGGTACCAGTCGATCGCGTCCGACTGGCGCCCGGAGCGGCCGAGGGCCAGCATCAGGGCGGCCGCGAGGGACTCGCGCAGGGGGTGGGCGACGGCCTCGGTCCGCAGGACGGCGGCGGCCCTGGCGTGCTCGCCGAGCTGCCCGTACGCCTGCGCCAGCGCCTCCACGGAGGCGAGCCGCAGCTCTTCGAGACCGGTGGCGGCGGCCTCCAGGGGCCGGCTGTGGACGGTGCCGGTGAGCGCGGGGCCCTGCCAGTACGACAGCGCCTCCCGCAGCATCCGGACCGCGTCGGCGGGCTGCCGCTGCACCCCGGCGAGCCCCACCAGCTCCTCGAACCGGTGCACGTCCACCAGCGACTCCGGCATCCGCAGCACGTACGCCGAACCCTGGGTGGCGAGCTCGACCCCGTACGCCTCGGCCCCGTGCTCGGCGAGGAGGGCCCGCAGCCGCGAGACGTGCCCCTGGAGGACGGTCTTGGCGTGGACCGGCGGCTCCTCCTCCCAGAGGGCGTCG
This sequence comes from Streptomyces sp. NPDC055632, assembly GCF_053618675.1. Lineage (NCBI taxonomy): Bacteria > Bacillati > Actinomycetota > Actinomycetes > Kitasatosporales > Streptomycetaceae > Streptomyces > Streptomyces sp. NPDC055632. Next base: position 412,692 of record NZ_JBSHHY010000003.1, on the reverse strand, counting down.
GTCAACTGCCCGACGTTCACCGCGCTGTTGGGGCGCAGCAGGAGCATGGCGAGAAGGCTGGACCGCTTGGCGGGTCCCAGGGCCACGTCACCGTCCTCCGTCACCATCGCAACGGAGCCGAGCAGCCGGAACTCCACCTTCACACCTCCGCGATCACACACCCCCGTCTTCCCCGGCAGTCGAGGATACGTGGGGGAAGAGGGTCGTCCGCGACGCGGAGTTGCCCCGTACCGCCCGCGTCGGCCGAATCCGGACGTGGTGTTTCCCACAGGGAGGCGCACGGCGGTCCGGCCGGTGATCACGGGGGTGGACGTGGGCGGGGCACGGACCCCGGATCCGGAGGGCCGCGCCTCGGACGTACCCGTTCTCGCCGGAGGGCCGCGCCTCGGACGTCGGACGTATCCGTTCTCGACGGAGGACCGCGCCTCAGACGTACCCGTTCTCGCCGGACGGCCGCGCCTCAGACGTACCCGTTCTCGACGGCGCGCTGGCCCAGCTGGAAGCGGCTCCGGGCGTCCAGCTTCTCCATGAGTTCCGAGATCAGGCGCCGCTCGCTGCGCAGGGAGATGCCCAGGCGGCGGGCCGCGGCCTCGTCCGTGTAGCCGTGGGCCAGGAGGCGCAGCAGTTCGCGGGGCTGCGAGCCGGGGTCCTCCAGGCTGCGCCGGGGGGCCTCGCCGAACGGGACGGCCGACGCCCACACCGCCTCGAACAGCGCGAGGAACGCCGCCACCGCGCCCGGCTGGCGCAGCAGCACCGCGCCCGCCGCGCTGTCGGCCGGGTCGATCGGCACCATGGCCACTTCCCGGTCCATGATCCACAGGCGCATGGGGAGCGCCGGCACGGTGCGGACCTCCGCGCCGCGTTCGGTGAGCCACCGGGCGTGCTCCAGGGTGCCCGGGGCGTTGCGGATGGAGTCCAGGTACACCGAGCGCATCCGCACCCCGCGCGCCAGCGGCTCCGCGCCGGTCGCCTTGCTCGCCGCGAGGACCTCCGGGGTCTGGGCGCCGCCGGGCACGAAGGCCAGGGACTCCTCGCGCATGGCGGGCACCAGGTCGGCCATCCGGGCCCGCACCGCACCGACGCCCCGGAGGTGCTCGACCTCCGGCTCCTCGTCGCCGCCGTGCCGCGCGGCGTACTGGGCGAGCAGCATCTCGGCGGCGGCCTGGCTGCGGGCCAGCGTGCGGTTGCGCTCGGCTATCTCGGCCTGCTGGAAGGCGAGCAGCGTGTCCAGGGCGGCCTTGGGGTTCACGACGTACAGCCGGCCGTGGTCCGGTCCGTCCGAGGTGAGCAGTTCCAGCCGCGTCAGCTCCCGGAGCGCCCCGTCCAGCGCGTGCGCCGGACCGCCGAGCTCCGCCGCGGCCTCCGCCGCGCCGCAGCCCGGCCGGGCGAGGACGAACCGGTAGAGCCGGTCGGCTCCTTCCGTGAGACCGAACGGAGTCAGCACGCGGACAGCTCCCCCACACGTCACAGCGCTGCGGAGGGCGGTACGGCCGACGGTCGCCCGCCCCAGGACGTACCGCAGTCTCGGACACGGGTCGCGGCGGCGCAACGCACGTCCGGCGGACGGACGCCGGGCGGGGCCCGTCGCCGCGTCAGACCAGCCCGTTGACGAGGACCATGTGCAGCGCGACGCCGCCGCCGATCGACAGCAGGGCGTTGTCCGTCCTCGCGTACGTGACCGCCGCGACGGCGAGCGGGACCAGCGTCGGGAGTCCGAAGGGGCGGACGGTCACGTCGAGGTCCTTGAGGGTGTACGCCACGAGCAGCACCATCACGCCGGTCGGCGTCTTCTCGCCGAGGTGGCGCAGGTAGCCGTCGGCGGCGGGCTTCCGCAGGACGAGGAACGGGGCGGCCCGGAGGGCCAGGGTCACCAGGGCGATCACGCCGACGACGGCGAACGCGTGCGCGTCGGAGAGGGTGCTCACTCCGCCGCCTCCTCGTCCTTCGGGTCCTTCCGGTCCTTCTTGTACGTGGCGCTGATGACGACTACGTAGAGCAGCAGGCTCACGATCAGGAACGACTCCCCGATCACGTACCGGTCCACGACGTACCCGACCGCCCCGGCGCCCAGGGCGAGCAGGACGAGGTTCGTGCTCCTGCCGGCGCGCACCGCGTTGACCGCGAGGGTCAGGAACATGGCGGTGAGCGCGAACTCGAAGCCCTTGACGCTCTCCGGGATCACCTGGCCGAGCAGGGCGCCGAGCAGCGCGCCGAGGAACCACCAGGCGTGGCTGACCGCTTGGAGGACGGTGATCTGCCGGCCGGTCAGGTGCGCGCCGGGGCCGGCGGAGGTGATGCCGTAGGTCTCGTCGGTCAGGGCGAAGACGCCGTACGCCTTCCGGGCCCGTCCGCGCAGCCGGTCGAGCGGGAAGGACAGGCCGTAGAAGACGTGCCGGAAGTTCACGATCAGTGAGGTGAACGCGACCTGGTAGAGCGGCAGTCCGGCCACCATGAAGCCGACGGCGAGGAATTCGACGGATCCCGCGTAGATCAGCAGGGTGGAGAGCGGGGCCCAGTACCAGTTGACGCCGCTCGCGGTCAGCAGCACGCCGAACGCCACGCCCAGCGGGACGTACGCCATGGCCACGGGGACGGTGAGCCGGACCGCCTCTCCGACGCCTCCCCCGGACCGCGGGCGGTCCGTCCGTTCCGTCGGGGGCGGCGATGCGCGCATGCTCTCTCCTGCGGGTTCGTGGTCACGGGGCCGGAGGGAGGAGGGGTGTCTCCTCCCCCGGCCGGCGTCGGAACCCAGCTTCACGCGGCCCGGAGCGCCTGTCACCGCTCGCCGGGTGTCACGAAGGTGCATGGCACGGGTGTGCCGGGAGGCCCCCTGCCTCCCTGCCTCCCTGCCCCCTGCCTCCCTGCCTCCCTGCCCCCTGCCTCTCTGCCTCCCTGCCCCTTGCCTCTCTGCCTCCCTGCCCCCCTGCCTCCCTGACGGCCGACGGCTGGCGACCGTCGACCGTCGGCGGTCACTCCCCCAGGAGCCTGGCGGTGCGGGCGTCGAGCTCCTCCCGGACCGTGCGGGCGTGTTCGGCCCGCGCCTTGTAGCGGGCGTGGCCCAGCCGGGCCTTGTCCTCCTCGGCGCGCACCTCGGCCGCGTAGCGCCGGACCTCGTGGTCGATGGAGGCGACCTGGCGCTGCACGTCCTGGTCCTCCAGGTGGATGCGCTGGTTGGCCTCGCGCCGTTCGCCGAGCCTGCGGTCGTACTCGGACGGGCCGCTCATCAGCTTGGCGAGGACCGGCATGGCGTCGACCAGGAGCAGTACGGCGTGCAGCAGGAACATCACGAAGAGCGCGAACCCGTCGGACCAGGCCACCGTGGACAGCGCGTCGGCGCGCAGGAGCAGTCCGTCGTGCTGCTGGGACGCCTGCCGCTCGGCGACCTTCGCGTCGATCGCCTTCTTGACGTCCGCGCGGTAGTCGGTACCGGTGGCGACCAGCTGCTCGGACAGGACGTTGCCCTTGGCGACGAGCTCGGCCCGCTTCGCCTCGTACTCGGTGATCTTGCCCGCCCGCCGGTACGCGGTGGTGTCGGCGCGGGCGCGCTCGCAGGTCTCGGTGGTGTCCCGGCCGTTGCCGCGCCGGATCCACCGCTCCTCGGCGCACTCGTAACGCTCCGTGGTCAGCTTCTTGTCGAGGGCGTCGTTGTACGTCTTGATCTGCCCGTCGAGGCGGGCGACGGCAGCGGTGTTGTCGGCGATGTCCGCCCTGATCGAGGCCGGCGCGCCCTTCACCGTGAGGTGGAATCCGCCGCACTCCGCGCGGTTCGTCGTGTCCTTGCCGTCCGGGGGGTTGCAGGCGGTGAGGCCTCCCCTGAAGTCGGCGAGGTCCCGCTCCCTGCCGACCGCCATCTCCTGGCGTATCTCCCGGTCGAAGACCTGGAACAGCAGCGGTTCGGCGATGGTGAGCCCGAGCACCACGGAGAGGAACAGGCGCGGCACCAGCATGCGGACCGCCCGTCCGCCGGTGTAGCCGTGAGTGCTGGAGACCAGCCAGCTGTCCAGGGCGAGCACGATCCACGCCCAGACGACGCCGACAAGGATCGCCACCACGGTCGGCGTGCCCTCCCGGACCGTGCCGATCGCCATGGCCATGGAGGCCCCGCCGAGCAGCGCGGTGTTGAGGACGATGGCGCCGTACCAGGTGTAGCGGGCGCGCTCGGCGCTCTCGCGGTCGAGGATCTCCTCGCGTATGCCGATCAGCCGGCGCAGGAACACGGCGGGGCTGCGGCCGGCGGACCGGCCGCCCCGGGGACGGCGGGCGGGGCCGGTCTCGGCCGCCCACGCGTCGTAGTCCTCCTCGGGCGGGCGTACGGGGGTGTCAGCGGCCACGCTCCTCCCTCCCCGCTTCACCGAGGTCGTCGTCGGCCGTCAGGAGGTGGCGGGCGGAGCCGTCGGCGTCGTCGGGACCGGCACCCCGGCCCCGGTCGTACTCCCGCTCCCCGTCGTACCCCCGGCCCCGGTCGCGCTCCCCGTCGGCCGCGGCACGGCCGTCGCGGTCGTAGCCGTCGCGGTACCGCTCCTCGTACCGACCGCCCTCGTACCGCTCGCCCTCGTACCGCTCCTCGTCGTACGGGTCGTCACGGCGTCCGTCGCGCGGGGCGGCGTCCTCCCGGCCGGATCCCCCCTTCCTCCCCCGCTTCTCCTCCTTCTCCCGTTCCTTCCACTCCTCCTTCTCGTACGGCTCGCCGTCGCCCTCCCCCAGCTGCGGCGGCGCGGCGGCCGCGGCCACCTGCCCGGCGTCGGTGCGCGGCTCCTCGTCGATGAGGCCCTGGCCGGAGCTGAGGCGCTCGACGAAGGCGCGGGCGTCGATCGGCGCGTTGTCGAGGAGGCCGCGGTTGATCATCTGCCGGCCCAGCTCCTGGTTGATGCCGGCGCGCCGCTCGGCCTGGTGACGCCGCTCGGCGCGCTCGGCCAGCACGTCCTCGCGCCGCTCGGCGCGCTGCCGCCGCTTGTCCTCGCGGTCCTCGGCCCGGCGCTCGCGCTGCTCCTCCCGGGCGGCGTCGAGCTCGGCGCGCCGGTCCTGGCGGTCGACCTCCCGGTGCCGGTCGTCCCGGTCCAGGCTGTAGCGGAGGTCCTCCTGTTCGGCGCGGCGGCGCCGGTCGGCGTACTCCCAGTGGCGCTCCTCGTCCTCGCGCCGCCGGTCGCGCCGTGCACGGTCGGCCTCGCGCTGCCGGTCGGCCAGCTCCGAGTAGGAGATCTCCCCCCTGCTCCGGGCGAGGACGTCGGCGTTGTCCGCGTCGGTGCCGAAGTCGTCGAGGTCCTTGATCGCCTCGATGCGGGAGAACTCGTTCTCCCTGCGCTTGAGGTTGTGGCTGTAGTGTTGGTCCTCGGCGTCGGTCCGCTGGGCGTACGTCCGCTTCAGGTCCTCGATCTCCTGGCGGTACCGCACCTCCATGGCCTCGCGCTCGTGCTCCATCAGCTCCCGCTCGCGGCGCACCGCCTCCTTCACGCGGTCCTGCTCGGCCTCGCGCCGCTCCTCGTCGGCGAGGCGCTGCTGGGCGGCGAACTCCTCCGGGGTGAGGACCGTCAGGTACGGGTCGCCGACGGAGAGCCCGGCGATCCTCGGCGGTTCCATCTCCAGGTAGGCGGTCAGCCGGGCGGTGAGCCGCCGGGACACCTCCTTGCCGCGTCCGAGCGGCCACTCCTGGGTGACGTCGGTGAGTCCGGGCAGCGCCCGGAGGTAGCCGAGGAGCCGGGACTCCACGTCGGTGACGCCCTCGCGGACGACGGCCACGGGATCGGTGACCGTGCAGTGGAAGGCGACCTGGACGGTGAAGCCGTCGGTCTCGGCGGACGGCACCTCGGTGCCGACGGTGACGGGCACGGCGGTGCGGCAGTCGACGACCGTGACCGAGCCGGCGTTCAGGACCGCCTCGTCGGCGGGCCCGCGGACGCCGTGGTCCGTGAGGTACTGGTCGCCGGTGCGGTAGACGAGCACCTGGTGGGCGGCGACGCGGGGCAGCTCGTCGTGGGAACGGGCGGGCCGGTTCCAGAAGTGGCGTCCGGTGCGGGGCGCGGGGGCGAGCACGCGTTCCTCGACCAGCGGATAGGTCCTGTGGATCGTGGTCATCGTGGGTGGCTGTCCTTCACACTGTTCAGGGCGCCGAGCAGGACCGCGACGTGGTCGGGTTGCGTGGCGCGGGCGTGACGGGAAACCGCGAGTTGACCCAGCTCACTTGCTAACAAGGGAAGTTCAACCGGCGGGAGCGCGGCGGCGAGGGCACGACCGAATCGTGTGGCCACCGCGGTGGGGTCGGAGGCCACGGCGGGCAGGGCGCCGACCATGGCGAACAGGACGGAGAGGGCGCTCCGGCGCAGCGGCCGGTAGCGGAGGGCGGCCGCCCACAGTTCGGCGACGACCTCGGTCTCCTCGGGCCGGTCGGCGACGTAGCGGGCGACGGCGGGGCGGCCCGAGAGCCGCTCGGTGGCGCCGAAGACGTACAGGACGGTTTCGAGGGCGAGCAGGCCCGTCGCCGAGTAGGCGGCGGACCGGGTGCGCTGCTCCTTCCTGATCCGGTGCGCCAGGGCGTCGAGCACGATGCCGGCGTCCTCCTGGCAGTCGACGAGCGTCAGGAAGAGCTGCGCCCACGCCCGCAGTCCGGACGCGCGCTCCTCGTGCTTGTCGAGCACGCCGCTGCGGAGCACCGCCCAGAGCCACTTCACCGCGTCGGTGGGGAAGGTGGCGCCGAGCTGGCCGCCGAAGGCCACGAGCGCGGTGCCCCGCAGGGTGGGATGGGTGGACTGCGCCCAGGTGCGGGCCAGGGTGAGCGCCGCGGCCGCCTGCGTCTCCTCCAGGCACATGTACCACAGCACGTACGCCGCGATGGTCTGCCCGGTCAGGCCGCTCCTCCCGCGCGCCCACGGGTCGAGGTAGCTCTGCACGACCTCGTCGAAGGCGGTGTGGCCGAGCAGCGTGAGCCCGGAGGCGATGGAGTGCTGGAGGACCGGGTCGGGGTCGGCGCCGACGACCACGTCCAGCCACTGTCGGACCGCGTCCCAGTACTCGATGGGGTGGTCGCGCCACAGCGCCTGGAGCACCCAGCGGCGCAGCTCGACGTCGGCGAAGACCAGGACCTCCCGGGTGGTCGCCCCGTAGACCTGCATCTCGGTGGTGATCAGGGGGTTGCGGGCGAGCGAGCGGCGCCGGTCCGCCGGCCGGGCGCGCCTCACCGGCCGGCGGTCCTGCCCGTCGGGGGCGGCGGACTGCTCGGCGGTGTCGGGGGCGGCGGGGCCGGAGGACGCCGGCCCGTCCTCCGGCGTGAAGTACACCGGTTCGAGGAGCCGTTCCAGGGTGTCCTGGAGCGACTCGAAGGCGCGCCGTCCGACACCGGGGGCGAAGGCGAGGGTGGTGACTTCGGCGATCTCCCGCAGGCTCCGCCCCTCGTCGGCGCCGAACCACTCGTGGACCGCCTGCGGCGCGGCGCCGCTGTGCTCCTTCCACACCTGGTCGGGGTCGGCGCCCGTCGCGATCCGCTGTGCCGCCTCGGCGACGACCGCGATCGGGCAGCGGGGCGGGATGCCGGCGACGGCCCGCTCCACGCTCTCCCGGGAGGCACGGGCCTGGACCAGCCGGGCCCGTACCACCTTGTCGAGGGCCGGGGGCCGCCACGGCAGGTGGCGCACCGCCTCCGGGGCGCGCCCGGACACGGCGTGCACGGTGGTGATCACCAGGTGGGCGCGGTGGCGGCGCAGTTGGTCGCGGACCCGGCGCCAGGAGAAGTCCGCGGACGGCTCGGCGGCGTCTCCCGTGGTGCCGGCGGTCCCGGTGCGGTCGAGGACGACGTACCCGACGCCCGCCTCGAAGGTGCGCTCCGCGAGCTGGTCGAGGCCGATGTCGGGCGAGAGCACCACGTAGTCGGCGGAGGGCCCGACCGTCTCGCGGAGCAGGGCGACCGCGCCGGAGCGCTTGCCCGTGCCGCGGGGCCCGGTCAGCACGACGACGCCGGTACGGGACAGCTCGCGGGCCGCGCCGTCGAAGCAGTCGGGGCGGATGTACGAGCGCAGCAGCGCGTCGACCTCGTCGCCGTCGAGGAGACCGGTGGCCCGGGCCCGCCCGGACCGCTCGGTGGCGGTGGCGATGCCGAAGTGGGCGCGCCCGTGGTACTGGGGGCCGTAGAAGTTGTTGTAGACGCGGTAGTCGCCGTCGGAGGGGGACGGAGGCGCGGAGGCCTCGGGGTCCGGGCGGAGGTCCTCGGCCTCGCCCGCCGACTGCCGGACCCCGTCGGCCATGTCCGCTCCTCCCTCCCCGCTTCCGTGCCCCTCCGCCGGCCGGTCCGTGGACCTCATGCGCGCACCCCCGTCTCCTCGCCCACACGGATCACTTGGAGATGCCGAAGACGACGTTCCCGTTGATGACGGTTCCGTACAAATGGGTGGAGACGGAATCGCCTCCGCTCCTGACGGGCTCGGCCTGCGGGGCGGGCGCGGGCGCGGTCTGCGGGGCGGGCGCGGGCGCGGTCTGCGGGGCGGGCTCGGGCGTCGGCGCGGAGGGTTCGGCCGCATGCGCCGCGGGCGCGGCCGTCTGTGCCGCGGGCTCGCCGGAGCCCGGAACGGGCCCGTGACCGACGCCGGCGCCGGCACCGACACCGGCCCCGACGCCGGCACTGGCCCCGGCGCCGATACCGCCCCCGCCCCCGGCCCCGGAACCGCCACCCGGCTCCGGATCCCCCAGGTCCAGCGCGTGGACGTCGTACCCCGGCACCCACAGCCAGGCCCGGCCCCGGTACTCCTTCTTCTCGACGACGACCTCGCGGAACTCCTCCGGCCGGAAGTTGGTGTACCCCTGGGCGACGAGTTCCGTGAAGACCGGCGCGGTCAGCGCGACGGCGAGCGCGGCGCCGGGGGCCGCGGCGAGGGCCCGGCGCAGCGGGTCGCTCTCCAGGATGCGGGAGATCTCGACGGGCCCCGGGCCCGCGAACCCGCTGGGGGCTTCGGAGGCCGGACCGAAGTGCACGGCGGCGCGCAGCGCGAGCCGCGCGCCGGGCACCCGGTCGCGGTTGTGGGCGCGCAGCCCGGCGTCCAGCCGGCGCATGAACGGCTCGACGAGCGCCTGTTCGTCGGAACCGGTCGGCAGCACGGCGAACTCGGAGTCCCCGGCGGCCTGCCGCACCCAGGAGGCGCGGTCGAGCCCCGCCGCCTCGGCCGCCTCGGAGAGGAGCCGGGGCAGCGCCGTCTGGATCTCGCGCTGTCGCGCGGTGTCCGCGCTGCCGTATCCTCGCGCGTCGACGGCCAGCAGGAGCCGCCTGTCGAACACGCCCATCGCACCTACGGACATCCCGTCCTCCTCGTCCGTCACATCGGGAGGGACAGCATGCCGTACCACCAACTCACTTGCGAAAAAGAAGAGTTGCGCGGTGCGAGATGACACGGCATGCCGCTCCCGGACCACTGCCCACCCCCGTGGAGCACCGGTCGCCCTGCCAGTCGTACACCCGGGCCGGGCACCGCACCCCGTGGAAGTACGGGATCTCGCCGAGTGGCCCGATCCCGTAGAAGTGCCTGGTCCGTCCGGCGCGGCGGCGGCTCAATGGAAGTCCGTTCGAGCCGCCTGGAGGCCCCGTGACATCCGCCCCGACCGCCGAGACCGCACCGGCATCCGCACCCTCCGAGACCGCACCGGCATCCGCGCCCCCCGGGACGGCGACGACACCCGCCCTCTCGGAGACCGCGCCGGCGCCCGCCCCCGCCGAGGGCGCGCCCGCGCGCGCCCCGCGCACGATGCTGCCCGTCCTGCAGGCGGCGCACCAGCACGCCGACACCAAGGCCGGCATCCTTTCCGCCGCGCAGGCGGCCCTGGTGGGAACGGCGGGCGCGTGGAGCGAGGCGGCGCTCGACGGCTGGCGGCGCGGCGGCCCGCTCGGCTGGACGGCGGGGGTGCTGCTCGTCCTCTTCGCCTGCGGCCTCTTCGGCGGCGCGGTCTCGCTCGCCCTGGCGCTCCGGCCGCGCGTCTGGCGGCCCACCGGCCCCAACGGCTACAGCTTCGTCTCGCTCGCCGCGGCCTCGGACCCGCCGCAGCCCGCCGCGCCCGCACCCGCGCCCACTCCGTCCGACGAGGACGAGCGGCAGCTGCGCGCGATGGTCCACTTCCTTTCCGAGGTGGCCCTGCGGAAGTACCGCTGCGTGACGGCGGCCGTGGTGTGCACCGCGGTGATGGGAACCGCCGCGGGGCTCTGCCTGCTGCTACGGCCGCTCCTCGGCTGACCCCCGGGGCCGGCGCGGGGCGGGCGGCACCACGGGCTCGGCGAGTTCGGCGACCCGGGCGAGCCGGGCGAGGTCGTGCACGGTGGTCGTGCGGTATCCGGTACCGAGCAGCCCCTCGTCCCGCAGCTCGCGCAGCCCCTTGTGGACGGTGGTCTCGGCGGCGCCGGTGAGGGCGGCGAGTTCGGGCTGGGTGAGCTGGAAGCCGATCACGTGGCCGCCGCCCGACCGGGGACGGCCGTACGCGACGGCCAGTTCCACCAGCAGCCGGGCGAGGCGCACCTTGACCGTGTAGCCCCGGAAATCGAGCCGCCGCCGATTGGCCCAGCGCAGCCGGTCGGCCACGATCCGGGTCAGCGCCATGGCCACCTCGGGCCGCCGCATCATGAGCCCGCGCAGGGCGTCGGGCCCGATCACCCTCGCCCGCAGCGGCCCGCAGGCCACCACCCCGGCCGACCGCGGCGCCCCGTCGAGCGCCGCCATCTCCCCCACGCTGTCACCGCCGACCCGGACGGCGAGCAGCGACTCCTGCCCGTTCTCCACGGTCGCGGTGACCTTGGCGAACCCGCTGAGGATCACGTACAGATGCCGGTCCGTGGCGCCCTCGGTAAGAAGCACACCACCGGATCCGAACGTCAACTCCGACCCCAGACCGAGCAGTTCGGCCCGCGCGGGAGCGGGCAGCACCCCGAGCAGACTCCGGTCCGGCCATCCCCACTCCCCGCCCGGCTCCACACCCACGCCTCCGCTCTCCACCCGCCCAGGCTAGATCCTCACCCCACGAATGCACCCGCCCGTACGGAACCGCGGCCACTCACGACACGGACCGCGGAGAGGCCGGCGAACAGCCGGCGGCCGCCCACGGGTGTCCTGCGGACCGTCCGGCGGTGCCGGGGCGGAGAAATCCCTGGCACCCCGGCGAGGTTCGCAAGGAGACTGCACGGGTGAGCGATTCCCACCCCTGCCCGTGCTGCGGGCACCGCGTACTGGACGCGATGCCCGGCTCGTACGAGATCTGCCCCGTCTGCTTCTGGGAGGACGACGGGGTCCAGTTCCGCTGGCCGGCCAGGGCCGGAGGGGCGAACAAGGTCTCCCTGATCGAGGCCCAGCGCAACTACCAGGACTTCGGCGCCTGCGACGAACGAGGCCTTCGGCACGTCCGCCCGCCGGCCGAGGACGAACCGCTCGACCCCGCCTGGCGCCCCGTCGACCTGACGCGCGACTCCTTCGAGGACTGGACGGCCGAGGACCGCGCCCCGTGGCCCGACGACAGCTCGGTGCTCTGCTGGTGGCTGCCCACCTTCTGGCGCCGGGCCCACTCATGACCACCCACATCGAGAGACTGATCCAGCAACTCGACGACTCGACCGGCCCGTCGTACGACGCCCGCGCAGTACTGATCGGCATCGGCTCCGACGCCATCCCCACCCTCAGCGACGGACCACCTTCTCTCGGCGCCCGCCCCCCTGTCGCCCCTCCGCTCACCGCGCGCCTACGACCCACCGCTGCGGACAACGCCCCCGGCCGGCCTTCAGCCCACTTCACCGAGATCATCAACGACCTGGCCGACCACGCCCAGGTGATCCTCTACTCCCAGTTCTGGCGAGTGGACGCCTGCGACACATACGGCGCCTCCGGCCCTGCCCTGAACTGGGAACTCGACTGGACCGCGCCCTGGGAGCACCTGGTCGAGGAGTCCCGCACCTGGTCCCTGCTGGAAGCCTCCGAAGCCCCCACCGGCGACGACGTCTTCGTCGCCCCACCTGGATCGACCGTACCGACCTGTACCCGGAGAGGTGACCGATGCCGTTCCAGCGCCCCGAGGAGATCGGATACGGCCATGTGGTCAAGGACTATGTGACGAGGATGTACGGGGGCATCCCGCGCTACCTCGTACTGGGCGGCGGGCGCTTCCTGAGTCCCCGGTGGTGGCACACCACCCGCTTCACCCGACACCTGCTGAATGACGCCGCCGCGATCACCGACGAGGAACTGGAAGCCCTCCTCGGCTACGAGTGGCGCTCACGCCTCACCGCCGCCTGGCTGATCGGCATCGACCGCCGCGAACGGTTCCGCGAACGCATCGGCGACCTGCTCCTGGCCAGCGAGGTCTGCTACTCCGGCGGCGCCTACTGCTTCGCCCTGGCCCGCTTCGGTACCCACGCGGACGCCGAGATCCTCACCGCCTACCTCGACCACTACCTCCCCCGCACCGACCTGCGCTACGACCAGCCCGCAGCCCTCGGCGCCCTCCTCCGCCTCGACGCCCACCTCGGCACCCGTCACGCCGACCGCTTCATCCGACCCGGCGGCCTCTGGGACCAATGGGTCGACGCCCTGCCCCACCTCCACGACCGCCCCAGCTACACCCCCGCCGAGCAGCACCGCTGGACGGACCTCCGGTGCGACTTCGCCAACGGCTGGACCAGGCTCTAGCAACAGCCACGTGACTGCGGCTCCATGGAGTCCGCACGCCAGGTGCCGGCCCTTCACTCCGACTTCCCCCGGAGGAACCGATGCCCTCGCCGCCACGAACAGCGAGGACATCGGAATGCGTTACGGACCCTGCGCCAGGGCTACTGCCACAGGTCCGCCCCATCGCGTCCGCTCGGATCCATGGTCGAGAGGTCTTCGTGCAGACCCGAGAGGGCCCGCCCGGTCGGAGCGCCGTCTTCGGCCGACTCCATGACGAGCCAGCCGACATCGACGCCCGATACCTTCGCATCACTTCCGGAGTCGAGCTCATCGAGCGTTGCGAACACCGCCTCGTAGGCGACCGCTCGCGCCAGCCGAACGAGATCTTCCTCGTCCGCCCCGGCAGCGAGGAGCCGCTGGGCGGCCGGAAGCCGATCGAAGGCATCCGGATCGGCCCAACCGCCGATCGGACCGCGCCACAGACTTCGCAGCAGCACGAACCGCGCGAGGTGCGGAAGACCCTCACGGATCTCCGACTTGGCCCAGTCACCGGCATCGGCCGCGCCGAGCGCTTCGAACCGGGCGCGCAGCGACTCGGCCGTCGCCCTTCCACGCGCGTCCAGACCGCTCGACCAAGCCTGCCACTCGTCCGAGGATTCACTCACCGCGACAGCATGCCCACGGGAACCTCGACCGGGGACCCACCAGCGCCATCAGCGGCTTTCACATACCCCGGGACCCGGGACGTGACTCGAACTTGACACCGAGAGGCCGCAACACGGTGAAGCAGTCAGCACGCCGAGCCCCCCGCGCGGAACGAAAAGGCCGTCCGACCCGCTCCATCGCAGGTCGGACGGCCTTTCGCCGGACGTGTCAGACGTTGAAGCGGAACTCCACCACGTCCCCGTCCTGCATCACGTACTCCTTGCCCTCCATGCGCGCCTTGCCCGCCGCGCGGGCGTCGGCGACCGAGCCCGTTTCGACGAGGTCGGTGAAGGAGATGACCTCGGCCTTGATGAAGCCCTTCTGGAAGTCCGTGTGGATGACGCCGGCCGCCTCGGGGGCCGTGGCGCCCTTCTTGATCGTCCAGGCGCGGGACTCCTTGGGGCCGGCCGTCAGGTAGGTCTGGAGGCCGAGGGTGTCGAAGCCGACGCGGGCGAGGGTGGCGAGGCCGGGCTCCTCGGCGCCGACGGACTGGAGGAGCTCCATGGCGTCCTCCTCGTCGAGCTCGGCGAGGTCCTGCTCCAGCTTGGCGTTCAGGAAGATCGCCTCCGCCGGGGCCACCAGGGCGCTCTGCTCGGCCTTGAAGGCGTCGTCCGTCAGCTCGTCCTCGTCCACGTTGAAGACGTAGAGGAACGGCTTCGTGGTGAGCAGGTGCAGGTCGTGGAGGAGCTCCGCCTTCTCCGAGCCCTGGACGATGCCCTGCGAGAAGAGGGTGTCGCCCTTCTCCAGGATCGCCTGCGCCGCCTCGACCGCGGCGACCTTCGGCGCCACGTCCTTCTTGATCCGGGACTCCTTCTGGAGGCGCGGCAGGACCTTCTCGATCGTCTGGAGGTCCGCGAGGATCAGCTCCGTGTTGATCGTCTCGATGTCGTCCTTCGGCGAGACCTTGCCGTCGACGTGCACGACGTTCTCGTCCTTGAAGGCGCGGATGACCTGGCAGATCGCGTCCGACTCGCGGATGTTCGCCAGGAACTTGTTGCCCAGGCCCTCGCCCTCGCTCGCGCCGCGCACGATGCCCGCGATGTCGACGAAGTCGACCGTCGCCGGGAGGACGCGCTGCGAGCTGAAGATCTCCGCGAGCTTGGTCAGGCGGGCGTCGGGGACGCCGACGACGCCGACGTTGGGCTCGATCGTGGCGAACGGGTAGTTGGCCGCCAGCACGTCGTTCTTGGTCAGGGCGTTGAACAGGGTCGACTTGCCGACATTCGGCAGACCGACGATTCCGATCGTGAGCGACACGGTGGCGACTTCCTGAAGTGTGGATGGTGGGCCGATCCCCCAGTTTACGGGCGGGCCGAACCGGCCAGTGACGCCGACCTTCGGTCGATCTCGGGGGCAAGGTCACCCAAAGGGCGTGTCCCGGACCCGGTTCCCGCCCCCTCCCGACCTACGTTGGTCGGGTGGAGCAGCACAGGACAAGCCAGCCCCAGGGGCGCCGACGGCCGAAATCGGCCGGTTCGCCGGCCGCCGCCCCGCCGCCCGCCGCACCCGCCGCGCCCTCCGGCCCGCTCGTGGAGGGCGCCGCCGTGTACCGCGTGACCGGCAGGACCGGGCGGACACCCGGCGGCGCCCGCGTCGAGCGGGCCGCGGCGCCGGGCGCTCCCGGACGTGCTCCCGGCCGCGCCCCGGGGCCCGCCCCCGGCCGGCGGCCCGGCGGCCGGCCCGTGCCCCCCGTCGTCCTCGCCCTGCGGCGGCTGCCCGCGCCCCGCCTCACCGGGCTCGGCGCCGGGCTCTTCGCCTCCGCCGTCATGCTGGTGACCGGCTTCCTCGACCTGCTGCTCCTCGACGGTTCCCCCGTCGCCTACGGGCTGCTGTTCCTGCCGGTCAGCGCCCTGACCGCGCTCTGGGTCCGCACCGCCGACCTGGTCACCGCCCCCATCGCCGTCCCCATCGCCTTCGCCGTCGGCGTCCTCCCCATCGCGGGCGGCACCGGCGGCCTCGGCGGCCAGGCCATGGCCGTCGTGACCGCCCTCGCCGTGCACGCCGGGTGGCTGTACGGCGGCACCCTGGTCGCCGGCCTCATCGCCAGCGTCCGGAAGGTGCGGGACATGGGGCGGCGGCAGCAGCGGACCCGGACCGCCACCGGGACCTCCGGGACCGTCGGAGCCATCGGGGCCGCGGACCCCGTCGCGAAGGCAGCCAAAGCGGCCAAGGCCGCC
Organism: Streptomyces sp. NPDC055632; assembly: GCF_053618675.1. NCBI lineage: Bacteria > Bacillati > Actinomycetota > Actinomycetes > Kitasatosporales > Streptomycetaceae > Streptomyces > Streptomyces sp. NPDC055632. The sequence goes on along the minus strand of NZ_JBSHHY010000003.1, from coordinate 397,196 downwards.
AAGGCCACGAAGGCCGCCAAGGCCACGAAGGCCGCCAAGGCCCGGTGAACCACCGGGCCCGGAGCCCCTCCCTACTTCCCGCCCGCCGCCATCGCCGCCCCCACGATCCCCGCGTTGTTCTGGAGCTCCGCCGGGACGATCTCCGCCCGGATCCCCTCAATCAGCGGCAGGAACCTGTCCGCCTTGCGGCTGACGCCGCCGCCGATGATGAAGAGCTCCGGCGAGAACAGCATCTCCACGTGCGCGAGGTACTTCTGCACCCGCTTGGTCGCCCAGTGCTCCCAGCTGAGGTCCTCGTCCTCCTTGGCCTTCGTCGAGGCCCGCTTCTCCGCGTCGTGGCCCTTGAGCTCCAGGTGCCCCAGCTCCGTGTTCGGGACGAGCCGGCCGTCGACGAAGAGGGCCGAGCCGATGCCCGTGCCCAGGGTCAGCATGATCACCGTGCCCTTGCGGCCCCGGCCCGCGCCGAAGGTCATCTCCGCGATCCCGGCCGCGTCCGCGTCGTTCAGGACGGTCACGGGGAGGCCCCCGATGCGTTCGCCGATGAGCGCGCCCGCGTCGACGTCGATCCAGGACTTGTCGACGTTCGCGGCCGTACGGATCGTGGAGCCCGTCACCACGCCGGGGAAGGTCAACCCCACCGGTCCCGTCCAGCCGAAGTGCGCCACGACCTCCGCGACGCAGCCCGCCACACCGTCGGGTGTGGCGGGCTGCGGGGTCAGTACCTTGTGGCGCTCCTCGGTGAGCGCGCCTCGCTCCAGGTCCACGGGAGCGCCCTTGATGCCCGAGCCGCCGATGTCCACTCCGAAGACGTTCATGGACCCACCGTAAGGGACCGTAAGACCGCAAGGGGGTGGGGCGCCTCGTCACCGGACGGGTCACCGCTCGGCCGCTCGGCTCACCAAACAGGTCACCGCTCGGCCGCCCGGCTCACCAAACAGGTCACCGCTCGGCCGCTCGACTCACCGGTCGGCGTACCGCCGCTTCTCCGCCCGGCCCGCTACTCGGCCGCGCCGAGCCTCTCGGCCACGGCCCTCAGGTCCTTGTTGCGGAGCTCCTTGGGGAGCGAGAAGGTCAGGGACTCGTCGGCCGTCTTGACGATCTCGACGTCCGCGTAGCCCCGCTCGGCCAGCCACTCCAGGACCTCCTGCACCAGGACGTCCGGGACGGAGGCGCCGGAGGAGAGGCCGACGCTGGTCACGCCCTCCAGCCAGGCCTCGTCGATCTCGCTCGCGAAGTCGACGAGGTACGCGGCGGGCACGCCGGCCTGCTTGGCGACCTCGACCATGCGGATCGAGTTGGAGGAGTTCTTCGAGCCGACGACGATCACCAGGTCGGCCTGGCCGGCCAGCTCCTTGATCGCGGTCTGGCGGTTCTGCGTGGCGTAGCAGATGTCGTCCGACGGCGGGGAGATGAGCTGCGGGAACTTCTCCTTCAGCGCGTCGACCGTCTCCATCGTCTCGTCGACCGACAGCGTGGTCTGGGAGAGCCAGACGACCCGGGAGGGGTCGCGGACCTCGATCTTGGCGACGTCCTCGGGGCCGTCGACCAGCTGGATGTGGTCCGGGGCCTCGCCGGAGGTGCCGATGACCTCCTCGTGGCCCTCGTGGCCGATGAGGAGGATGTCGAAGTCCTCCTTGGCGAAGCGCACGGCCTCCTTGTGGACCTTGGTGACCAGCGGGCAGGTGGCGTCGATGGTCGCGAGCCGGCCCTGCCGGGCCTCCTCGTGGACGGTCGGGGCGACGCCGTGCGCGGAGAACATCACGATGTTGCCCGGCGGCACCTCGGTCGCCTGGTCGACGAAGATCGCGCCCTTCCGCTCCAGGGTCTGGACGACGTACTTGTTGTGGACGATCTCGTGCCGGACGTAGATCGGGGCCCCGTACTGCTCCAGGGCCTTCTCCACCGCGATCACGGCACGGTCCACGCCCGCGCAGTAGCCGCGGGGAGCGGCGAGCAGGACACGCTTCGGGCGGTTCGTCGCGGAGGCGGAATCGGGCGTCGGCGCGGGCGTTGCAGTCATGCGTCCCATCGTAAGGCCGCGCCCCCGCGCGCCCGCGTCGGCGTGTCCCACCGGGGAACGCCGCCCCCGCGTGCGCCCGCGTCGCCGTGTCCCACCAGGGGACGCCGCGCCCGTGCGCCCGCGTCGCCGTGTCCCACCGGGGAACGCCGCGTCGGCGGGCGCGCGGACGGGCCCGCGGCACCACCGCCGCGTCGCTCAGCGATTCGGTCGCCCTCGTGGCCGAAACTGACCTCATGGCCGAGGAATCGCAGGTGGCGGCGGGCGGGAACGGCGACGGTGGCGGCGGTACGGACCACACGGGGCTCCGACGGAACCTCGGGTTCCGCGACCTGGTCGTCTACGGGCTGCTCTTCATCGCGCCCATGGCGCCGGTCGGCGTCTTCGGGACGCTCGACGCCAAGTCCCACGGGGCGGTCGCCCTGGTGTACGTGGTGGCGACGGTCGCCATGGCGTTCACGGCGTTCAGCTACGCCCAGATGGTGCGGGTCGCCCCGCAGGCCGGTTCCGTCTTCACGTACGCGCGCAAGGGCCTCGGGGAGGGGCCGGGCTTCGTCGCCGGATGGATGGCGATGCTCGACTACCTCCTGATCCCGGCCGTCGCCTACCTCTTCGCGGGCATCGCCATGGAGGCGCTCGTCCCGGCGGTCGACCGGTGGGTGTGGACCGGGATCGCCGTGGTCCTCACCACCCTGCTCAACCTGTGGGGCGTCCGGGCGGCGGCCCGCGTCGGCTTCGCGGTGCTCGCCATGGAGATCGTCGTCCTCCTCGTCTTCGTCGCCTCGGCCGTGGTGGTGCTCGTACGGGACGGGGCGCGACGCGACTGGTGGTCGCCGCTGACCGGCGACGCGTCGTTCTCGCTCGCCGCGGTGATCGGCGCGGTCTCGGTCGCCGTCCTCTCCTACCTGGGCTTCGACGCGATCGCCTCCTTCGCGGAGGAGGTCACCGGCGGCTCGGCGAAGGTGGCGCGGGCGCTGCTGTTCTGCCTGGCGCTCGCGGGCGTGCTCTTCGTGGCGCAGACCTGGCTGGTGGCGCTGCTCGAACCCGTCTCCTCGGCCGAGCTCGCCGCCGACCCCGGCAGGCAGGGCTCCGCCTTCTACGACGCCGTGGACACCTCGGTCGGCGACTGGCTGCACGACCTGGTGGCCGCCTCCAAGGCGATCGGCGCGGCCTTCGCTGCGCTCGCGGGGCAGGCGGCCGGCGGGCGGCTGCTCTTCGCGATGGGCCGCGACCGGCGGCTGCCGCACCTGCTGGCCCGTACGGACGGGGGCGTGCCGCGCGTGGCGCTGCTCGTGTCCGCCACGGTGACGATGGTCGCGGCGGTGTGGGCGGCGCGGCGGGACGACGGCCTCGACCACCTGGTGTCGGTCGTCGACGTCGGCGCGCTCACCGCCTTCGTACTGCTGCACGCGAGCGTGGTGGGCTGGTTCGCCGTACGCAGGGCGGAGGGGCCGCCGAACGTGCTGAAGCACGTGGTGGCGCCGGTCGTCGGCGCCGCGATCCTGGTCGCGGTGATCGTCGAGGCCTCGGTGGCCGCGCAGGTGGTGGGCGTGGTGTGGCTCGGCATCGGCCTGGTGGTGCTGGCGGTCCAGGGGACCCGGCGGGCGCCGGTGAGGTGACGGCGCCGGAAGGGCCTCCCCGCCGTCCCGCCCTCGCCGCCCCGACTTCGCCGCTCTGACATCGCCGTCCCGACACTGCCGTCCCGACCTCGCCGTCCCGACGCCGCCGCTCCGACACCGCCATCCCGACCTCGCCGTCCCGACGCCGCCGCCCCGACACCACTGCCCCAACACCGCCGCCCCGACACCGCCGTCCTGACGTTGTCGTACCGCGCCGTTACGCTCGGTCCATGGCTCTGACTACCTCCGCCGAAACGCCGCTCCCCGTCGGTGAGGTCTCCCGGCTGATCGGGGGCTGGATCGACCGGCTCGGGGCGATCTGGGTCGAGGGGCAGATCACGCAGCTGTCGCGGCGCCCCGGTGCCGGGGTCGTCTTCCTGACGCTGCGGGACCCCTCGTACGACGTCTCCGTCGGCGTCACCTGCTACCGGCAGGTCTTCGACGCGGTCGCGGACGTCGTGTCGGAGGGGGCCAGGGTCGTCGTGCACGCCAAGCCCGAGTGGTACGCGCCGCGCGGGCAGCTCTCGCTGCGGGCCGCCGAGATCAAGCCGGTCGGGATCGGGGAGCTGCTCGCCCGGCTCGAACAGCTGAAGCGGACCCTGGCCGCCGAGGGGTTGTTCGCGCTTGACCGGAAGAAGCCGCTGCCGTTCCTGCCGCGCCGGATCGGCCTCGTCTGCGGCCGCGCGTCGGCGGCGGAGCGGGACGTCCTGGAGAACGCGCGCCGCCGCTGGCCCGCCGTCGCCTTCGAGGTGCGCAACGTCGCGGTGCAGGGCGTGAAGGCCGTCCCGCAGGTCGTCCAGGCGGTCCGGGAGCTCGACGCGGACGAGGACGTGGACGTGATCGTCGTGGCCCGGGGCGGCGGCAGCGTCGAGGACCTGCTGCCGTTCTCGGACGAGCAGCTCGTCCGGGCCGTGGCCGACTGCCGCACGCCGGTGGTCTCCGCGATCGGGCACGAGCCGGACTCCCCGCTGCTCGACCTGGTGGCCGACCTGCGCGCCTCGACGCCGACGGACGCGGCCAAGAAGGTCGTCCCGGACGTCGGCGAGGAGCTCGACCGGGTGCGCGGCCTCCGGGACCGGGCGCTGCGGACCGTGCAGGGGCTCCTGGACCGGGAGGAGCGCGGCCTGGCGCACGCGCTCGCGCGGCCCGTCATGGAGCAGCCGCTGCGGATGGTCGAGGTGCGCGAGGACGAGGTGTCCGCGCTGCTCGCCCGGAGCCGACGGGTCCTCGGCCATCTCCTCGACCGGGCCGACTCGGAGCTCTCGCACACGCGGGCGCGGGTCCGCGCGCTCTCCCCCGCCGCGACCCTTGAGCGGGGGTACGCGGTGCTCCAGCGGGCGGACGGCACGGTGGTCCGCTCCCCCGGCGAGGTCGCCGGGGACGAGGAGCTGCGGGCCCGGGTCGCGGAGGGCGAGTTCACGGTGCGGCGCGTGGCCGACTCCGGCTGAGCGGCCCGAGGGCCCCCACAGATCACCACATCGACGGAAGGACGGACATGGCAGCGGGCACGGATACGGGTACGGGTACGGACGGGACCGCCCTCGGGTACGAGCAGGCGCGGGACGAGCTGATCGAGGTCGTCCGGCGGCTCGAAGCGGGCGGGACCACCCTGGAGGACTCCCTCGCGCTCTGGGAGCGCGGCGAGGAGCTGGCGAAGGTCTGCCGGCTCCGCCTGGAGGGCGCCCGGGCCCGCCTGGACGCCGCACTGGCGGCGGACGCGGCGGACGCGGCGGACGCGGAAGGGGAGGACGGGGCCTCCGGGGGCGACGGGAAGTGACGCTCCGGGGCGTCCCCGGCCTGGCGTAGACTCAGGAGTGAACCGGATCACTATCCGGATGAGATAGTTGAACTTTCACCAATCACGGGCGTACTGTCGAGGACATCGCTTGAACTTTGTACGAGCGACCCCCACCTTGTGCAGTTTGTGCAGTCCGGAAGGTACGCAGCATGTCTCTCGCCCTTGACCCCGCCGCCCAGGACCTCCTCTTCCGCGAGGCCCGCACCGCCAACACGTTCACCGACGAGCCGGTGACCGACGAGCAGGTCCAGGCGATATACGACCTGGTGAAGTACGGCCCCACCGCCTTCAACCAGACCCCGCTGCGCATCACCCTGGTCCGCTCCCCCGAGGCCCGCGAGCGCCTGGTCAAGCACATGGCCGAGGGCAACCGGCCCAAGACCGCCGCCGCCCCGCTCGTCGCGATCCTCTCCGCCGACAACGAGTTCCACGAGGACCTGCCGGCGCTGCTCCCGCACTTCCCGCAGGCCAAGGACATGTTCTTCGGCGAGCGCCCGGTCCGCGAGCAGTCCGCCCTGCTGAACGCCGCCCTCCAGGCCGCGTACTTCATCGTCGGCGTCCGCGCCGCCGGCCTGGCCGCCGGCCCGATGACCGGCCTGGACTTCGCCGGCGTCCAGAAGGAGTTCCTCGACGCCGACCACACCCCGCTGATGGTCGTCAACATCGGCAGGCCGGGCGAGGACGCCTGGTTCCCGCGCTCCCCGCGCCTCTCCTTCGACGAGGTCGTCACCACCGTCTGAGACCGGTGACCGGCCGCGCGACGGCCGGCCGCGGACACGGAAAGGGCCCCGCACTCATGGAGTGCGGGGCCCTCCCCGTACCGCCGCGTCCGTCAGACCTTCTGCGCCCGCAGCGAGCCCGCCATCTCGGTCAGCCGCTCGAAGGACGCCGTGCCGGTCACCACCGTCGTCGCGCCGCCCTCCGTCCGTACGAGCGCGTCGTACTTCGGGCCCTCCCAGCGCTGCCAGACCTGGCCGGCCACCGTCTCGGTCTTCCCGGTGTCCTTCGCGCCCTGGCTCACCTTGGGCGCGAACGTGCGCGGCTCCGCCGTCGACTGGTGGATCGCCACGTACTGGGTGTCCGGGGAGAGGAAGCCGAGCTGCCAGGCGTCGGAGTTCTCGCGCTTGTACGAGACGACCGTCGCCTTCCAGCCGTCGCCGAGGCCCTGGGGGGCCAGCACCGGGTACGGCGCCGCCCGCTGGGCCGTCAGGAGCTCGACCCGGTAGTCCTTCGCCTTCACCGGGTCCGCGTGCTCGTCGTGCGGGATGAAGAGATACATCACGCCCGCGGCGACCATGATCACACCGAGGGACTGGAACATCCCGCGTACCGTCTGCCTGCCTCGCATACCTGCCACGCCCCCCATGGTCGCATCACGGTCCCGCGCTCATACGTGGGCCCCTCTGCTCAATTTGTCGACCTGACGATAGAGTCGCAGCACCCTCGTATTCTCCGGCCGTCGCCGTACAGATTTCCGGCCGTCGCCGTACAGAAAGGTGCGCAACGATGACCGAGCACACCCTCCCGCCCGAACTGGAGGTCTCTCCGGAGGCCCCCGACCGCAACCTCGCCCTCGAACTGGTGCGCGTCACCGAGGCCGCCGCCATGGCCGCCGGACGCTGGGTCGGCCGGGGCGACAAGATCGGCGCGGACGGCGCGGCGGTCAACGCCATGCGGACCCTGATCTCCACCGTCTCGATGGACGGCGTCGTCGTCATCGGCGAGGGAGAGAAGGACGAAGCGCCGATGCTGTTCAACGGCGAGCGGGTCGGCGACGGCACCGGCGCCGAGGTCGACATCGCCGTCGACCCGATCGACGGCACCACGCTCAATGCCAAGGGCATGCCGAACGCGATCGCCGTCCTGGCCGCCGCCGACCGCGGCACCATGTTCGACCCGTCCGCGGTCTTCTACATGGACAAGCTGGTCACCGGCCCGGAGGCCGCCGACTTCGTCGACATCGACGCCCCCGTCTCGGTCAACATCCGCCGGGTCGCCAAGGCGAAGAACTCCTCGCCCGAGGACATCACGGTCGTCATCCTGGACCGCCCCCGCCACGAGGGCATCGTCAAGGAGATCCGCGAGACCGGGGCCCGGATCAAGTTCATCTCGGACGGCGACGTCGCCGGTTCGATCATGGCCGTCCGCGAGGGCACCGGCGTCGACATGCTCATGGGCATCGGCGGCACCCCCGAGGGCATCATCTCCGCCTGCGCCATCAAGTGCCTCGGCGGCGTGATCCAGGGCAAGCTGTGGCCGAAGGACGACGCCGAGCGGCAGAAGGCGCTCGACGCGGGTCACGACCTGGACCGGGTGCTCTCCACGGACGACCTGGTCAGCGGCGACAACGTCTTCTTCGTCGCGACCGGCATCACGGACGGCGAGCTGCTGCGCGGAGTGCGGTACCGCGCCGAGACGGCGACCACGCAGTCCCTCGTGATGCGCTCGAAGTCCGGCACGATCCGCCAGATCGACTCCACGCACCGGCTCTCGAAGCTGCGCGCGTACAGCAAGATCGACTTCGACCGCGCCAAGTAGGCGCGGGCGGGCACCCGCCCGCCGGACGACACGGAAGAGGGCGCCCCCCATGTGCGGTGGGGGCGCCCTTCTGCGTACGTACGGACCGGCGGAGGTCCCGCGTCCGGCCCCGGTCCCGTCCTGCCCCGGTCCCGTCCTGCCCCGGTCCCGTCCTGCCCCGGTCTCGTCCGGCCCCGGCGTCCGGGCTCCGTGCCTCCGCGCCTCCGTCAGCCCGCCTGGGCGATCCGCTCCGTCGCGGCCGCCTTCCTCAGCTCCACCTCGCGCCGCCGGCGCCGGGCGAGGACGACGCGGCGCTCCGCCGCCGTGAGCCCGCCCCACACCCCGTACGGCTCGGGCTGGAGCAGCGCGTGCTCGCGGCACTCGACCATCACCGGACACCGCGCGCAGACCCGCTTGGCGGCCTCCTCGCGGGCGAGGCGCGCGGCCGTCGGCTCCTTGGAGGGAGCGAAGAAGAGTCCTGCCTCGTCGCGGCGGCACACCGCCTCCGCGTGCCACGGGCCGCCCTCGTCCTCGCGGGCCGGGGTGCGGGCGGGAGGAACGGCGACGGCCTGGAGGGGCTGATGCGGCAGTTGCAGCACGGTCTACTCCTGACGACTGACGACGGCTTCGCGAGCGAGAGGCGATGCCACGAGCCTTACCCGCTGTGCGCGCGCCTATGCACTGGGTGCCGCGCCGTTCCGCACTGCGGATGCCCGACGGCGAATTCCGGTCGCCCGCCGGGTCGGTCGCCCGCGCGCGGACCCGTCGTCAGTGGCCGAGGTGCTTGCGCATCCTGCTCTGGAGGTCCGTGATCCACTTGCCGCGCTTGGGCCTCGCCTCGACGTTCCCGAAGACCGAGTAGCCGTTGATGACGACGACCGGGGCCTGCGGGTCGACGCCCTCCAGCGTCACGACCTCGAAGTTGCCGAAGATCCCGCTGCCGTTGCCGCGCAGGCTGATGTTCTCCGGGACCCGCACCTCGACGTTGCCGAAGATGGAGGTGGCGTTGATCGTGGTCAGGCGCTGGGCGAAGATCGCCTCGGTCAGGTCGATCTCGATGTTGCCGAAGAGCGCGAAGGCGTTCGTCCGGCGGCTCACCCGCCAGCGGCCCTTGCGGGTGGTGCTGGAGAAGATCGCCACCAGGTTGTCCGGGGTCCCCTCCTGGTCGTCGGGGCCGTAGGAGTAGGCCGGCTCGGGCTCCGGCCGGGAGGTCCGGGCGGCCGGCAGGTCGCGGACGATCGGCTCCAGCTCCCCGACCGTCTTGGCCCGGTAGACCGCGTCGATCCGGTCCGAGTGCTCCTCGGCGTCGAGCCGCCCCTCGGCCAGGGCGTCCCCGAGGATGTCGGCGATCCGGTCCCGGTCCGCGTCCGAGGCCCGCAGCGCGCCCCGCGGATCGGCGAAGGCGGGCTCCGCGGGGGCGGTCTCGGCGGGGGCGGCCGACCGCTGCGGCTGCGGCTGCTTCTCGGGTTCGGGCTGCTTTTCGAGGTCCACGGAGCCAGCCTAGCGAAACGCGATAGATCGCGACCAGGGGGCGGGGCCGGGACCTGTGGACGGGGCCGGATCCGGCCGGCCCGTACCAAGTGAGCCTTACCTCACAGGATCGGCGGAACGGGGGCGTTCTACGCTGGAGGGCGCGTTGCCAATGGAGGCGGCGCCGTCGCCCGCCGAGTGAGGAATGACCGCCGTCATGCCAGAGTTTTCGTACTCCGATCTGCTCCCCCTGGGAGAGGACACCACGCCCTACCGCCTGGTGACCGCCGAAGGCGTCTCGACCTTCGAGGCCGACGGGCGTACGTTCCTCAAGGTCGAGCCGGAGGCGCTGCGGCGGCTGGCCGCCGAGGCGATCCACGACATCCAGCACTTCCTGCGCCCGGCCCACCTGGCCCAGCTGCGCCGGATCATCGACGACCCGGAGGCCTCGGGCAACGACAAGTTCGTCGCGCTCGACCTCCTCAAGAACGCGAACATCGCCGCCGCCGGCGTCCTCCCGATGTGCCAGGACACCGGCACCGCGATCGTCATGGGCAAGCGCGGCCAGAACGTGCTGACCTCCGGCCGCGACGAGGAGGCCCTGTCCAAGGGCGTCTACGACGCGTACACCAAGCTCAACCTGCGGTACTCGCAGATGGCCCCGGTGACCATGTGGGAGGAGAAGAACACCGGCTCGAACCTGCCCGCGCAGATCGAGCTGTACGCGACCGACGGCGGCGCGTACAAGTTCCTCTTCATGGCCAAGGGCGGCGGCTCCGCCAACAAGTCCTTCCTCTACCAGGAGACCAAGGCGGTCCTCAACGAGGCCTCCATGATGAAGTTCCTGGAGGAGAAGATCCGCTCGCTCGGCACGGCCGCCTGCCCGCCGTACCACCTGGCGATCGTCGTCGGCGGCACCAGCGCCGAGTTCGCCCTGAAGACCGCGAAGTACGCCTCCGCGCACTACCTGGACGAGCTGCCCACCGAGGGCTCGGCCGAGACCGGCCACGGCTTCCGCGACAAGGAGCTGGAGGAGAAGGTCTTCGAGCTGACGCAGAAGATCGGCATCGGCGCCCAGTTCGGCGGCAAGTACTTCTGCCACGACGTGCGCGTCGTCCGTCTCCCCCGCCACGGCGCCTCGCTGCCCGTCGCCATCGCCGTCTCCTGCTCGGCCGACCGCCAGGCGGTCGCGAAGATCACGGCCGAGGGCGTCTTCCTGGAGCAGCTGGAGACGGACCCGGCGCGCTTCCTGCCGGAGACCACCGACGAGCACCTCGACGAGGCCTCCGACGTGGTGCGGATCGACCTCAACCAGCCGATGGACGAGATCCTCGCCGAGCTGACCAAGTACCCGGTCAAGACCCGCCTCTCGCTCACCGGCCCGCTGGTCGTGGCGCGCGACATCGCGCACGCCAAGATCAAGGAGCGCCTGGACGCGGGCGAGGAGATGCCGCAGTACCTGAAGGACCACCCGGTGTACTACGCGGGCCCGGCGAAGACCCCCGAGGGCTACGCCTCCGGCTCCTTCGGCCCGACGACGGCCGGCCGCATGGACTCGTACGTGGAGCAGTTCCAGGCGGCGGGCGGCTCGAAGGTCATGCTGGCCAAGGGCAACCGCTCGAAGCAGGTCACGGACGCGTGCGGCGGCCACGGCGGCTTCTACCTCGGCTCGATCGGCGGCCCGGCGGCGCGGCTCGCGCAGGACTGCATCAAGAAGGTCGAGGTCGTCGAGTACGAGGAGCTCGGCATGGAGGCGGTCTGGAAGATCGAGGTCGAGGACTTCCCGGCGTTCATCGTGGTGGACGACAAGGGCAACGACTTCTTCCAGAACCCGGCGCCGGAGCCGACGTTCACGCACATCCCGGTGCGGGGCCCCGGTCTGGCCTGATCCCGCGTCACCCCGCCGACGCCCCCGCTCCCTTCGGACCGGGGGCGTCGGCGTGTCCGGACACCGTGGAGGTCGGGGGCGTCGGCGGAGCCGGGTGCCGTCGGGACCGGGGGGGCGTCGGGACCGGGTGCCGTCGGGACCGGGGGGGCGTCGGAACCGGGTGCCGTCGGAACCGGGGGGTTATCCGCGCGCCCGGACGCCGTCGGGCCAGAAAGTCGCTACCGACCGGTAGTCCTCCCGTCGCCTACCCGTCAGTATGGGGCGCGAGCATGACAAGCACTGAGCAGCACCCACCGATCAGTCCGCATTGGTCGACCTCTCGGGAGCCCCCATGCCCTCCACCCCCCTCCGCGGGCGCGCCGCCGCCGGATCCGCCGCCGCGCTGGCCCTCTCCGCGTTCCTCGTCGTCGGGCCCGCGCCCACCGCGTCCGCCGCCACCGCCTCCGACCCGAACGACCACCTGGTGTCGACCGCCGCGATCGCCGGCATCGACTACGCCACCTGGCGCCGCGACGTGGCGGCCGTCGTCGCCGAGGCGCGCCCGTACGTCGAGGAGCGCGTCAAGGACGCCGGGCGCGAGAAGCAGGCCCTGGTCCTCGACATCGACAACAGCTCCCTGGAGACGGACTTCCACCCGTTCTGGGAGCTGCCCACCCCGGCCATCGCCGATGTCCGCGCCCTCGTCCGGGACGCCCACGCGCGCGGGGTGGCCGTCTTCTTCGTCACCGCACGGCCCGGGATCATCCACTCGCTCACCGACTGGAACCTGAAGAAGGCCGGCTACCCGGTCGACGGCCTGTACGTGCGCTCGCTGCCCGACCTGTTCGCCGAGGTCAGCGCGTACAAGACCGAGAAGCGCGCGGAGATCGAGGCCAAGGGCTACACGATCATCGCGAACATCGGCAACAACACCACCGACCTGGTCGGCGGCCACGCCGAGCGCACCTTCAAGCTGCCGGACTACGGCGGCAAGCTCTCCTGACGTCCTCGCGGGGGCCGGGGGCGGTTACGCTGCCGATCATGAGACTTCCGATACGGCTCCTGGTCCCCGTCGTCCTCGTGGCGGGGCCGCTGCTGACCGGCTGCGGCGGCTCCGAGCCGCGCCCCGAGGCCGTCCCGGGGGCGCCGGCGCCCGCCGCGAAGCCGTCGGACGCCACGCCCTCGGCGGCCGGGTCCCCGGACGTGCCCGCCGCCGCGGCCTCCCTCGGCGGGCCGGGGACGGCCTGCCCGCTGCCGGTCTCCTTCTCCCTCGCGAAGGACTGGAAGCCGAAGGCGGTCGAGCTCCCCGCGGACCCGGACCCGGACCTCGTGGACCTCGTACGCCAGGGGCCGGCCGTCATGCGCTGCGAGATCGACGCCAAGCCGGCCGGGCACATCGGCTTCCTGCGGGTGTGGACGGTGGAGAAGGGGTCAGCGCAGCCGTCCGCGCGGGCCGCGCTCGAAGCCTTCGTGAAGGGGGACGAGACCAGCTCGGCCGTCTCGTACCGGGAGGGCAGGGCGGGCGCGCTGCCCGCCGTCGAGGCGACGTACACGGTGCGGAGCACGCTCTTCGACGAGGACAAGGAGGAGCGCGCCTTCGCCGTCGCCACTCCGCGGGGGGTGGTCGTCGTCGATCTCGGCGGGTCGGACACCGAGGAGCACCGCGCGATGCTCCCGGCGTACGAGCTGGCCCGTACGAGCCTGAAGCTCGGCTGAGCCGTGACCGCGGCCCCCGTCCCTCGCCGGACGGGGGCCGCGGCGTTTCCGGCCGGGTGCGGGCTACGCGAACTTCTGGTTCGCGGAGCCGTCGCAGGCCCGGAGCCTGATCTGCTCCTTCGCCGCGCCCTGGGTGAGGCACATGCCGGTCGCGGCGGCGGGCCGGAGGGTGGCGCCGTCGCGGACGAACTTCTGGTTGGCGCCGCCGTGGCAGTTCCAGAGGATCAGGCCCGTGCCGGCGCGGTACTGGAGGTCGGGCACGTCCACGCAGCGGTCCTGGGTGAGGCCGGTGTGGACGGTCTGCCGGGCGGAGTCGTACCACCAGGTCTGGTTGCGGCCGTCGTGGCAGTCCCAGCCGAGGACCCGGGTGCCGTTGGCGCTGGCGGCCGCGTCGACGTCGAGGCAGTTGCCGGTCGCCTGGTTCCTCAGGGGCCGGTAGGCGTCGTCCCAGGCGAGCGGGAAGAGGGCGGGCTTCCCGGTGGAGTTCACGTCGGCGCAGCTCGCCTCGCGCAGGCCCGAGGCGTAGAGCTGGGTGAGGCAGGACGCGAAGGCGGCGTGCCCGCGCGCGTTGGGGTGGAAGGACTGGCGGACCGAGTTCTCGTCCGGGAGGCCAGGCTTGGAGAGGTCGATGTAGAGGCCCCGGGCCCAGGGCTCCTCCGTGCAGACCTCGTGGCCGTGGAAGAGGCGGGAGTTGTCGAGGTAGGTGGCGCCGGTGGACGCGGCGGCCTTCCGCATGCCGCGCTCGAAGGCGGGGACGGCGGTGTTGCGGCCCCAGACGGTGTCGGAGTCGTAGCCCATGCCGCCGCAGACCAGTTTGCCGGGGAAGTTCGGGTTGTCGCGGAAGTCGGGGCCGATCGGGCTCGGGTAGCCCATGAGGACGAGCTTGTAGTCGCCGTCGGCGTATCCGGCGTCGCGCATGACGCCCTTGAGGTCGCGGACGGTCTGCTCGACCTTGGGGACGAGTCCGTCGACGCGGGCCTGCCAGCCGGGGGCGTACTTGGGCTCGCAGGTGCCCTGGCTCAGCAGGTAGCGGGTGACGCAGTCGGTCATGACCGGGCCGAACTGGAGGTCGTCGTTGGCCCCGGCGACGAGCAGGACCATCTTGATCCGGGTGTTGCGGGCCTTGATGGCGAGGCTGTCGCTCTGGACGAGTTCGTCGGCGTACTGCTTGGAGCCGCCGACCTTGATGTTTCCGGTGTACGCGCCGGAGCAGGACACGTTGAACGTGAGGTCGGCGGGGATGCCGGTGCGGTGGACGGCGGCCTCGGGCGAGCGGTGGCACCAGTTGGCGGGACCGTTGGTGGGGGGTTCGTAGGTGCCGACGCCCTCGCCGGAGATCTCGCTGTCGCCGAGCGAGATCAGTCCGCTCTTCCGCTGGTCGAGCGGGCGCTCCTCGGGGCTTCCGTAGATCTTGGTCGCCTCGGCCGCCCGGATGGTCTCCAGCGCGGGGGGCAGGGGTACGGAGGTGGCGGCGGCCCTCGCACCCGTGCCCGTGGTCGTGTCGGCCGCGCCGGCGGGAGCGGTGGCCGCGATCATCGTTCCGAGGACCGCCGCGGCCGTGGCGACGGCGGCGACGGGCCGGCGGAATCTGTACCTGGTGCGCGTCATTGCGCCTCCTGGAAGTGGGGTTACCCACGGTTTTTACTGGCCGGTACGCGCCTTGGGAATACATCGAACAAGACAAGTGCTCAACTTTTGCGGGAGGTTGGAGAAGATGAACGACAGCGAGCGGGCCGGGGACTTCCGGATCGAGCACGACTCCATGGGCGAGGTGCGGGTCCCCGCGCACGCCAAGTGGCGGGCCCAGACCCAGCGGGCGGTGGAGAACTTCCCCGTCTCGGGCCAGCGCCTGGAGCGCGCCCACATCGAGGCCCTGGCCCGGATCAAGGCCGCCGCCGCCAAGGTCAACGCCGGGCTCGGGGTGATCGACGAGGACCGCGCGGAGGCGATCGCCTCGGCGGCGGAGGAGGTCGCGGAGGGGCGCTGGGACGCGCACTTCCCCGTGGACGTCTTCCAGACCGGCTCGGGCACCTCGTCCAACATGAACACCAACGAGGTGATCGCCACCCTCGCCACGGAGCGGCTGCCCGAGGGCCGGGAGGTGCACCCCAACGACCACGTGAACGCCTCGCAGTCGTCCAACGACGTCTTCCCGTCCTCCATCCACATCGCGGCGACCGGCGCCGTCACCCGCGATCTGATCCCCGCCCTGGAGCACCTGGCCGCCGCCCTGGAGCGAAAATCGGCCGAATTCGCGAAGGTCGTGAAGTCCGGCCGCACGCATCTGATGGACGCCACCCCGGTCACCCTGGGCCAGGAGTTCGGCGGCTACGCGGCGCAGGTGAGGTACGGGGTCGAGCGGCTGCGGACCGCGCTCCCCCGGCTCGCCGAACTCCCCCTCGGCGGCACGGCGGTGGGCACCGGCATCAACACCCCGGCCGGCTTCTCGGCGGCCGTCATCGCGGAGGTCGCCCGGACGACCGGACTGCCGCTGACCGAGGCCCGCGACCACTTCGAGGCGCAGGGCGCCCGCGACGGCCTGGTGGAGACGTCGGGGCAGCTCAGGACCATCGCCGTCTCCCTCACCAAGATCGCCAACGATCTGCGCTGGATGGCGAGCGGGCCGCGCACGGGCCTCGCCGAGATCAACCTGCCCGACCTCCAGCCCGGTTCCTCGATCATGCCGGGCAAGGTGAACCCGGTGATCCCCGAGGCGGTCCTGATGGTCGCCGCGCAGGTGACCGGAAACGACACCACGGTGGCGGTGGCGGGCGCGGCCGGGAACTTCGAGCTCAACGTGATGCTGCCGGTGATGGCCAAGAACCTGCTGGAGTCCGTACGGCTTCTGGCCAACGCCTCCCGGCTGCTCGCGGACCGCACGGTCGACGGGATCACGGCCAACGCCGAACGCGCCCGCGAGTACGCCGAGTCCTCGCCGTCCGTGGTCACCCCGCTGAACAAGTACATCGGCTACGAGGAGGCGGCCAAGGTCGCCAAGAAGTCCCTCGCGGAGCGCAAGACCATCCGCGAGGTGGTCCTGGAGTCCGGCTACGTCGAGCGGGGCGACCTCACGGTGGAGCAGCTGGACGAGGCACTGGACGTGCTGCGGATGACGCACCCGTAGGGAGGGGGAGGGGCCGGCGGGCCCGCCGACGGCCCCCGTAGGGAGGGGGAGGGGCCGGCCGGCCCGCCGACGGCCCCGTACACCCCGTGCGCCGGGCCCCCGTACACCCCGTGCGCCGGGCCCCCGTACACCCCGCGCGCCGGCTCTTCCGTGACCCGCGTCGCAGCACGGGTGGGAGCGCGCCCCTAAGATCTGCGCATGACAGGATCGGACGCCTCTCAGCACTGGGCGCCGGGGGACCACGTCCTCTGGCGCTACCGCGGCAACGGCACCGGGGCCGTGCACATCTGCCGGCCGGTGACGGTCGTCCAGGACACGCCCGAGCTGCTCGCGGTCTGGATGGCGCCCGGCACCGAGTGCGTCCGGCCCGTGCTCGCCGACGGCACCCCCGTCCACGACGAGCCGCTCGCCACCCGCTACACCGCTCCCCGCACCACCGAGCGGGCCCGCTGGGCGGGCAGCGGGGTGCTGAAGCTGGCGCGGCCCGGCGAGCCCTGGTCGGTGTGGCTGTTCTGGGAGCGCGGCTGGCGCTTCCGGAGCTGGTACGTGAACCTGGAGGAGCCGCGGACCCGCTGGTCCGGCGGCGTCGACTCCGAGGACCACTTCCTCGACATCTCCGTCTACCCGGACCGCAGCTGGCTGTGGCGGGACGAGGACGAGTTCGCGCAGGCCCAGCGGTCCGGACTGATGGGCCCGGAGCAGGCGGCGGAGGTGCGGGCCGCCGGGCGGCTCGCGGTGGAGCGGATCCAGGCGTGGGGGGCGCCGTTCGCGGACGGCTGGGAGCACTGGCGGCCGGATCCGGCCTGGCGCGTTCCGGAACTGCCGGCGGACTGGGATCGCACCCCGGCGCACACGGGGCCGTGAGACCCTTGATGCGCCCCAGGGGTTCAAACGTAGGATCGTCCTCCGCACGTCGGAGACGGACCGCACGGCACGTCAGACCTACCGAACAGTACGTCAGCGACCGAACAGCACACTGGACCTGACCGCCAGTCACCCACGAGGGGGAGAGCAGTGCCGGACGTCTGCCCGGGTGTTCCGACCCCCGTCGCCGCCGCGACCCGCGGAGCGTCCGCATCCGCTGCATACGAGGGGTTTATCCCCGCCGAAGGCGCGGCATCGGCGAGAAGAGCGAGTGCATCGCACCACCGGCCCGGACGGACGGAATCCCACGCGTGACGGAGCATCCCACCTCCCACGAAGGCCGGCAGCCCCTGGCCGCCCGGCCGCAGGAACGTGCGCGCCCCCGCCAGGAGGCGGCCGGCCTGCCCGACGTGCCCGCGCAGCCGGGCGGAGCACCGGTCCCCTGTGCGGAGTCCCCGGCGGCGCCCGGCGCGCCCGCGGCGCCCCTCGGGGCCGGTGTCCCGGGCGGCTCCGCCGCCGTGGCCGTCGCCGTCTCCCCGCAGCCGTCCGGCGGCGGGGGCACCTCGGCGCGGCGGGAGGGCGAGCGGCTGCGATTCGTCGGGGCGGCGACCCGCCGCATCGCCCGCGGCATCGACCTGGACGAGATCGTGCTCGGCCTGTGCCGGGCGACCGTGCCCACGTTCTCCGACGAGATCCTGGTCTACCTGCGCGATCCGCTGCCGGTGGGCGACGAGCGTCCGGTGGCGCCGTTCGTGCTGCGGCTGCGCCGGACGGACCGGCTGCGGTTAACGGACCCGGAGTCCGAGGAGCTCGTCCTCGTGCCCGATCCGGATCCGACCCCCGCGGCCGAACTCTGCGAGGTGCGGTCCGGAGGAGCGCTCGCCGAGGTGCTGCGCGGGGTGCGGCCGGTCTTCGGCGACTCCGCCGCCGCCCGGGAGGCGCTGACCGAGCTGCTCGGCACCGACCATCCGCTGCCCGGCGGGCTGCGGGCGATACTGGCTCCGCTGCGCGGCCGGCGCCGGGTGATCGGCGCGGCCGTGTTCCTGCGCCGTCCGGAGCGGGCCGGCTTCGAGCCGAACGACCTGTTGGTGGCGGCGCAGCTGGCCACCCACACGGCGCTCGGCATCGACAAGGCGGTCCTGTACGGCCGGGAGGCGTACATCGCGGACGAGCTCCAGCGGACGATGCTGCCGGACTCGCTGCCGCAGCCGACCGGGGTCAGGCTGGCCTCGCGCTATCTGCCGGCGGCCGAGACGGCCCGGGTGGGCGGCGACTGGTACGACGCGATCCCGCTGCCCGGCAGCCGGGTCGCCCTGGTCGTGGGCGACGTCATGGGCCACTCCATGACGTCGGCGGCGATCATGGGCCAGCTGCGCACCACCGCGCAGACCCTGGCCGGGCTCGACCTGCCGCCGCAGGAGGTGCTGCACCACCTGGACGAGCAGGCGCAGCGGCTCGGCGAGAACCGGATGGCCACCTGCATGTACGCGGTGTACGACCCGGTCTCGCACCGGATCACGGTGGCGAACGCCGGCCATCCGCCGCCGATACTGCTCCATCTGGGCGGGCGCGCGGAGGTGCTGCGGGTGCCGCCGGGCGCGCCGATCGGGGTGGGCGGGGTGGACTTCGAGGCGGTCGAGCTGGACGCCCCGGCCGGTGCCACGCTGCTGCTGTACACCGACGGCCTGGTGGAGTCCCGGCTGCGGGACGTGTGGACGGGGATCGAGCAGTTGCGGGAGCGCCTGGCGGCGACCGCGCAGCTGACCGGGCCCGACCACTCGCCGCCCCTGGAGGCGCTCTGCGACGACGTCCTCGACATGCTGGGTCCGGGCGACCGGGACGACGACATCGCGCTGCTCGCGGCCCGGTTCGACGGGATCGCGCCGAGCGACGTGGCGTACTGGTTCCTGGATCCGGAGGACGCGGCCCCGGGGCGTGCCCGGCGGCTCGCCCGGCGGGCGCTGGCCCGCTGGGACCTGGAGGAGCTGACGGACTCGGTGGAGCTGCTGATCAGCGAGGTCGTGACGAACGCCGTGCGGTACGCGGAGCGGCCCGTGACCCTGCGGCTGCTCCGTACGGACGTGCTGCGCTGCGAGGTCGGCGACGACTCCCCGCAGCTGCCCCGGCAGCGGCGGGCGCGGGACACGGACGAGGGCGGGCGCGGCCTGTTCCTGGTGAACCGGCTGGCCCGGCGCTGGGGGGCGACCCGGCTCTCGGGCGGCAAGGTGGTCTGGTTCGAGCTGGCGACCCGCACCTGAGCGGGATCGTCCCCGGACGGCCGGAAGGCCGGGCCCCCGAGGGGGTCCGGCCTTCCGTGCGTCTCCGTGCGGCTCCGTGCGTCTCCGTGCGTCTCCGTGCGGCTGTCGCGCTACCGCGGCGCCGTCGGGCGGACGGGCCTGCCGGTCGTGTCACCGCCCGGCTCGGGGTCGGTGCCGCCGCCGTCGGGCGGTTCGACGGAGGGCGGCGGGGACGGCTCGCCGGTCGTCGGCTCGTCGGTGGGCGTCGGCGGGGTGGTGGCCGGGTCGCTCGTGCGGGTCGGCGGGGTGGTGGCGGGTTCGGTCGCCGGCGGGGTCGTGGTGCCCGGGGAGGCCGTGGTCGGCTCGTCCGTCGGCTCCTCGGGGCCCCCGGTGGTCGCGCTGGGGTCGGGCTCGACGGCGTCCGTGCCGTCGGTCTCCAGGTCGAACCGGGCGTCGGAGCCGCCGTTCAGGGCGCGGGTCGTGTAGTCGCCCCAGATCTGCGCGGGCTTGCCGCCGCCGTTGGCGCGGCCCCGGTTGATGGTGTTGGTCAGGGTGACCTGGTTGCCCTTGGTGTCCTCGCCGAAGAGGCCGACGGCGGTGACGAGTTCGGGGGTGTAGCCGACGAACCAGGCGGAGCGGTTGTTCTCGGAGGTGCCGGTCTTGCCGGCGGCCGCGTAGTCCCCGGCGGCGCGGGTGCCGGAGCCGCTGCGCACGACGCCGGTCATGGCCTTGGTGGCGGTGTCGGCGGCCTCGCGGGTGATGACCTGGTCGCCGATCGGGTCCGCAGCCCGGACCGTGCGGTCCCGGTGCGCGGCGGACTTCACCAGGGTCGGGGTGACCCGCTTGCCGTGGTTGCCGAGGGTGGCGTAGACGCCGGCCATGTCCAGGGTCGAGGCGTTCATGACGCCGAGGGAGATGGCGGGGGCCTCGGGGAAGTCCCTGCCGTCCTTCATGCCGAGGGCGAGGGCGGTCTTCTTCACCTCGGCGGGGCCGACGTCGACGATCATCTGGGCGTAGACCGAGTTGATCGAGCTGTTGGTGGCCTTCTGGACGGTGACGGAGCCGTAGTCGCGGTCGCCCTCGTTCTCCGGATCGAAGGGGATGTCGCTGCCCACGACGGGGCGCTTGCTGGTGCCGTCGTAGATCGTGCCGAGGCCGATGTGGCGCCCGTCCTGGGTCTTCGAGTGGTTCTCGATCGCGGAGGCGAGGACGATCGGCTTGAAGGTGGAGGCGGGCTGGTAGTCGCGGCGGGTGGCGTTGGAGATCCAGTGCTCGGTGGCGCCGACGCCGCCGTACATGGCGACGACCGCGCCGGTCTTCGGGTCGACGGAGGTGGCGCCGGCCTGGACGACGGCGTGCTTCTCGTTCCCCTTGCGGTCGAGCTTGGACTCCAGCTGCCTGTCGACCGCCTTGACGAGGGCCTTCTGCTTCTTCTCGTCGATGTTGAGGGTGAACGTCCAGCCGCCGGCCTTGATGTCCTCCTCGCTGACGCCCCGGCGCATCAGCTCCTGGTTGGCGGCCTCGACGAGGTAGCCGGTCTGGCCCTCCATGCCGGGGAGCGGCTTGGGCTTCTGCGGCGCGGGGAACTTCATGCCGGCGCGCTCGGAGGACGACAGCCAGTTCTCCTCGACCATGTTGTCGAGGACGTAGTTCCAGCGCTGTTCGACGAGCTTGCGGCCGGTGGCGTTCGCGGAGGTCCAGTCGTACTGGTTGGGGGCCTGGAGCAGGGCGGCGAGGTAGGCGCCCTGGGCGGTGGTGAGCCGGGAGGCGTCGACGCCGTAGTACGAGCGGGCGGCGGCCTGGATGCCGTAGGCGCTGCGCCCGTAGTAGCTGGTGTTCATGTACCCGGCGAGGATCTCGCTCTTGCCCATGTTCTGGTCGACCTTGAGGGCGATGACCATTTCCTTGAGCTTGCGGGTCGCCGTCTGGTCCTGGCTCAGGTAGTAGTTCTTGACGTACTGCTGGGTGATGGTCGAGCCGCCCTGCTTGCCCTTGCCCGTGATGGTGGACCAGGCGGCGCGGGTGGTGCCCTTGATGTCGACGCCGTTGTCCTTGTAGAAGGTCTTGTTCTCGGCGGCGACGAACGCCTGCTGGACCTGCTCGGGGATCTTGTCGAGGCCGACGATCTCGCGGTTGATCTCGCCGGTGCGGGCGAGGATCTTGCCGTTGGAGTACTTGTAGATGTTGCTCTGCATCGTCGCCTCGGCGTTGGCCGTCGGCACCGGGACCATGAGGTAGACGACGTACAGGGCGCCCATGCCGAGCAGGCAGCACACCAAGAAGGTGCCCAGGAGCTTCTTCCAGGAGAAGAGGCGGCGTATGCCGCTCTTCCTCGCCTTGCCCGTCTCAGGTCGGCCCATCTGTCCTGTCGCTCCGCTCGTCGTGTGTCCCGGCGCTCCGGCGCGTGTCCGCGCGGGCCGGATCAGCTCAGCAAGCTAACACCGGCAGGACGGACATAGGAGACCGATCACGTCTTTTCAGGACGTGAGAATCAGCACCCACGCCCAGAGGAACCGACGCCCATATGCGTCGAACGGTTGCGTGAAGGGGGCATTCCGCTTGCGCCGACCGCTTGCCCGGTGGCCGTACACCGCTTGCCGGATCGCTATACATCGCATGTATACACACCATGTACAGTGACCGGCATGTCCATCGGTCACACCCTCCTCGGGCTCCTGGAGTCCGGCCCGCGCCACGGCTACGACCTCAAGCGCGCCTTCGACGACAGATTCGGCCACGACCGGCCGCTCCACTACGGCCAGGTCTACTCGACCATGTCCCGGCTCCTGAAGAACGGCCTCGTGGTCGTCGACGGCGTCGAGGCGGGCGGCGGCCCCGAGCGGAAGCGGTACGCCGTCACCGAGGCCGGCATCACCGATGTCGCCCAGTGGCTCGCCACCCCCGAGAAGCCGGAGCCGTACCTCCAGTCCACGCTCTACACCAAGGTCGTCCTGGCCCTGCTGACCGGCCGCGGGGCCGACGGGATCCTCGACGCCCAGCGCTCCGAGCACCTGCGCCTGATGCGCGAGCTCACCCGGCGCAAGAAGGACGGCGACCTGGCCGACCAGCTCATCTGCGACCACGCCCTCTTCCACCTGGAGGCGGACCTGCGCTGGCTGGAACTGACCGCCGCCCGGCTCGACCGGCTCGCCGAGGAGGTCCGCCGATGACCCCGCGCCTCCCGGACCGCACGGACCGCACGGACCGCACGGACGGGGAGACCCGCCGATGACCTCCGTACCCCTCCTGAGGGCCGCCGGCCTCGACAAGGCCTACGGGCCGACCCCGGCGCTCGCGGGCGCCGACTTCTCGCTGCGGGCAGGCGAGGTCGTCGCCGTCATGGGCCCCTCCGGCTCGGGCAAGTCCACCCTGCTGCACTGCCTGGCCGGGATCGTCCGCCCCGACGCGGGCACCATCAGCTACGACGGGCGGGACCTCACCGCGCTCTCCGACCGCGAGCGCAGCTCCCTGCGCCGCACCGACTTCGGCTTCGTCTTCCAGTTCGGCCAGCTCGTCCCCGAGCTGACCTGCGCGGAGAACGTGGCCCTCCCTCTCCGCCTCAACGGCGAGAAGCGGAAGGCCGCCGAGGCCAGGGCCGTCGAGTGGCTCGCCCGCCTGGAGGTCGACGCCGTCGCGGCCAAGCGCCCCGGCGAGATATCCGGCGGCCAGGGCCAGCGCGTCGCCGTCGCCCGCGCGCTCGTCACCGCCCCGCGGGTCGTCTTCGCCGACGAGCCGACCGGCGCCCTCGACTCCCTCAACGGCGAACGGGTCATGAGCCTGCTCACCGAGGCCTCCCGGGACACCGGCGCCGCCGTCGTCCTCGTCACCCACGAGGCCAGGGTCGCCGCCTACTCGGACCGCGAGATCGTCGTGCGCGACGGCCGGGTGCGGGACGCGGAGTGGGCGGCATGAAGCTCCGCACCTGGGCCCGCGACCTGACGATGGGCGCCCGGTTCGCCGTCACCGGCGGCCGTCCCGGCCTGCTGCGCACCCTGCTGACCGCGACCGGCGTCGGCTTCGGGGTGGCGCTGCTGCTGCTCGCCGCCTCCCTGCCGAACATGCTCTTCCAGCGGGAGGTGCGCGAGGCGGTCCGCGCCGTCGACGAGAGCCGGGAGGTCACCGCCCCCGGGCCCGACACCTTTCTCCACTTCGACCGGGCCACCACCTACCGGGACGACGTCGTCTCCGGGCTGCTGCTGCAGCCCGACGGCGACGCGCCCCCGGTCCCCCCGGGCGCGACCGCGTTCCCCCGGACCGGCGAGATGCTGGTCTCCCCCGCGCTCCGCGACCTGCTCGACTCCCCCGAGGGCGCCCTGCTCAAGGAGCGGATCCCCTACGAGGTGGCCGGAACCCTCGGCAAGGACGGGCTCATCGGCCCGGCCGACCTGCGGTACGTCGCCCACGTCGACTTCCTCGACACCGCCAACCTCGACGGGCGCGGGCAGCGCTTCGGCTGGTCGGTGCCCGAGGAGCCGATGAACGCCTTCCTGATCCTCCTCGTGGTCGTCGCCTGCGTCGTCCTGCTGCTGCCCGTGCTCGTCTTCATCGCGACCGCCGTCCGCTTCGGCGGCGAGCAGCGCGACCGACGGCTCGCGGCGCTCCGGCTGGTCGGCGCGGACGTCCCCACGACCCGGCGGATCGCGGCCGGCGAGTCCCTCGCGGGCGCGCTCCTCGGCCTCCTGGTCGGCGCCGGACTCTTCGCGGCGGCCCGGCAGTTCGCCGGCTCCTTCACCATCTGGGACGTCAACGCCTTCCCCTCCGACGTCGTGCCGATGCCCGCGCTCGCCGCCCTCGCCCTCGTGACCGTTCCGGTCGCCTCGGTCGTGGTCACCCTCGTCGCGCTGCGCGGGGTGGCGATCGAGCCGCTCGGCGTCGTCCGGGCCTCCGTGCCGCGCCGCCGCCGGCTGTGGTGGCGCCTGCTGCTCCTGGCGGCCGGCGCCGCCCTGCTCGCCCCGCTCATGGGCCGGGTCCAGGTGACCGGGACCAGCATCGACACCGTGCCCGTCGTGGCCGGCACCGTCCTCTTCCTGATCGGTCTGACCACCCTCCTGCCGTGGCTGGTCGAGGCCGGGGTGAAGCGGCTGCACGCCGGGCCCGTGGCCTGGCAGCTCGCCGTCCGCAGGCTCCAGTTGAGCAGCGGCACGGCGGCCCGCGCGGTCAGCGGCATCGTCGTCGCGGCCACCGGCGCCATCGCGCTCCAGATGCTCTTCCAGGCGATGGAGAACGACTTCACGCTGCCGACCGGCGAGGACTCGGCCCGCGCCCAGATCGCCTTCGGCGTCCACGAGAAGTCCTTCGACGAGGCCCGCGACATCACCGCCCGCTTCGCGCGGACCGAGGGCGTCGCCGAGGCGATGTCCGTCATCGAGTCGCACGTGTGGCGGCCCGGCCCGCTGGAGAAGGGCAGGGACTTCGCCCCGACGACCCCGCTCAGGGTCGGCGACTGCTCCTCCCTCCGGGAGTTCGCCACCCTGCCCTCCTGCCGGGAGGGCGACGTCTTCGTCGCCCTCGCGCACGGCGCGCAGGGCGGCCTGGACGACGCGCGGATCACCGAGGTCGCGCGGGCGGGCGCCACGGTCGTCCTGCGCGACCCGCACCCGCCGGAGGGCGAACGGAAGCGGGCCGAGGACACCCCGCCGCCGCGGTGGAGGATCCCCGCGGGCGCGAAGGTCGTGGACTCCCGCCCCGACCCGACGGGCATGTACCAGTACGGCGTCCTCGCCACCCCGTCGGCGATCGACACCGGCCTGCTCGGCGAGTCCTACGCGCAGAACATGATCCGGCTCGACCCGGCCGTGCCCGACGCCGCCGACCACGCGCGGAACACGGCGGCGGCGATCGACCCGACCGCCTGGGTGAAGGACCTGAAGGACACCGAGCGCGACGCGGCCTTCTCCAGCGTTCGCACCGGCATCCTCGTCGGCTCCACCCTGACCATGCTCCTGGTGGCGGCCTCGCTCCTGGTCACCACCCTGGAGCAGCTCAGGGACCGCAAGCGGCTGCTCTCCTCGCTCGTCGCCTTCGGCACCCGGCGCTCCACCCTGAGCTGGTCGGTGCTGTGGCAGACGGCGGTGCCGATCGCCCTCGGCCTCGCGCTCGCCGTGGCGGGCGGGCTCGGCCTCGGGGTCGTCCTGCTGAGGATGGGCGGACAGCCGGTCCACGACTGGTGGGTGTTCCTGCCCGTGGTCGGCATCGGCGCCGCCCTGATCGCGCTGGTGACGCTCCTGAGCATGCCGGTCCTGTGGCGGCTGATGCGCGCGGACGGGCTGCGCACAGAGTAACCCGTCGATCGCACGTACGGATACGGGTGGCGGTTCCTGGTGCCGGGGGGCTTCGGGAACCGCCGCGCCGGGGTTTCAGGACCCGCCGCGCCGGGGCTTCAGGACCCGCCGCCCACCACCCGTACCGGCAGTCCCCTCATCGCTCCCCGCAGCGCCTCCGCCAGCTCCTGGAACTCGGCCTGCCGGGCCGCGCCCGTCCGCATCGCGAGGGCGATCCGGCGCGAGGGGGCCGGTTCGGCGAAGAGACCCGTCCACAGGGCGGTGTTGCGGGCGGTCTCGACCGTGACGGCGGTGCGCGGCAGCAGGGTCACGCCGAGCCCGCCGGCGACGAGCTGGACCAGGGTGGCGAGGCCGGCCGCCGTGGTGGTGACCTCGGCGCCGTCCGAGCGCCCGGCCTCGCGGCAGATGTCGAGGGCCTGGTCGCGCAGGCAGTGCCCCTCGTCCAGGAGCAGCAGCCGCAGCTCCTTCAGGGCCTCGCGCGGGATGTCGTCCCGTCCGGCCAGCGGGTGTCCGGCCGGGGTGACCAGGACGAAGTCCTCGTCGAAGAGGGGCAGTTCGGTGACGCCGGGCATCCCGAGCGGCACGGCGAGGAGGAGCAGGTCGAGCCGCCCGGCCGCAAGCCCCTCCAGGAGCGAGGAGGTCTGCTCCTCGTGGACCTGGAGGTCGAGCTCCGGGTAGCGCCGGTGGACCAGGCGCAGGACGGTGGGCAGCAGATAGGGGGCGACGGTCGGGATCACGCCGAGCCGCAGCGCCCCGGTGAACGGGGCGCGGGCCGCCTCCGCCTCCTCCATCAGCTCGGCCACCGCGTCGAGCACCGTCCGCGCCCGCACCGCGAGCCGCTCCCCGGCGGGCGAGAGCAGCACCTTCCGCGTCGTACGCTCAAGGAGCTGGACACCGAGTGCCTCTTCGAGTGCCGAAACCGCGCCCGAGAGCGCGGGCTGGCTCATGCCGATGGCCGCCGCCGCGTCACGGAAGTGCAGATGCTCGGCGACCGCCGCGAACGCTCTGAGCTGGGAGAGGCTGGGCTGCTTGGTGCGGTGCGGGCCGTGCGGAGGGCTGTACGGGGATGCCACTGATAACCACCTTCGATCAACCCGACCCACTCTAGCTATTTCACTGATCAATGCACTCCGTGCCATGCTGTTGATCCGTCCAACCCCCACGGAAGCCCCTCAAAAGGGGCGCTTCCCTGCTGCAAGGAGAGCGCGTGCTCACTGTCGGTGACCAGTTCCCCACCTACGACCTGACCGCCTGCGTGTCGCTGGAGAGCGGCAAGGAGTTCGAGCAGATCGACCACAAGTCCTACGAGGGCAAGTGGCGCGTGGTGTTCTTCTGGCCGAAGGACTTCACCTTCGTCTGCCCGACCGAGATCGCCGCGTTCGGCAAGCTGAACGACGAGTTCGCGGACCGCGACGCCCA
Organism: Streptomyces sp. NPDC055632; assembly: GCF_053618675.1. NCBI lineage: Bacteria > Bacillati > Actinomycetota > Actinomycetes > Kitasatosporales > Streptomycetaceae > Streptomyces > Streptomyces sp. NPDC055632. The sequence continues at coordinate 370,267 of NZ_JBSHHY010000003.1, read as the reverse complement.
GATCCTCGGCGTCTCCGGCGACTCCGAGTTCGTGCACCACGCCTGGCGCAAGGACCACGACGACCTGCGCGACCTGCCCTTCCCGATGCTCGCGGACTCCAAGCACGACCTGATGCGGGACTGCGGCGTCGAGGGCGAGGACGGCTTCGCCCAGCGCGCCGTCTTCATCGTGGACCCGAACAACGAGATCCAGTTCACCATGGTGACCGCCGGCTCCGTCGGCCGTAACCCCAAGGAGGTCCTGCGGGTCCTGGACGCCCTGCAGACCGACGAGCTGTGCCCGTGCAACTGGACCAAGGGCGAGACCACGCTCGACCCGGTCAAGCTCCTCTCGGGCGAGTGATCCGACATGGCTCTCGATGAACTCAAGGCCGCCATACCGGACTTCGCCAAGGACCTGAAGCTCAACCTGGGCTCGGTCATCGGCAACAGCGACCTCCCGCAGCAGCAGCTGTGGGGCACCGTCCTCGCCTGCGCGATCGCCTCGCGCTCGCCGAAGGTGCTCAAGGAGCTGGAGCCGGAGGCCCGGGAGAACCTGAAGCCCGAGGCGTACCAGGCCGCCAAGTCCGCCGCCGCGATCATGGCGATGAACAACGTCTTCTACCGGACCCGGCACCTCCTGTCGGACCCCGAGTACGGGACGCTGCGCGCCGGTCTGCGGATGAACGTCATCGGCAACCCGGGCGTGGAGAAGGTCGACTTCGAGCTGTGGTCGCTGGCCGTCTCCGCGATCAACGGCTGCGGCCAGTGCCTGGACTCGCACGAGCAGGTCCTGCGCCAGTCCGGTCTGGACCGCGCCACCATCCAGGAGGCCGTGAAGATCGCCGCCGTGATCCAGGCGGTCGGCGTCACCCTCGACGCGGAAGCGGTCCTGGCCGAGCAGGCCTGACCGTACGCGTGAGAAGGGCCCCGGGGCTTTCCGCCCCGGGGCCCTTCCGTCACTTCTTGAGCTCGGCCATCAGGGCCAGCACGTCCTGCGTCATCGGGACCTCGATCCCCGAGAGGTCGATCGGGTCGGTCTCCTGGATCACGTCGCCGTTCGCGTCGGTGGTGTACTGCCGGTAGAGGCTCAGCTCGATCTCGACCTGGCCGTCGAGCACCTTCAGCTCGCCGCCCTCGCCCCCGCGCTCGTCGAACAGCGCCTTCTCGCCGACCCCGTCGATCGGGGTGCCGAGTTCGTGGTACTTCCCCCACGCCCCGAACTCGGGCCCCGGGTCGGTCACCTTGTGCAGGGTGTACGAGACGTTGGCCTGGTAGCCCGTCTCCAGCGAGCCGAAGGACAGCGAGCAGGAGCGGTGGTGCACGGTCGGTTCGTCCATCACCGGCCCGTCCCCGGTCCCGATCCGCTTGCCCAGGGCCTCGGCGAGCGCCTCCAGCTTCGCCTCGGCGCAGAGATCGCCCGCCTCCTTGTACCCGCCGAGATCCGGGCCGGGCGGTTCGCGCCGCTCGTACGCGTAGAGCCCGCCGCCCCAGACCGCCGAGGCCACGACCGCGCCGCCGAGCGCCCACAGCCAGGGCCGACGGGCCCGGGGCGGCCGGGGCGGTGGCGCCTCGGTGAGCACCTCGGGTCTCTCGAAGCCCCCGCCGCCCACCAGCTCCGGTTCCGATATCACGTGTCCTCCCCCTTGCCCCGCGCCGAGCCGGGGGCCGGCGTCGGGGCCACTTCGTACGCGGTCGCCCCGCGCGGCTCCGGTGTGCTGCGCAGGGCCTGCTCGGTGCTGTACGCGCGCAGGTAGCCGACCGCCGTGTTGGTGACGGCGACCAGCGGGACGGCGGCGACGGCGCCGCCGATGCCGGCGGTCAGGCCGCCGGCGGCGACCGCGAGGACGACGGCGAGCGGGTGGACCCGCACCGCGCGGCCGAGGATGAACGGCTGGAGGACGTGGCCCTCGATCTGCTGCACGGCGAGGACGACGACGAGCACCATGAGGGCGGTGAACACGCCGTTGGTGACGAGGGCGACGACGACCGCGAGGGCGCCGGAGACGACGGCGCCGACCAGCGGGATGAAGGCGAAGAGGAAGATGAAGACGGCGAGCGGCACGGCCATCGGCACGTCGAGGAAGTAGAGGCCGATGCCGATGAAGACGGCGTCGATGAGGGCGACGAGGACCGTGCCCCGCACGTAGGCGGTGAGGGTGCGCCAGGCGCGCGGTCCGGCGCCCGCGACGCCCGGGCGGGCCTGGGCGGGCACCAGCTTCAGCGTCCACTCCCAGACCTTCTTCCCGTCGTACAGCAGGAAGAGCGTCGAGAACATGGCGAGGAGGATGCCGGTCATCGTCTCGACGACGACCGTGACGCCCTGGAGGCCGACCTGGGTGATCTGCTCGGCGTTGGTGCCGACGGAGTCGCTGAGGTTCTTGGCGATGCCGTTGATCTGCTGCTCGGTCACGTGGAAGGGGCTGTTGAGGAGCCAGCGCTTGAGCTCCTCGATGCCGTCCTTGACCTGGCCGGACAGATTGTCGATGTTGTCCATGACCTGCCAGACCACGAACCAGCCGACCAGGCCCATCACGACGAAGCCGGTGACGGCGGTGACGGCGGTGGCCAGTCCGCGCGGCAGGCCCCTGCGGCGCAGCATGGCCACGGTGGGCTGGAGCAGGGCGGTGACGAGGAGCGCGGCGACGAACGCGAGGACGACCAGCTGTACGGAGCTGATCACCTTCATCAGGACCCAGACGGTCCCGGCGAAGACGAGCAGGCGCCAGCTCGCCTCGGCGGCCACGCGCATCCCCCAGGGGATGGCGGCGGCGGGGTCGGGGCGGGCGGCGACGGCCGGCGCGTACGAGGGGGGCGCGGGGACGGAGAGGCCGGCTCCCCCTTCCGCGGCGCCGTCCTCCGCCTCCGGGAGGGGCGCGGCGGTGTCCGGGTCGGCCTCGGGCCGCGCGGGGACGGTGGCGGCCGCGCGGGGGCGGTCGGCGGGTCTCCCGTACGGCGCGTCGAGTTCGTCGTCCCGTTCCGCCTCGGCCCTGCGCTCGTCGAGCCGTCGGCCCACCCGGCTCAGGCCCTCGCCCAGCCGGTTCAGCCACCCTGGCACTCTCGACATGTTCTTCCCTCTTCCCCCGCCCGCTCTTCCCGGTCCTCCCCGGGTGCCCGTGGATCCCCGAACCTACACGCCCACGTGCGAGAAGCCCCTCACCGTAGGACGGTGAGGGGCTTCCCGGGGTTGAGGCGCCGGTACTAGTACCAGTGGTTGTTCTGCCAGAAGGCCCAGGCGCCGCACGGGCTGCCGTAGCGGTCGTTCATGTAGTTCAGGCCCCACTTGATCTGGGTGGCGGGGTTGGTCCGCCAGTCGGCCCCGGCCGAGTTCATCTTGGTGCCCGGCAGGGCCTGGACGAGACCGTAGGCGCCCGAGGAGGGGTTGACCGCGCGGTAGTTCCAGGTGGACTCGTGGTTCACGATGGTGCTGAAGCACTGGAACTGCGAGGCCGGCACGATCTGGCGGGCGATCGCCTTGACCTCGGCGACGGTGTAGGAGCCCTGGACGGCGAAGGTCGAGGCGTCGCGGACCGCGGAACGGCTGGCGCGCTCGGCCTCCTCCTCCTTCTTCTTGCGCTCCTTCTCGGCCTTGGCCTCGGCCTCGGCCTTGACGGCCGCTTCCTTCTTGGCCTCGGCGTCCTTGGCGGCGCGCACGCGGGCCGCTTCCTCCGCGGACTTCTTCACGGCGGAGTCGGCGGCGGCGGCCTGGACGGAGGCCTGCTCCGCGAGGGAGGAGACCTGTACCTGCGCCTGCTCGCCCGCGGGGATGTCCGCGAGCAGCGTGGTATCGGCGGCGGTGGCCTCGAAGTTGTCGTCGGCGGGCTGCGCGGCGTTGCCCGAGGCGACGCCGACGACGGCGCCGACGGTGGTGACCGCAGTGGCCGAAGCCACCGCGAATCCCCGGACCGAGATCCGGCTCACACGGTTTCCTTCCAGCATCGCCCGCACAGGTGACCACACGGGCGAAATCTTGCCCCTGGCACTGGTCTCCGAGGTACGGGGTCACAGGAGACGCTGGCCCGTGGTGCTGTGGGCGGCATACGGCGGACGGCTGTTGAGTTGTGCGGTGCGCTCCCCGGAGGGTGCACGGGTGCCGTATGCGGGGCCTGACGGAAGCAAGACTTTGCCGGACGGTGATGCCGCAAGGCAATTCTGTGTTGCGTGTGAAAGCTCACATCGCGAAAGGGGCAGGTGTTTTGGCGTATGTGGCGGACACGGCGACGCCGCCCGGCTAAGCTCCTGCGCTTCGCCGGGCGGCGTCAACTTCCGTACCGATACAGAAAGGTACGAAACGGTCAGATCTGAATGTCCTCCAGCATCTCCGTCACGAGCGCGGCGATCTGGGAGCGCTCGGAACGGGTGAGCGTGACGTGGGCGAAGAGCGGATGCCCCTTCAGTTTCTCGATGACGGCGACGACTCCGTCGTACCGGCCCACCCGGAGGTTGTCGCGCTGGGCGACGTCATGGGTGAGCACGACCCGCGAATTCGCCCCGATCCTGGACAGAACGGTCAGCAGGACGTTCCGCTCCAGGGACTGGGCCTCGTCCACGATGACGAAGGCGTCGTGGAGGGAGCGGCCCCGGATGTGGGTGAGCGGCAGGACCTCCAGCATCCCGCGGCCGAGCACCTCCTCGACGACCTCGCGGCTCGCGACCGAGGACAGCGTGTCGAAGACGGCCTGCGCCCACGGGCTCATCTTCTCGGCCTCGCTGCCCGGCAGGTAGCCGAGCTCCTGGCCGCCGACCGCGTACAGCGGACGGAACACCATCACCTTCTGGTGCTGACGGCGCTCCAGGACCGCCTCCAGGCCCGCGCAGAGCGCGAGCGCGGACTTGCCGGTGCCGGCCCGGCCGCCCATGGAGATGATGCCGACGTCCGGGTCGAGGAGCAGGTCGAGCGCGATCCGCTGCTCGGCGCTGCGGCCGCGGAGCCCGAAGGCCTCCCGGTCGCCCCTGACGAGCCGTACGTTCCCCTCGGCGGTGACCCGGCCGAGCGCCTTGCCGCGCTCGGACTGGAGCACCAGGCCCGTGTGGACCGGAAGCTCGGCGGCCTCCGGCACGTACAGCGTCTCCTGGTCGTAGAGCAGGTCCACCTGGTCGGCGGAGAGTCCGAGCTCGGACATCCCGGTCCAGCCGTTGGCGTCCGTGATGGCGAGCTCGGCCCGGTACTCCTCGGCGAGGAGCCCGACCGAGGAGGCCTTGATGCGCAGCGGCAGGTCCTTGGAGACGACCGTGACGTCGTACCCCTCCGCCTGGAGGTTGCGCGCGACCGCGAGGATCCGTGAGTCGTTGTCCCCCAACCGGTAGCCGGCGGGCAGGACGCCGGGGTCGGAATGGTTGAGTTCGACACGCAGGGTGCCGCCCAGGTCCCCGATGGGGAGCGGGGCGTCGAGGCGTCCGTACCGGATCCGGAAGTCGTCGAGCAGGCGCAGGGCCTGCCGGGCGAAGTAGCCGAGCTCCGGATGGTGCCGCTTGGCCTCCAGCTCCGTGACCACGACGATCGGGAGCACCACCTCGTGCTCCTCGAAACGGGACACGGCGTTGGGGTCGGCCAGCAGGACGCTGGTGTCGAGAACATAGGTGCGCCGGTCGGAAAGGCGGCGCTTCGTGCTGGTCACCACGGAAGGACAGACCCCCTCTGAAGACCCCTGTGAGGTCGGGGCGCGACGGAACCGGTGTCGCTGCGGGATGGGACCGGGTGCGGGCCGCGATGCGCGGGCCGGACCACGGCCCTCCACGTCTCCCGTGCGTGTCCCGCACGGTCGTCCTGGTGCAAGGGGCCTCCCGGGTGGCGGTCTCCGTGCCGCTCACTTCACCAGGGATATGCCCTCGAACGAGCTCTGCCATGCCATGGCATATGACGACGTGTTCGTGAACACGAGGTGATCGGTTCCGACCGGGTGGCGGGTGGTGCGTCAGGTCCCGTAGCGCCGGTGCCGGGCGGCGTAGTCGCGCAGCGCCCGGAGGAAGTCGACCTTGCGGAAGGCCGGCCAGTGGACCTCGCAGAAGTAGTACTCCGAGTGGGCGCTCTGCCAGAGCATGAACCCGGAGAGCCGCTGCTCGCCGCTGGTGCGGATCACCAGGTCCGGGTCGGGCTGGCCGCGCGTGTAGAGGTGCTCGGAGATGTGCTCGACGTCGACGATCTCGGCGAGCTCCTCGAAGCTCGTGCCGCGCTCGGCGTGCTCCAGGAGCAGCGAGCGGACCGCGTCGGCGATCTCCTGGCGGCCGCCGTAGCCCACGGCGACGTTCACGAGTATCCCCGTGTTGTCCCGGGTGGCCTCCTGGGCCTCCTTCAGGACGGACTGGGTGCGGGCGGGCAGCAGGTCCATCGTGCCGACGTGGTGGACCCGCCAGCGTCCGTCGGCGGCAAGGGCGCGCACGGCGTTCTCGATGATGCCGAGCAGCGGGACGAGCTGCTCCTCGGGCCGGCTCAGGTTGTCCGTGGAGAGCATCCAGAGCGTGACGACCTCGACGTCGGTCTCGGCGCACCAGCCGAGCAGCTCCTGGATCTTGTCCGCGCCGGCCTTGTGTCCCTGCTCGGGGGTCCCGCCGGACGCCTTGGCCCAGCGCCGGTTCCCGTCGAGGATGACCCCGATGTGCTTGGGCACCTGGGCGTGGTCGAGACGGCCCTCCACCCGGCGTGCGTAGAGCCCGTACACCAGGTCGCGCAGGTTCACCGTTCTTTACCCCTCTGTGCAGCGACGGACCCCAGGCATCGGCGGTCCGCAGGCGGCCACACTACTGCGCGGGGGCTGCGGGCTCCCAGCCCGGGACGGTCACAAGTCCGTGATAAGCAGAGATACGTGACTGATTCCTCCCCGTACCGCGCTTCCGCGGACCGTTACGACACCATGGAGTACCGCCGCACGGGCCGCAGCGGCCTCAAGCTCCCGGCGGTCTCGCTCGGCCTCTGGCACAACTTCGGCGACGACCGCGCGCTCGACTCGCAGCGCGCGATCCTGCGCCGCGCCTTCGACCTGGGCGTCACCCACTTCGACCTGGCGAACAACTACGGGCCGCCGCCCGGCTCGGCCGAGCTGAACTTCGGCAAGATCTTCGCCCAGGACTTCGCCCCGTACCGGGACGAACTGGTCGTCTCGACCAAGGCCGGCTATCTGATGCACCCCGGGCCGTACGGCGAGTGGGGCTCCCGCAAGTACCTGCTGTCCTCGCTCGACGCCTCCCTGGACCGGATGGGCCTCGACTACGTCGACATCTTCTACTCGCACCGCTTCGACCCGGAGACCCCGCTGGAGGAGACGATGGGGGCCCTGGCCTCCGCCGTCCGGCAGGGCAAGGCGCTGTACGTCGGCGTCTCCTCCTACACCAGCGAGCAGACCGCCGAGGCCGCGCGGATCCTGAGGGAGATGGGCGTCCCGGCCCTGATCCACCAGCCCTCGTACTCGATGATCAACCGCTGGACCGAGGAGGACGGCCTCCTCGACACGCTGGAGGCGGCCGGCATGGGCTGCATCTCCTTCGTGCCGCTGGCCCAGGGGCTGCTGACCAACAAGTACCTGAAGGGCATCCCGGAGGGCTCGCGGGCCACCCAGGGCAAGTCCCTCGACCCGAACCTGCTCTCCGACGAGGTGCTGCGGCGGCTGCGCGGCCTCGCGGACATCGCGGAGCGGCGCGGCCAGTCCCTGGCGCAGCTCGCGCTGTCGTGGGTGCTGCGGGACCCGCGGATGACCTCGGCGCTGATCGGCGCGTCCAGCGTCGCCCAGCTGGAGGAGAACGTGGCCGCGCTCGCCGGCGCTCCCCTGACGGACGAGGAGCTGACGGAGATCGACTCGTTCGCGGTCGACACGGCGGGCGCGAACATCTGGGCCGGCCGGGGCTGACGTCGTCGGCCGGGGCGGATGTCACCGGCCGGGGCGGACGTCACCGGCCGGGCTGATGCCACCGGCCGGGCTGATGTCCCGGGCTTTCCCCCGGAAAGAAAAACGGGCCGGTCCGTGGGGGGGATACGGACCGGCCCGAGGGGGGGTTTCCACCATAACCCTTCGATAGTCGTCCCGCGCGCCACGCGCGCCCGAAGTCCCGCCCGGAATCCCCCGGAACCCGGGCGGGACAAGGGCTGTGGGGCCTCGTGGCGGGTTTACGCCCCGGCGTGGCGGCGGGGTTCCGTCCCTCCCAGGGGGGACGCGGAGGTGGGGGCGCGACGTTGACGCGGGGGTCTCCGGCAAGCCGTCAGGGAACGGCGGTGAACGCGCCGAGGAGGAGGCCGAGCAGGCCGCCCGCCAGCATGAAGGGCCCGAAGGGGATCGCCGAGGAGCGGTCGGCCCGCCGCAGCAGGACCAGGCCGAGGCCGTACACCGCGCCGAGGAGGAAGCTGGCGAACGCCCCGGCGAAGAGGACCCCCCAGCCGTACCAGCCCAGGGCCGCGCCCAGCGGGAGCGCCAGCTTCACGTCGCCGAAGCCGAGGCCGCTCGGGTTGACCAGGAAGAGCACCAGGTAGCCGCCGCCGAGGGCGAGCGCGCCGAGCAGCGCGTGGAGCCAGGAACCGGCGTCGTACGGCAGGAGCTCGGCGGCTCCGAGGAGCAGCGGCAGGGCGGCGGCGAGCGGCAGGGTCAGTCCGTCCGGCAGCCGGTGGACGCGGGCGTCGACGCAGCCGAGGAGGACGGCGAAGGGGACGGCGAGCAGCCAGACCGCCAGCTCGGGCCGGGGCGTGCCGGTGGCGGCGGCGAGCGCGGCGCAGACCAGGGCGGTGAGCAGCGGGGCGGCGACCGGGGCGGCGGTCGCGCAGTCCCCCCGGCCGGGCCCGCCGAGCCAGCCGCGCGCGGGCCCCGCGAGCACGTGCCCGGCGGGGCAGCGGTCCCGCCACGGCTCCTCCGGTGCCACGGCGAGCCGGTGGGCGGCACGCGGGACGAGCAGCCCGGCGGCGGCGCCCCACAGGGCGGCGACGGCGATCGGCAGGACGTCCACGGAGGAGACCTTAGGCAGTGGGCGGGGCTACGGTCTGGCGCATGGGGAAATGGACGGACGGGACGGGGACTCTGGCGGCGCCCGGGGACCCTGCGGTCCCCCTGGAGGTGGCGGCGTCGTACCGGGCGCGGCGGCGGGGGCTGCTCGGGCGGGACGGGATCGCGGGGGCGCTGCTGATCGTCCGGACGAACAGCGTGCACACCTTCGGCATGCGGTTCGCGATCGACGTGGCGTACCTGGACCGCTCCTTCCGGGTCCTGTCCGTGGTCACGATGCGCCCGGGCCGACTGGGCATGCTCCGGCCGCGCGGCCGGCACGTCCTGGAGGCGGAGGCGGGCGCGATGGCGGGGTGGGGGGTGCGGCGGGGGGTACGCGTGCGCGTGGAGACCGGTTTCGCGCAGGGCCCGGACCGGGGAGGTCCTACGGAGGGCCCGGCCCGAGGAGGGTGAAGGCGCCGTACGCGGCGGAGGCGAGGGCGAGTCCGGCGAGGACCGGGGCGGCGGTGCGGGGCCGGAGCCGCGCGAGGGCGGCGGCGGGCGGGAGCAGCAGCCCGAACGCGGGCATCATCAGGCGCGGCCGGGAGCCGAAGTACGCGGCGCCGACGAGGGAGACCAGGACGACGCCGATCGTGTACACGAGCAGGGGCGGGGGCTGCCGCTGCCGTACGCAGAGGACGACGAGCCAGGCGAGCAGGGCGAGGGCGGCGGTCAGGCCGAGGGCGGCGGGCCAGGGCAGGCCCGCGATGAACCGGGCGAGCGCGAGGCCGCCGTCGATGGAGTTGCCCCAGGCGGCCTGGACCTCGAAGTAGGCGGTGGGACCGTCCTCCCGTACGCCGACGTACACGACGTATCCGAGCCAGCCCAGGGGTGCGATCAGCACGCCGGCCACTGTACGGGCGGGCAGGCGGCGGTCCCGTACAAGGGCGGCGAGGGCGGTGATCCCGAGCGCGGCGATCAGGGCGGCGGCCGTCGGCCGGGTGAGTCCGGCGGCGGCGCAGAGGAGCCCGGCGAGGATCCAGCGGTCGCGCAGGACCGCGTACAGGGACCAGGCGGCGAGGGCGGTGAAGAGGGTCTCCGTGTACGCCATGGACTGGACGAACGCGGTCGGGTACACGCCCCACAGGACGGCGAGCAGGACCCCGGTCCTCGTCCCGAAGGCGTGGGCGCCGCACCGGAAGAGGCCCCAGGCGGCGGCGAGTCCGGCGGTCCAGGAAACGAGGAGTCCGGCGGTGGCGGCGTCGAGGGGCAGCGCGGCGGACAGGCCGCGCTCCAGGGCCGGGAGGAGCGGGAAGAAGGCCAGGTCGGAGTGGACGTCCCCGTCGGGGAGGACGGTCTCGTACCCGTAACCGTGCTCGGCGATCCGCACGTACCAGACGGAGTCCCAGCGACCCTTGAGCCGGTGCAGCCCGTCCTCGCCGGTCGCGGCGGCGGCGATCGCGAGGACGGCGAGGCCGATCACGCGGGTGGCGGCGTAGCCGCCGAGGGCGAGGAGGAGGGGGCGGGAGGGACGGCCGGGACGGCCGGGGCTGCCGGGGCGGGGCGGGGGCATGGGTTCGATTATCGCGGGCGGCCGGAACCGGCCCCGGGCCGGGCTCGGCCCCGGGCCGGACTCAGGTGAGGGCCGGGCTCGGCCGAGGGCCGGGCTCAGCCGAGGGGTCTCATGCGGGCGAACCTCGCGGCCATGACGGGGCCGAGCCGGTGGACGAGGGCGTGTCCGGGCTCGTGCGGGGAGGGCAGGTCGCCCAGGAAGGAGGTGACGATGACCTCGTCGATGCCGAGGACGCCGCGACAGCTCTCCTCCTCCAGGAAGGCGAGCGTGCGGCGCCAGTCGGGCGCGGCCGGGTCCTCGCCGAGGAAGGAGCGGACGGTGTCCTGGACGACATCCCAGAAGAACACGTGCGGAAGCACGCCGCCCTGGTGGAGGACATGGGTCTCGTAGGCCTCGCGGAACTCGGGAATCCGGGTGACCAGGTCACTGACCAACTGCACACTCGGCGTCACGCTCGGCGTCGTCGTCATCCGTCCAGGATGCTCCCGCCCGGCGACCGCGTCCCGGCGCTTTTGCGCTTTCCTGGGAACGTCTTTCGCCGGGTTTTTCCCCTGAGGCGCGAAGTGTCCCCCTTCCGTGGACCGTCGGCCGTATGTACGAGTCGGCGGTACACGACGGTACGCGGCGGAGGGCGGCGGCCACACGGACGCGGCACCGGCCCCGTACGGACGGTCGCGTGAGGGCAACGGGACGCACGGTAAAGTCCGTTGGCCACGTTCGATCACCACCGCGTCACCCTTCGGCCCGCCTCGGGGAGAACCCCGGGAGAACTCGGGGAGAACCCGGACAGGGGGCGGTGTGCTGTCCACCACCAGCCGAGAGGAAAAGGTTTTTCCGGTGTCCACGGCCCCCACGCCTCCGAGCAGCCACCCGCAGCCGGGCCCCGGTTCGCCCACGGGTCCGTTCCCGCCCCCTCCCCCGCGACCGCCCCGGCGGCGGGGCTGGTTCGCCCGGCAGAGCGAGGGCGTCCGCATCACGATCATCGGCGCGGTCATCGCCGGCGTCTTCTCCCTGGGGGGCGCCGTCCTGACCGCGGCCCTCACGGACAAGGGGGACGGCCCGTCGGACGCCAAGGCGTCCGGGCAGCCGTCCGCCGCGCCGACGACCGGGAAGCCCGCGCCGACCGGCACCTCGGAGACGCCTTCCCAGGTGTCCTCGGACGAGCCGTCCTCGACGCCCGAGGAGTCCGGGAAGCCGTCGGCCGACGACGGCTCCGCGCCTCCGGCGAACCCGTCGTACGAGGTGTTCTACGACGGACAGACCATGTCCCTGGGCCTGCCTCCCGGCTCCGACCTCGGCTCCATCGACTTCGACGCGCCGGGCACCCGCCGGTACACGAACGGCGAGTGGAAGGCCCTGGTGGAGAAGGCCGAGGAGTCCGGGACGCCGGTGGAGGCCGATCTGACGTACCAGACCGGCTACTCCGGCCTCCTCACCCTGCGCAACGGCCGCAACGCCGCCCAGCTCCAGCCCACGGACCCTTCGGAGAAGGCCGAGGACTGCGCCCGGGCCGCCCGGGTCGGCGGCTTCACCGAGGCCGAGATGCACAAGTGGGACCTCCCCGCGAAGACCGTCCTCTGCGTCGTGACCGACAAGGGCAACATCGCCCGGGTCGTCATCACCGGCTTCATCGGGGGCAACCCGGACGGGGTCGGGGAACCGCCCACGCAGATCACCCTCCGGGTCACCCTCTGGAAGCCGCGCGGCTGAGCACGGCTCGCGCCCGGAGTCCGGCTCACGCCCGGAGTTCGGTTCGCGCCCTGAACCCGATCCGTGCCTGAGCCCGGTTCTCGCCCTGAACCCGCCCCGCGCCTGAGCCCGGCTCGCGCCCGGGCCGTCGTCTCGATCCGGTGTACGGCGTGACGGACACGGTCTTCGTCCGGGAGCATGGGAGCGGCCCGTGACGTGACCGGGCCGGAGGAACGGGGAGGGTACGGGGATGACTCGCGCGATGCGGTGGCTGGTGACCGTGGTGGCGGCCGCCGCGACGTTCGGGGTGTGCGTGTGGGTGGTGCGGGCGGTGCCGTGGGGGTGGCTGCCCCAGGGCGAAGGCCCTCGCCTCGACACGGCCCTGGCCTTCGGCACGGTGGTGGCGGGGGCGGTGCTGGCGGTGGGCGGCTGGTGGGCGTCACGGGAGCAGCCTCCGACCTCGACCCCATCCCCGGCCCCGGCCCCGGTTCCTCGACGGACGGTGACGCAGGAGGCGACGGCCTCCGGGAACGGCCGGATCGCACAGGCCGGCGGCCCGCAGCCCTCCGACGGCGCTCCCTCCCAGGTCAGGCAGCACGCCGAAGCGTCCGACGACGGGGACGTCGCCCAGACGGGCGGCGGCGCCGCCCAGGTCGACCAGCGCGCGAAGGCGTCCGGACGGGGGCGCATCACGCAGACCGGCGGGGACCAGGGCACCGAGGGGTCTTGAGGCGTTGAGCGAACGGTACGAGCCCGAGGAGTCCGGCCCGGCGATGGGGCCCGACTCGACCGACGGCATCCGGCAGTGGGCCCGCGCGTCCGACAACGGCAGCACCTACCAGGCGGGACGGGACCAGCACTTCTGGGGGCCGGGCAGCGGGCCCGCCCTCCAGTCCCTCGCCCCTCTGCCGCCCGCCTCGCGGCTGACCGGCCGAGAGGAGCGAACCGACGAGCTCCTGAAGGCGTTGGCTCCCGCCGGGACGGGCGTGACGGTGGTGACCGGTCTCCCCGGCGTCGGCAAGACCGCGCTGGCCCTGCACACCGCGCACCGGGCCGTCGGCCTGGGGCACTTCCCCGGCGGAACACTGTTCGTGCACCTGCGCGGCTACGATCCGGCCGGCGCGGTCGGGCCCGAACAGGCCCTGGAGTCGCTGCTGCGGGCGCTCGGGGTACGGGACGGGGACCTGCCGCCGACGGTCGAGGAGCAGGCGGCCCTGTACCGGTCGGAGCTGGCCCGGCGCGCCAGGGAACACGGGGCGGTCCTGATCGTCGCCGACGACGCCTCCTCCCCCGGCCAGCTCCGCCACCTCGTCCCCGCACACCCCGCGCACCGACTCCTCGCCACCTCCCGGGACGCCTTGGCGGCCCCCGACTTCCGGGCCCGTCTCGTCCCCCTGGACGAGCTGGACCCCGAGTCGGCCACCACGCTGATCACCACCGTCCTCGCCGAGGTCGACCCCGACGACCCGCGCGCCGGGGAGGACCCCGGGGCCCTGGCACGGGTGGCCGACTACTGCGGCCGGCTGCCTCTGGCCCTGACGATCGCCGCCGCGCTGCTGACCGACGACACCGGTCTCCCGATCGCCGTCCTGGCCGACGACCTCGCCAACACCCGCACCCGCCTGAAGAGGCTCCAGCACGAGGACGGCGACGGCCGCTCCCTGGCCGTCCAGGCGGCCTTCGACCTGTCGTACCGGCGCCTCACGCCGCAGGACGCCCGGCTGTTCCGCCTGCTGCCCCTGAACCCGGGCCCCGACCTGTCCACCGAGGCCGCCGCCGCGCTGAACGGCCGGGAGGAACGGGAGACCCGCGCCGGCCTGGCCGCCCTCGCCCGCGCCTGCCTGATCGGCGAACAGCCGGCCCGCTCCGGCCGCTGGCGCGCCCACGACCTGATCCGCCTGTACGCGGCCGAGTTGCCGGAGGAGGAGGGCGAGAAGGAGGCGTTCGAACGACTGCTGGTGTACTACACGGCCACCTGTGACGCCGCCGACGACCATGTGCGCGCGCTGCCGGGACAACCGGTGCCCGAGCTCTTCGCCGACCGGGCCACCGCACTGACCTGGCTGGACGCCGAACGGGCCAACCTCACCGCTCTGGTCCCTCGCGCCGTGGACGACTACCCCCAGGTGGTCATCCACCTGTCCGAAGGACTGAACGTCCATCTGGCTCAGCGTCGCCACTTCCATGACGCTCTTGCCATCAACGAGCAGGCGCTCACCGCCGCCCGCGGACTCGACTACCGCTACAGCGAAGGCACCGTACTCAACAACCTCGGCAACCTCCTCCAGGAAGTGCGGCGCCACGACGAAGCCGTCCAGGCTCACACACAAGCCGTGGACATCTTCCGCGAGCACGGTGACCGGAACGGCGAAGGCCAAGCGCTCAACAACCTCGGCAACGCCCTTCGCTCGGTACAACGCCACGAAGAAGCGGTCCAGGCTCACACACAAGCCATAGCGATCTACCGCGAAATAGGCGATCGACACCGCGAAGGCATCGCACTCAGCAATTACGGCAACGCCCTCCAGGGAGTGCGGCGCTACGACGAAGCCATCCAGGCTCGCACTCAAGCCGCGGACATCTTCCGCGAGCACGGCGACCGCTACGGCGAAGGACAAGCATTCAACAACCTCGGCAACACCCTCCGGATAGTGGGCCGCCACGACGAAGCCATCCAGGCTCACACACAAGCCGTGGCCATCTACCGCGAAATAGGCGATCGCCACGGTGAAGGCCTAGCCGTCGGGAACCTCGGCAACGCACTTCACGCGGCACAGCGCCACGAAGAGGCCATCGAGGCTCACACACAAGCCATAGACATTTTCCGTGAGTTCGACGACCCACACAGCGAGGGCGTAGCCCAGCGCAATCTCGACGCGACCCGGCTCAAGATGCAGCGGGCACGCAGGAAGGGGAGATGGTTCCGGTGGAGGCGGGCTCGCGGACCCGAGGCTTGAGCCGCGGGGTTCGGGTCTGGCTGCCCCCCGCGCGAGTCGACGCAGGGCCGCCGACGGGGGGCCACCGGGGACGACGTCCTGCGCATCGTGCCCTCACCACCGGCCTCGTACGCCGTCGCCTCGGCGACAAGCTGCCGCCGCCCCTCACTCCGCGTCCTCGAACGCGGCACCTGCGGGACGGCGGCTGCGAGCCTGCCCCGGCTGTCGCTCAGGGAGTGGCGGCGGGCGGTGTGGTGCGCGGGAAGGAGATCTCGACCCGGCGGTTCTTCTTGCGGCCCTCTTCAGTGGCGTTGTCGGCGATCGGGTAGTCCTCGCTGTAGCCGCGGATGTCGAAGGTGGTCCCGGGGCCCAGGCTCCGGGCGAGCACCTGCTGCACGGCTACGGCGCGCTGCTTCGAGAGCTTCAAGCCGTGCTCGTACGTCCCGAGGTTGTCGGTGAACCCGAAGACCCGGACCCGCCCGGATCCCTGCTTGTCGATCTCGGCGGCGATCGCGGCGATCCTGCTCGTGGCGGCGGCCCCGAGCTTGGCGCTGTCCTTCGGGAACAGCACCTCGGCCTGGAGCGCGAACGTCACGTCCACGTTGGTGTCCTGACGGCGCTGCGCACCGCCCTCCTCCTCGACGATCTGCTTGATGTCGAGGACCTTCGGGGGCGCGAGGACAGCTCCGTCGGGCAGCATCAGACCCGGCGCGCTCTCGTCGATGACGGGCACGGGGGACGCGGTGCCGGCGGAGCCGGGCGGGTCGTCGGCGTGGGCGAGCGGCACGGAGACGGGCCACAGGACCACGGAGACGAGGGCGATTGCGGCGAGGCGGCGGGGTGTCGTCGTCATGGCGTCGCCTCAGGAGAGTTTGAGGGTGGCGGGTTCGAAGGTGGGGAGTTGGAAGGAGACTTCGGTGGTGGAGGTGGGGGGGGCGGGGAACTGGAGGAAGACGGTAGCGGTTCCCCCGGCGGGAAGAATGTCGAGGCCCGTAGTGGTCAGTGGGCGGCCGTCAGTGTCACGCAAGACGTAGTACCGCTTCTTCCCCGCGGAATCGAGGAGTGTGGCTCCTCCCAGGGAGTTGCCGTGCTTCATGACCTCGGTCTCGTCTCCACGAATCTGACCGGGAAGCGCAAGGGAGCGTGAAGAAGTGTTCTTCAAGGACCCTTTGATCGTCAGGAAACCGCCCGCGTCCCGCTCGGCCGAGGAAAGGACTAGTTCGACCCCGTCGTTCCCCTTGAGCACGGCCAACGTCTCCCTAGGTTCCTCAGCGGCTTGTGATCCCTGCGTGACCGATCCACTCTTGGAGGGAACGACCGCCGTCGAGGCAGGTTTGTCCGCTTTCGGCTTCTCGTCGGCTCCGCAGCCGACCGCGAGGAAAGCCACCGACGCGACCGCGAGGGAAGAAAGCCCCCTTCGTGCGTATCGAACGTTCATGAAGCGTGCTTCCTTTACTCGTCGTCGCCGGTCAGTCGAACAGTGAAGAGGTCTGTGGCATTGGGTAGTTCGGGGTCATCCGGATCGATCGTCCAAGCATCGCCATCGCAAGTGAGTCCAGTGATCGGCTCCGGCTCCGGTCCCTCCTCCGGCTCCGTCGGATCGGGTTCCGGCTCGGTCTCCTCCGGTGCCGGAACTTCCGGTGTCGGAGCTTCCAGCGGTTCGAAACTGCACTTCGGTTCGATCACGGCGTTCGCGGACGCGGTGGCATCCTGCGCTTCCGCTCCTGTCGTCCTTACTGTGACGCCGAATCCCTCGCGCTCCCCGGACAGACGTACACAACGACCACTCAGAATTCCCGCGCCGTTCCTGGCCGCGAAAGCGGCTGCCTGTTGACACGCGGAAAAGTGATCGAACTCTTTCCCCTCAAGGAATCCACCCCATTGCACAGGGTCGAGGATCACCTTGACCCATCCCTCGCGCAGCTGATCCCGCGCGTCCTGGGCAGCTGCGAGAGCCGCTGCGTCCGCGGCGGTCTGGGCACTATTGCGGGTGACGGCAGCCTGCCCGAACGCGAAGTAGACAAAGGCCAAGAACAAGAGACCCGCTACGGAAGCAACGTAAACGGGGAACGCCTGGCCCGCGTCACCGCACGAGCGAACCGCAGCTACTTGCCCCCGGTCAGATCGGCGATCTTCTGCGTAATGGCGTTCTTGATCGAGTTTCCGATGTCCGTCCCGGTGATCGCCACCACAATCGCCACCACCACCACAATGATCCCCAGATACTCCACCGCCGTCTGCCCGCGGTCCCCAGCCCTGGGCCTCGTGCGAGTGGTCAGTTCGACCCTGGCCTTGGTCAGGGCCTTCAGCATCGCGTCGTTCATCGTGGTCCCCTCCGCGTTCGGACGCCTGCGCTCCGGAACGGTATGCCCGTGGAGCCGTCGGTGCACAGGGTCCCCGGGCCCATTCGTCAGGTCGGGTCATGGGAGGGACCTCGTGCCCCGCCAGGAGGCTATGGCCTCGGCACCGGTGCGGGTGTGGAGTTCGGCGAAGATTCGGTTGAATCGGTCGAGGTGATTCTTGACCGGTTTCCCCGCGGCCAAGCATGTCGCGGCGATCCGCCGGCCGTCGAGGCCCGTGCCCTTCGGGTCCATCGCCCCCCGCCTCCCCTCGCTCTCAGTCCGCACTGTGACACACTCCGTTGCATCCGCGAAGCCTTTTGGGCGAACAAGTCTTCGGACGGGCACCGCTCTCACTCGCCCGTCACCGAGCCGAAGTCCGTTCCCGTGCCCAGGAACAGGCCCGCGCCGAGGAGGATCATCGTCGCCGGGACCATCAGGGTCGTGATCACCATCGTCGCCTTCGGGACCGCCTTCGCCGCCTTCCGGCGGGCGTTCTGGGCGTCGGTGCGCCGCATGTCGTTGGCGATCTGGATGAGCGTGTCGACGATCGGGGCGCCCAGCTCCTCGCCCTGCTGGAGCGCCGTCACGAACTGCGCCACCTGTTCCGAGTCGTTGCGGCGGCGCAGTTCGTCGAAGGCCTGGCGGCGGCTCACTCCCATGTCCATCTGGCGGAGCGTGATGCGCAGTTCGTCGGACCACGGGCCCTCGTACTTCTCCGCGACCCGTTCGAGCGCCTGGCGGAAGCCGAGGCCCGCCGAGACGACGACGGCGAGGACGTCCAGGAAGTCCGGCAGCGTGCGCTCGATCTGGTCCTTGCGGATGCGGACCGCCGACCAGATCCCCACCTCCGTCCAGAACGCCCCGAAGGCCAGGAGGAGCAGTGCCGTGAGGTACGAGCCCTTCGACAGCATCAGGAGGGCGCCCAGGGCCCCCAGGAAGCCGTACACCGCCCGGCGGGCGCCGTAACGGTCGATCGTCAGGCCGCCCGGGTTCCCCGCCAGGTCGATGCGGCGGCGCACCGCGTTGACCCGCTTCGGGCCCATCAGGCGCAGGACCGCCGGCGACCAGCGCATGCCCAGGCGGTCGACCGCCGAGTCGACCGCGCCGGTACGGGTCGCGCCGACCTCCAGGGCGAGCCGGAGGTCGTCGGGGAGCTTGGCGTCGGCCCGGTAGAGGCGGACGCCGTAGCAGGCACCGGCGACCGCCAGGCCGGCCAGGAGGGCGAGGAGGAGTTCCACGGCGGCCGTCCCTACACGTCGATCTTCGAGAAGCGGCGGATGATGACGAAGCCGACCGCGTACAGGGCGAACGCGGCGATCACCGCGAACTGCCCGAGGCCCGAATCCGTCATCCGGTCGAGGGCTCCCGGCTGCATGTTGTCGATGAGGAGGAGCGAGCCGACGCCGATGACGGGGACCGAGTACGCCGTCATGCTCACCTGCGAGAGCTGGGTGCGGACCTCGCGCCGGGTCTCCTTGCGCTCCTCCAGGGTCTCGGTGAGGTTCCGCAGGGAGGAGACGACGGTGCCGCCGGCCCGGTTGGCGAGGACCAGCGTGGTGACGAGCACGACGAGCTCGCGGGAGGGGAGCCGCTCGGCGAGCTCGCCGAGCGCGTCGTCGAGGGAGGTGCCGACGGACAACTGCTGCGCCACCTTCTCCAGTTCGTCGCCGGCCGGGGCCTCCAGCTCGTCGGCGGCCAGGCTGAGGGCCATCCGGAGGGCGAGGCCCGCCTGGGTGGCGTTGGCCAGGATGCGGGAGAGCTCGGGGAGCTGGTTGATGAACTTCTCGATGCGCTTCTGCCGCTGCCAGTTGAGGTAGCCGAGGGCCACCCAGATGCCGAGGAAGCCGCAGATCGGGCCGAAGAAGGGGGACAGGAGCGCCTGGCCCCCGGCCCAGAGGACCGCCACGGTCGCCGTGAGGGCGACGGTGAACTCGCCGGGCGTGACGTCCAGGCCGGTGGCCGCGATCCGCCGCTCCAGCCTCCGGCCGAGGGCGGTTCCGCGCACCCTCCGGTCGACGCCCCTGAAGTGGCGCCTGCGGCGGCCGGCGGTCTCGGGCTCGGCCGTCTCGTCGAGGCGGGCGACGAGGGCCGCGTGCCGGCGGGCCCCGCTCGCGTACAGCTGGACGCCGGTCACGCCCAGGACGCAGCAGAGCAGCGCGACGCCGATCGTCAGCCAGAAGGGGTCGGTCGTCATTCCGCCTCCCGGGCGGGCACGTGCCTGTCGTACCTGCTGTACATGCCGTACCCGTCGGTCGTCATTCCGCCTCCCGGACGGACGCATGCCTGTCGTACCTGCTGTACACGCCGTACCCGCCGGTCGTCATTCCGCCTCCCGGACGGACGCATGCCTGTCGTACCTGCTGTACACGCCGTACCCGCCGGTCGTCATTCCGCCTCCCGGACGGCCAGGTGCGCGTCGGTCGCGGCCACGCCGAAGGCCTGCGGGAGGGGCTGCCCGGCCAGGTAGAGGCGTTCGGCGACCCGGCGCGGCAGCGGGTGGTACGTGAACCGCCCGTACACCCGTCCGTCGGCGGCGAGCGGCTGGGCGTGGAAGCGGCAGACCGTGGCGAGCAGGAAGCGTTCGCGGCCGTGCGAGGCGAGGACGGCGATCTCGGTGATCCGGCGGGTGCCGTCCGGGTGCCGGGTGAGCTGCACGAGGACGTCGACCGCGCTGTTGATCTGGTCGCGCAGGGCCTCGAACGGCACCTTCACCTCCGACATGGAGGCGAGGGTCTGGAGCCGCATCAGGGCGTCCTCCGCGGAGTTGGCGTGCACGGTGGCGAGGGAGCCGTCGTGGCCGGTGGACATGGCCTGGAGCATGTCGAGGGTCTCGCCGCCGCGGACCTCTCCGACGATGATGCGGTCCGGGCGCATGCGCAGGGAGTTGCGGACGAGGTCGCGGATGGAGATGGCCCCGCGGCCCTCGATGTTGGGCGGCCGGGCCTCCAGGCGGATGACGTGGGACTGCTGGAGCTGGAGCTCGGCCGAGTCCTCGATGGTGATGATCCGCTCGCCGTCCGGGACGAGCCCGGAGAGGGCGTTGAGGAGGGTGGTCTTCCCGGTGCCGGTGGCGCCGGAGACGATCAGGTTGAACTTGGCCTGCACGAGCCCCGAGAGCAGGAGCAGCATCTGCTCGTCTAGGGAGCCGAGGCCGATCATCTCGTGGAGGGTGTACGCGCGCGGGAAGCGGCGGATGGTGAGGGTCGCGCCGGTGAGGGACAGCGGCGGGATGATGACGTTGACGCGCTCGCCGGAGGGCAGACGGGCGTCGACCATCGGGTTCGACTCGTCGACGCGGCGGTTGACGGTCGAGACGATCCGCTCGATCGTCTGCATGAGCTGGTCGTGGGAGGCGAAGCGGAGCGGCAGGAGTTCCACGCGTCCGTTGCGCTCGATGAAGATCTGGTCGGGGCCGTTCACCATGATCTCGGTGATGGAGGCGTCTTCGAGGAGCGGTTCGAGGACGCCGAGGCCGAGGGCCTCGTCGACGACCCGGCGGATCAGGCGGGCGCGCTCGGCGGTGGAGAGGACCGGGCCCTCGCGGCTGATGATGTGCCCGAGGACGCGCTCCAGACGGGCGCGCCGCTCGGCGGCGGCCAGCGCGGACATCTCCGTGAGGTCGATCTCCTCCAGGAGCTTGGCGCGGAAGGCGGCGACGAGGTGCCCGTCCTCACGGGCGGCCGCGGCGCCGCTCTCCTCGGGGGCGTTGATCCGGGAGCGCAGGCTCACGGCAGGTCCTCCTCGTCGGGCATCGGCATGGTGGCGGTCTTCCTCACGTCGTCGA
This sequence comes from Streptomyces sp. NPDC055632, assembly GCF_053618675.1. NCBI lineage: Bacteria > Bacillati > Actinomycetota > Actinomycetes > Kitasatosporales > Streptomycetaceae > Streptomyces > Streptomyces sp. NPDC055632. The sequence continues at coordinate 349,064 of NZ_JBSHHY010000003.1, read as the reverse complement.
AGGTCCAGAAGGGGACGACGGAGGGGATGCGTACGGTGACGGTGGCGACGGCCTCGCCGCCGCCCCGGCCGACGTCGACGCCGGTGACCCAGTCGGCCGCCGCGTAACCGGCCGCCGTGGCGTCGGGCCGCTCCTCCGCGTCGCTGCTCGCCGCCCGCGCCGCCGCCCGCGCCGCCGTGCCCGCCTGCTGGGCGGCGTACGCGGCGACGCCTAGCTGGAGCCCCGCGAGCCCGACGAGGAGCAGGATCGGGAGGAACCCGAGGTACTCGATGGCCGCCTGGCCCCGGTCGCGGGCCCGTCCGGGCCGCGTGTGCGTGACGCGGGTCCGTCCGGGCCGCCGTTCGTTCGTGGCGCGGGCCCTCGTGCGCGGTCGTCGGTTCATGGTGTCGGCTCCTCCCGTACCGCGCCCGCCTCCGCCGTGACCGGGAAGAGGCCCCCCAGGCCCGGGACGAGGGCGGGCACGTCGACCCCGACCCGGACGTGGACCATGCCGCCGCCCTGGTCGCAGCTCGCCTCCGAGACGTTCCAGGCGCCGTCGATGTGGCGGCGGGCGGCGGCGCCCCAGTCGTCGTCGACCGCGCACGCCCGCGCCGCCTCGTCCGCCGCGTTCCCCGCCAGGCTGTACGTGTACCCCACCAGGACGACCTGCCAGAGCAGGGCGAGGGTGAGCAGGATCAGCGGGACCATGCCGAGGAACTCGACCGCCACCTGCCCCTTGTCGTCACCCCCGTGGTCGCGCATCGGTCAGCGGCCCCCGGTGCGGCGGCGCAGGCCGAGGGAGCCGCGGTCGCCGCCGGAGCGGGCGAGCTGCTTGCCGGGCTCTCCCGCGGCCCGGTCCGCCCGGACGAGGCCCAGTTCGCCCGCGAGGGACCAGAGCGCCTGCTTGACCGTCGACCTGGCGTCGAGCTCGTGGAGGCGGCCGGCGTCGACGACGGCCTGGAGCTCCTTGAAGTGCGCGGGGACGGAGACGCCGGCGACGCGGGTCCCGGTGATCTTCTGGACGAGCGGCGGCTGGATCTCGCTGGAGCGGTGCTGCCGGTTGACGAGGGTGATGGTCTCCTCGGCCTTGCGGACCTGGAGCCGTTCCCACATGCGTACGGTCCGTTTGGCGGCCCGGACCGCGACCACGTCGGGGGTGGTGACGAGGAGGGCGGTGTCGGCCATCTCGATCACGGCGGCGTTGGCGCCGTCGAGCCGCGAGCCGCAGTCGACGACGACGACCTCGTGGCGGCCGCGCAGGGCGCTGACGGCCTGGCGGGCGGCGCGGTCGGTGACCTCCTCGCCGCGTTCGCCCTCGGCCGGGGAGAGGAGCAGGGAGAGGCCGGTCTCGTGGACGTAGACGGCGTCCTGGAGGACGCGGGGCGAGATGTCGGTGATGGCGGCGAGGTCGGCGACGGAGCGCCGGAACTGGACGTCGAGGTACGAGGCGATGTCGCCGCTCTGGAGGTCCATGTCGACGAGGGCGACGCTCCGGCCCGAGGCGCGGGCGGCGAGGGCGAGGTGGACGGCGGCGACGGTGGTGCCGACGCCGCCCTTGGCGCCGCTGACGGTGACGACGGTGCCGCCGGGTCCGGTGACCTGGTCGGGCCCGGTGCCGAGGTGGCGGCGGACCCCGGCGGACCACTGGGCGGCGGCCTGGACGCGGCTGGCCAGCTCCTCGTACCCCAGGGGCAGGGTGACGAGGCCGCGGGCGCCGGAGTCCATGGCGGCGGAGAACAGCACGGGGCTGGCGTCGGCGGTGATGAGGACGACGCCGACGGCGGGGAAGCGGAGGGCGACCTCGCGGACGAGTTCGAGCGCGGGGACGGGTCCGATCCGCTCGTGGACGAGGACGACCTCGGGGAGCTCGTCGAGGGAGGCGGCGGCGAGGCGGGCGAGGGTGTCGACGAGCTGGGTGGAGTCGGCGACCGGCGGGGCGGGTTCGGCGTCGGGCAGCTGGCTGAGCAGCGTGGTGACGGACCGGGCCGCGTCGGGGTCGCCGACGGCCGGCAGGATCCTCGTGGTCATACCGGCCTCACTTGTCCTTGTCGAGCGTGTAGGTGCGGTCGCGCTGGTCGACGGGGGCGCCGCCCGTGGAGGGGGCGACGAGGGCGAGGCGTACGTGCTCGGCGAAGGACTCGGCGTACGCGACGCGCTGGGTGTCGAGGGTGGAGAGCGCGAAGGTGATGGGGACGGTGGAGGTGGCCCGGTCGGCGCGGTCGGAGCGCTCGGAGGCCGGGGTGAGCTTGCCGACGTCGAGGACGCGGGCGCCGGAGACGATCATCCGGGACTGGTCGGGGTCGCCCTTCTTCTCGCCGGCGAAGGTGGCGTAGATGTTGACGGTGGCGCCGGCCGTGATCTTGCCCGCGACGCCGGTGCCGGCGTCGATCATGATGGCGATCTCCTGCTGGCCCGGCTGGAGCGCGGGCCGGTCGACGATCATGTCCTCCTGGAGGAGGGAGCCGGCCTTGAGGGTGGTGACGGCGATCTTGCCCCTGATCGCGGCGAGGTCGGTGACGGCGGTCTCGGAGAGCCAGCGCTTCGGCATGGTGATCTTCTCGAACTGACCTGCTCTGAGGGCCTCGTAGGGCTTCACGTTCTCCGTGATCCGGTACGCGGTGGTCTCCGGGCCGACCTTGGAGTTCACGTCGCTGATGACGGCGAGCACGCCGGCGAAGGCGCCGAGGGCGCACAGGACGGAGAGCAGCAGCAGGATCACGCCGCGGCGCTGGCGGGAGTTCATGGCCGTACTACCTCGATCGGAGACGTGGGTCCGGACGGACGGAGACGGTGGGCTGGCGGGTGCGGACGTACGAGGACGGGCCGGTGTACGGGGGCGGGGGCCGGGGCGCGGTTCATGGCAGGGCGCGGGGGGTGTGCGCGCCGGGCCCGAGGGCCCGGGTGGGGTGCGGGACGGCGGGCCTCAGGGCGCGGGGGTCCGCGGGGGCGGCGGGGGTGTCCCCGGACGCCAGGGCGTGCCGTGGGTCGACGGCGCGGGGGGCGGCGGTGCGGGGGTCGGCGCCCTGTGCGCCCGTGTACGCGCCCGCGTAGGTGCCGCCGCCCGGTTCCGGGACGGTCAGGGGGGCCGCGCAGAAGCCGCAGCGGTCGCCGATCAGGTCCATGCCGCACCAGTGGCAGGTCTCGCGCCGTACGGAGGCGACGAGTTGGTGGAGGACGGACGGGTCGGGGAGGTACGCGGCGAACTCGACGAGTTTCCCGGTGCCCCACCAGCCGGGCGAGGCGGCGGGCAGCGGGGCCTCCTGGACGGGGCCGGGGATCCGCCAGCGGGGCACGAGGGTGGTGGCGGGCCAGTCGGTCTGGAGCTGGCCGCGGGCGAGGAGGAGTTCGGTGGCGAACTCGGGGCCCGCGAGGGGCTCCTCCGCCTTCCCTCCGCCGCCGACGCGCACCATCTGCGGGGTGGGTCCGGCGAGGACGGCGAAGTGGGCGCCTGGCAGCCAGCTCTTGAGGTGGGAGCCGAGGCCGACGGGGACGCGGTCGAGCCGGGAGACGGAGCCGAGGACGGCGCCCGCGTAGATGTAGTGGGCGAGCAGCCGGGCGGCGGAGGCGAGGACTCCGGGGCTGAAGTCGAAGGCGGCCAACTGGCAGAGCTGGCGGACGAGGACGGCCGCGCCGAGCGGCGGCAGGTCGGTCCTGACCAGGGCGATCCGGTCGCTCTCCAGGAGGGAGCGGACGGCGTGGAGGCGGTTCTCGACGGCGGCCGGGACGGAGGTGGGGCAGACGACGACCACGTGTCCGTACCGGGCGAGGAGCTGTTGCAGGTCCGCGACCGAGGCGTCCAGCGGGCGCCCTTCGGGGGGCGGGAGCACGGCGGCGCGCGGGGTCCCGGGGTCGGTCGGCGGCAGCACCAGGTCGCCGCTGGTGACCGCGATCGCTGTCGGCACGTCGGCCCCCCGTCCCCTCCGGCCCCCGGAGTCACGGGGGTCACGGTTCACTTACCGCGTTCACGACGTCACACCGGGGTGCGGCCGTCTCTGCACCTTATCCGCGTGCCCCGGGGTGGTGAACACACAATCCGCCAAGCTCCCTCCATTTATTCGGCTCCGGGCCCCGGGTCCGGTGGCGGACCCGGTTCCGGACCCGGGAGCGGACCCGGGATCGGGCCCGGAACCTGCCCCGATCCCGCCCGGAGCGCGTCCCGGAGCGCGCCCCGGAAGCCGGGCCCGCGGTCCTTCCCGGCCCCGGTTTCCCGCTCCTCCCGAACACCGTTTGCCGCCAGAGGTCTTGACAACGCGATTGGTCTGGACCAGCTTGTTCGCACAACGGTGGCCACCGTCCCGACCCGTACCCCTCGTACCGCCTCGTACCCCCGTACGAACCCCCTCCGTACGACGACGTACGGCACCTCCACATCCCCAACTCCCCACGGAGGATGCACGTGGACCGCACCACCACCCGCCCGCGCGGCCGCAGATGGCTCGGCGGAGCCCTCGCGCTCGCCGTCGGCTCCGGGCTCGTCCTCGTCGGCGGAGCCGGCACCGCCCAGGCGGCGGACGTCAACGTCGCCAAGAACGCGGGCTTCGAGAACGGCCTCGCCAACTGGGCCTGTTCCGCCGGGAGCGGCGCCGCCGTCTCCTCGCCGGTCCGCACCGGCGCCGGCGCCCTCCGGGCCGCCCCGGCCGGTCTCGACAACGCCAAGTGCGTGCAGACCGTGACCGTGAAGCCCAACTCGACGTACACGCTGAGCGCCTGGGTCCAGGGCGGCTACGCCTACCTCGGCGCGAGCGGCACCGGGACCGGCACCGGCTCGGTCTCCACCTGGACGCCGGACTCCCCGTCCTGGAAGCAGCTCACCACCACCTTCACCACGGGCGCCGCCACCACGTCGGTCGAGATCTACACCCACGGCTGGTACGGCACCTCCCCCTACCTCGTCGACGACGTGAGCGTCTTCGGGCCCGACGGGGGCGGCGTCCCGGACCCCGACCCGGTCGTCCCGACCACCCCGGCCGGTCTCGCGGCGGGCACCGTCACCTCCTCCTCCGTGAGCCTGAGCTGGGGCGCGGTCTCCGGCGCGACGGCCTACAAGGTGTACCGGGACGGCGCCGGCCCGCAGACCGTGAGCGGCACCTCCGCCACGATCACCGGGCTCACCGCCGACACCGCGTACCAGTTCCAGGTCTCCGCGACGAACTCCGCGGGCGAGTCCGCGAAGTCCACCGCCGTGACGGCGCGCACCGCCAAGAACCAGACCGGCCCCGGCCCGGCCGTGCCCAAGCACGCCGTGACCGGCTACTGGCAGAACTTCGACAACGGCGCGGCCAAGCAGAAGCTGCGGGACGTGCAGGCGGCGTACGACATCATCGCCGTCTCCTTCGCCGACTCGACGACCACGCCCGGCCAGATCGTCTTCAACCTCGACCCGGCCGTCGGCTACGCGTCGGTCGCCGACTTCAAGGCCGACGTCGCGGCCAAGAAGGCGGCCGGCAAGTCCGTGATCATCTCCGTCGGCGGCGAGAAGGGCAACGTCACGATCAACAGTGACGCGAGCGCCACCGCCTTCGCCAACAGCACGTACGCCCTGATGCAGGAGTACGGCTTCAACGGCGTCGACATCGACCTCGAACACGGCATCAACTCCACGTACCTCACCAAGGCGCTGCGCCAGCTCTCCGCGAAGGCGGGTTCGGGCCTGGTCCTGACGATGGCCCCGCAGACCATCGACATGCAGTCCACGGGCACGGAGTACTTCAAGACCGCGCTCGCCGTGAAGGACATCCTCACGGTGATCAACACCCAGTACTACAACAGCGGTTCGATGCTGGGCTGCGACGGCAAGGTCTACAGCCAGGGCTCGGTGGACTTCCTCACCGCGCTCGCCTGCATCCAGATCCAGGGCGGGCTCGACCCGTCCCAGGTCGGCCTGGGCGTCCCCGCCTCCACCCGGGGCGCGAGCAGCGGCTACGTCTCCCCGCAGATCGTGAACAACGCGCTCGACTGCCTGACCAAGCTCACCAACTGCGGCACCTTCAAGCCGGCCCAGGCCTGGCCGTCCCTGCGCGGCGCCATGACCTGGTCCACCAACTGGGACGCGACGGCCGGCAACGCCTGGTCGAACGCGGTCGGCCCGCACGTGCACGGCCTTCCGTAACCAACAACCCCCTCCCGTACGCGTACGGACACGGGCTCCGCAGCGCCGCCGCTCCCCCGGCGGCGCTGCGTCGTTCCCGGGTCCGGCCGCGTGCTCAGCGGCGGGGCAGGAATCCGGCCAGGACCGGGTCGAGCCGGGCCACCCACTCGTCGACCCGGGCGACGCGGCGGCCGTCGAGCTCGCACGTGTACGCGCCGCCCTCGTAGAGCGAGACCACGACGTTCAGACCCCGGCCGCGGCGGGTCCGCAGCAGGTCCACGCCCGAGATCTCCGCCCAGCCGAAGTCGACCTCCTCGCCGTAGAGCTGGAGGTGCACGCCGGAGCCGTCGACGACGATCCCGGACACCCGGTCGGCGGCCACGAACTCCGGCACGAAGCCGGGCGGTACGGATCCCGGCTGTACGGCTCCCGGCCGTACGGCTCCGGGCGGCGCGGCGGGCGGCGGCGGTACGGCGAAGGCGCCCGGGGGCCCGAAGCCGGGACCCGGCGGCGTCGCGTACCCCTGTCCGTACCCCGGGGGCCCGTAGGCGGGCGCCGTCGGGAGGCCTGAAGGCGGTACGGAGGGCGGCACGGGGAGCGGCGGGGAGCCGTAGGGGTGGGCGGGCGCGGGCACGACCACTGTGGCGGGCGGGCGTTCCCCCTCCTCCGGCGTCCCCTCACCCGGCGTCCCCTCCCCCAGCGCGTCCAGGATCTCGTCCGGCGTGGGGCGTTCGGCCGGGTCCTTGGCGAGGCAGCGGGCCACCAGGGCGCGCAGCGGCTCCGGGAGGGAGCCGAGGTCGGGGGCCTCGTGGACCGAGCGGTACATGAGGCCCATCGGGGTACCCTCCCCGAAGGGGCGCCCGCCCGCGGCGGCGACGAGGACGGCGCCGAGGGCGAAGACGTCGGCGGCGCCCGTCACCTCCTCGCCGAGGGCCTGTTCGGGGGCGAGGTAGCCGGGGGTGCCGAAGGCGGAGCCGGTGGCGGTGAGGCGGGTCGACTCCAGGGCGCGGGCGATCCCGAAGTCGAGGACGCGGGGTCCGTCGGGGGCCATGACGATGTTGCCGGGCTTGAGGTCGCGGTGGACGAGTCCGCAGGCGTGGATGGCCTCCAGGGCCTCCGCGAGCGCGGCGCCGAGCGCGCGCAGCCGCGGTTCGTCCATGGGGCCCTCGGCGTTGACGAGTCCGGCGAGGGTGGGGCCGGGGACGTAGGCGGTGGCGAGCCAGGGGGCCTCGGCGTCGGGGTCGGCGTCGACGACCTGCGCGGTGTGGAAGCCGCCGACGCGGCGGGCCGCGGCGACCTCGGCGCGGAAGCGTGCGCGGAAGGAGGGATCGGAGGCGAGTTCCGGCCGCGCCACTTTGACGGCGACGGCGCGTCCGCCGCGCGATCGGGCAAGGTAGACGGTGCCCATGCCGCCTTCGCCCAGCTTGTGCTCGATGACGTATCTGCCGATGAGGGTCCCCACGCGGGACAGTATGGCCGAAGTCCGTATCTTGACCGGTCCATGACATGACCTCACCATGTCCGGAACACCCCGCACGACCCCGCACCCCCCGTACGACCCCGCACCACCCCCGCACCCCACACTCCGCTTTGTCGTTGTCGCACCCCCCACCCTCCCCACCCAGGAGACAGCATGCGACGTTCCCTCCGCGCCAGGAGGCCCGGCAGGAGGTCCGCCACCCTCGCGGCCCTCGTGGCACTCGCCCTCGTGGCCCCCCTCTCCGCGCTCGCGACACCCGCCGGGGCCGACCCGGCGCCGACCGCCGCCCGTTCCTCCGCGGACCGGGAGGTGGTCCGGCAGTACGAGGTCGCCGGCCCCGCCACCCCGGCCGCCCGCACCGCGCTCGCCGCCACCGGGGTCTCGATCGACGAGGTCGACGCCCGCGCGGTCGTGGTCAGCGCGAACACCGAGCAGCTCGGGCGCCTGAAGGCCCTGGGCTACAAGCCGGTGGCCCTGCCCGCCCCGCCGGACCGCGGCGAGGCCGCCCGGTCGGCCCTGGGTCCGCTGGACTTCCCGTCGGCGGACTCCCGCTACCACAACTACGCCGAGGCGAAGGCGGAGATCGACCAGCGGCTCGCCCAGTACCCCTCGATCATGAGCAGGCGGGTGATCGGGAAGTCGTACGAGGGCCGGGACATCGTCGCGATCAAGATCAGCGACAACGTGGCCACCGACGAGAACGAGCCCGAGGTCCTCTTCACCCACCACCAGCACGCCCGCGAGCACCTCACCGTCGAGATGGCGCTCTACCTGCTGCGCGAACTCGGCGCGGGCTACGGCACGGACAGCAGGATCACCAACGCGGTGAACGGGCGCGAGATCTGGATCGTCCCGGACCTCAACCCGGACGGCGGCGAGTACGACATCGCGTCCGGCTCCTACCGGAGCTGGCGCAAGAACCGGCAGCCCAACTCCGGCTCCTCGTACGTCGGCACGGACACGAACCGGAACTGGAACTACAAGTGGGGCTGCTGCGGCGGCTCCTCCGGCACCAAGAGCTCCGAGACCTACCGGGGCACGGCCCCCGAGTCCGCCCCCGAGGTGAAGGTCGTCGCCGACTTCGTCCGCTCCCGGGTGGTCGGCGGGAAGCAGCAGATCAAGGCGGCGATCGACTTCCACACGTACAGCGAACTGGTCCTGTGGCCGTTCGGCTGGACCACCGCCGACACCGCCCCCGGCATGACCCAGGACGACCGGAACGCCTTCGCGGCCGTGGGCGGGAAGATGGCCGCGAGCAACGGCTACACGCCCGAGCAGTCCAGCGACCTGTACGTCACGGACGGCTCGATCGACGACTACCTGTGGGGCGCGCAGAAGATCTTCGCGTACACCTTCGAGATGTACCCGGCCTCGTCCTCCGGCGGCGGCTTCTACCCGCCCGACGAGGTCATCGAACGCGAGACCGCCCGCAACCGGGACGCGGTGCTCCAACTCCTGGAGAACGCGGACTGCATGTACCGCTCGATCGGCAAGCAGGGGCAGTACTGCGCGGCCTGATCCGGAAGGCCGGGTGCGGGCCCGTACCCCTCCGGGGGTACGGGCCCGCACCCGTCACCGGGGGCGCGCCGTGTCCGCCGCGCCGGACGGTTTCGGGACCACCCCGTCCAGCGGGGTCAGCAGCCAGTGCCCGTCCTCGCGGCTCACGGTCTCCACGACCGCGACCGGACGCTTCCGCTCCCCGGCGGTGCCGGTCAGCCGGACGCTCCAGACGTTCGGGAACTCGGAGGTGCGCTTCCACGTCACGTCCCAGTCCTGCCCCCCGTACTCCTCGATCCGGGCGCGGGCGTCGTCCCTGCCGTGCGGATGGGCGGCGAGGAGGTCGGCGAGACCGGCCTCGTCCGAGGCGTTGAGCAGCGTCACGTACCGTCCGAGGAACCGGTCCTGGTCGGCCGGGTCCGCCTTCTTCTCCTCCGCCCCGCCGCAGCCGGACAGCAGCCCCGCGCACAGCAGGGCCGCGACCGGCACGCCGAGACGAGCCGTCCGGCGCCCTCGGTCAGGTGTCGAATGGTCCTTGAAACCATTGCCGCTGAAGTTCATCTGGACGTGCCCCCTCGGCCCCGGGCGTGAAGTGCCCTGGGGAACGACCGTGACACGGGGGGTGCTTCCGTCCGCCCCCTGCGATCGATGTGGCGTTCGACCGCCCGGGAATGGCCGGTTCCCGGTGGCGGAACGCGGGCCCGGCCGGGGGAGGCCGCGGCCGGGCCGTGTCCCTCAGCCGAGCACCGCCAGCGCGTCGATCTCGATGAGGAGGCCGGGCGGGAGGCCGACGTAGACGGTGGTGCGGGCGGAGGCGGGGGCCTTGAGGCCCTGCTCCTCGAAGTACTGGTCGTAGATCTCGTTCATCTCGGCGAAGTGGTCCACGTCCGTCAGGTAGACGCGCGTCATCATCACGTCGTCCCAGGTCGCGCCGCCCTCCTCCAGGATCGCCTTGACGTTGGCGAAGGTCTGGAGGGTCTGCTCGCGCAGGGTCGGGCCCGCGACGGTGGGGGCCCGGCCCTCGACGGCGGGCAGGAAGCCGACCTGGCCCGCCACCTGGAGGATGTTGCCCTTCTTCACGCCGTGCGAGAACTTCGCGGGCGGGGTGGTGTGGGTCGCCGGGGTCAGGGCGGTCTTCTCGGTCGGCTGCTCGCTCATGCGGTGTCCTTGGTCGGTGCGGTGCCGGAGTACTCCCGGCTGATGGCGTCCGCGGTGCGGCGCACCTGCGGGAGGAGGGTGAGGAGTTCCTCGGCCGTGACGACCACGTTGGGCGCCGAGACCGACATGGCGGCGACGACCCGCCCGTCGGCGCCGCGGACGGGGGCCCCGACGCAGTTGATGGACTCCTCGTGGCCGCCGAGGTCGGTGGCCCACCCCTGCTCGCGCACGGTCGCCAGCTCCTTGAGGAAGGCGGCGGCGTTCGGCGTCGAACGGGGCGTGTACGGGGGGTAGTCGAGCTTCGCGGCGACCGCGCGCCGCTCGGCCTCGGGCAGGTCGGCGAGGAGCAGCTTGGCCACGGCCGCGACGGTGATCGCGACGGGCCTGCCGATCCGCGAGTACATGCGGACCGGGTAGCGGCTCTCGACCTTGTCGATGTAGAGGACCTCCCCCTCCTCGTACACCGCGAGGTGGACCGTGTGTCCGATCTGCTCGTTGAGCGCGGTGAGGTAGGGGTGGGCGATCTCCCGGACGTCGAGGTTCTCGACGGCCTCCTGCGCGAGCGCGAAGAGCCGGGCGCCGAGGCGGTAGCGCTGGTCCTGCTGGCGGTGGACGAGACCGTGCTCGTGGAGGGTGCGCAGCAGCCGCAGGGCCGTGGACTTGTGGACGCCGAGGCTCTCGGCGACCTGCCCGAGGTCGGCGGGGCCCCGCGCGAGCAGCGGCAGGATGCTGAGCGCCCGGTCGACGGTCTGGCTCATGGCGTGCGTACCTCCTGGTCGTCCCCCGTGCGGCCGGGGCCTTCCGGGCCCTCGCCCGTCCGCCCGGGGCCCTTCTCGTCGGCCTCCGTCCAGCCGGGGCCGAGGTGAAGTGTCCCCCAGGCCGCGTCGTCGAGCGCGGCCAGGCGGTCGACGCGGTCGCGGCGGGGCGGGACGGCCAGGTCGCCGGGGACCGTGAGGGCGGCGGCGGCCATCAGGTGCCCGTGCCGGAGCCGGGTCCGCAGGTCGAGGCCGCGGAGGGTCGCGGAGAGGAAGCCGGCGGCGAAGGCGTCCCCGGCGCCGATCGGGGAGACGACGTCGACGCGGGGGGCGGGGACGGGGACGGGGGTCGCGGTCCCCTCGCGGTCCGCATCACCGCGGCCGGTAGCGCCCCGGTCCGCATCACCGCGGCCGGTACCGCCCCGGCCCGCATCACCCCGGCCCGCACCGCCGCGCTCGACGGCCACGGCTCCCGTGCCGCCCAGCTTGACCACGACCGTTCCCGGTTCGGGCAGGGCCTCGAAGACCGCCCGCGCGTCCGCCAGCCCCCACAGCCGCTCCGCCTCGTCCGCGCCGACGAAGACGACGTCGGCGCGGCGGGCGAGGCCGAGGAGCACGCCGGGGGCGTCGCCGTCGCGCCACAGGGCCGGCCGGTGGTTGACGTCGAAGGAGACCAGCGGCCGGCCGGGGCGCGGGGCGGTGAGCTCCCGCACCAGGGCCAGGCAGTCCCCGGAGAGGGCGGCGGTGATGCCGGTGAGGTGCAGGATCCGGGCGCCGGCGACGCTCTCGTACGGGACGGTGGCCGGCGACATGGCCGAGGCGGCGGAACCGGCCCGGTAGTAGACGACCTCGTGGGCGTCGGTGGCCCGGTCCTCGTCCGTGCGGAAGTAGATCCCGGTCGGCCGGTGCGGGTCGCGGCCGACGGCGGTGACGTCGACGCCGTGGCCGCCGATGGCGTCGACCAGGTGGTCCCCGAAGCCGTCGCCGCCGACGCGGCCGACCCACTTGGCGCGGTGTCCGGCGGCGGCCAGGGCGCAGGCGACGTTGGACTCGGCGCCGCCGATCGCGCGGGTGAAGGAGGGGACGTCCGCGAGGCGGCCCGGCCGGGAGGGGAGGAAGGTGACCATGGACTCGCCGAGGCAGACGACGTCCACGGGGCCCATGGGGTCCATGGGGTCCATGGGGTCCACGACGTCCATGTGGTCCACGACGTCCACGACGTCTACGGGGTTCACGGGGTTCACGGGGTCCACGACGTCCACGGCGCGGACGACGTCCGGGATCGCGTGTCCGCTCACTCTCGTGCTCCCTGCGACTCCCACGGGTCCATTGACCCGGCCTTGGCCCGGATGTTAGACAGCCGTGAGCAAGATGCGCAATGAGCGTTGCACTGAATGCAACACCGCGAGGAGGAGCCCATGGCAGGCCCGGCGAACGAGACGCCCGCGCAGGAGCAGGCACGGAAGGGGCACGAGGTCCCCGACCTCTCCGCCGAACGCGTCGACCACCGCTTCAAGGCCCTCCCCCCGGACGCCGAGGGCCTGACCGTCGGCGAACTCTCCGCCCAGCGCCGCGACCTCTTCACCGGCGGCTACACCACCCCCGTCCTCGCCCTCTCCGCCGAGTCCGTCGCGCACAACCTGCGCCTCCTGGAGACGTACGCCGAGCGCCACGGCCTGGCCTTCGCCCCGCACGGCAAGACCTCCATGGCCCCCCAGCTCTTCGACCGGCAGCTGGCGCACGGCGCCTGGGGCATCACCGCCGCCGTGCCCCACCAGGCCCGCGTCTACCGCGCCCACGGCATCGCCCGGATCTTCCTCGCCAACGAGGTGGTCGACCCCGCCGCCCTGCGCTGGCTCGCCGCCGAGCTCGACGCCGACCCGGACTTCCGCTTCGTCTGCTACGTCGACTCCGTGCGCGGCGTCGAGCTGATGGACGGGGCCCTGCGCGCCGCCGGGGCGGTCCGGCCGGTGGACGTCGTCGTGGAGCTGGGCGCGGGCGAGGGGGCCCGTACCGGCGTCCGTACGGAGGCCGAATGCGCCGCCGTCGCGGACGCGGTCGCCGCCACCGCCACCCTGCGGCTCGTCGGCGTCGCCGGGTACGAGGGCGAGGTCCCGCAGGCCGACCCCGAGCGGGTCCGCGCCTGGCTGCTGCGGCTCACCGGCCTCGCCGCCGCCTTCGACGCGGAGGGCCGCTTCGACGCCGGGATCGGCGAGATCGTGGTGAGCGCGGGCGGCAGCGCCTGGTTCGACACGGTCGCGGAGGTCTTCGCGGAGATCCCCGCGCTCTCCCTCCCGGTCCTGAAGCTGCTGCGCTCCGGCGCGTACGTCTCGCACGACGACGGCCGCTACCGGGACGTCACCCCCTTCAACCGGGTCCCCGAGGAGGGCGCGCTCCGGCCGGCCTTCCGGCTCTGGTCGCAGGTCGTCTCCCGGCCCACCGGCGAGCAGGCCTTCACCAACGCGGGCAAGCGGGACGCCGCCCACGACCTGGACCTCCCGGAGGCCCAGGTGGTCCGCGACGCCCGCACGGGTGAGATCCGGGCCGCCGGGGGCATCACCGTGACGGGCCTCTCGGACCAGCACGCCTGGCTGCGCACGGAGCCGGGCGCGGACCTGGAGGTCGGGGACTGGGTGGGGATGGGCCTCTCCCACCCGTGCACGTCGTTCGACAAGTGGCAGCTCATCCCGCTCGTCGAGGCCGACGGCACGGTGGTCGACCACATCCGCACGTTCTTCTAGGACGGGAAGCCGAGGAGCCGGAACAGTGCTGGAACTCGTCATCCGTGACGCCGAGGTCGTCGACGGCAGCGGCGGCCCCTCCTACCGGGCCGACGTCGGCGTCGAGGGCGGCCGGATCACCACGATCGTCCAGGAGGCCGCGGCGGCCGGCGGCCGGCGGCCCACCGGCCGCCGGATCCTGGACGCCGAGGGCCTCGTCCTCTCCCCCGGCTTCGTCGACATGCACGCCCACAGCGACCTCGCGCTGCTCCGCGACCCGGACCACTCCGCGAAGGCCGCGCAGGGCGTGACCCTGGAGGTCCTGGGCCAGGACGGCCTGTCGTACGCGCCGGTGGACGACCGCACGCGCGCGGAGGTGCGGCGGGCGATCACCGGCTGGAACGGCGACGGCTCCGACCTCGACCTGGACTGGCGCACCGTCGGCGAGTACCTCGACCGGCTCGACGGCGCGCACGGCGGCCGGGGCATCGCCGTCAACGCCGCCTACCTCGTCCCCCAGGGGACGGTCCGGGCCCTCGCCGTCGGGTGGGAGGACCGCCCGGCGACGGAGGCCGAGCTCGACCGGATGCGGCGGCTCGTCGCCGAGGGCCTGGAGCAGGGCGCGGTCGGCATGTCCTCCGGCCTGACCTACACCCCCGGGATGTACGCGCCGGACGCCGAGCTGACCGAGCTGTGCCGGGTCGTCGCGGAGTACGGCGGCTACTACTGCCCGCACCACCGCTCGTACGGGGCCGGGGCGCTCGATGCGTACGCGGAGATGGTCGCCCTGACCCGCGCGGCCGGGTGCGCCCTGCACCTGGCCCACGCCACCATGAACTTCGGCGTGAACGAGGGCCGGGCCCCGGAGCTGCTCGCCCTCCTGGACGCGGCCCTGGACGCCGGCGCGGACATCAGCCTCGACACCTACCCGTACACCCCCGGCTGTACGACCCTGGTGGCCCTGCTGCCGAGCTGGGCGAGCGAGGGCGGCCCGGAGGCGGTGCTCGCGCGGCTCCGGGACGACGCGACGGCCGAGCGGATCAGGCACCACCTGGAGGAGACCGGCTCGGACGGCTGCCACGGCGTCCCCGTCGACTGGGACACGATCGAGGTCTCGGGGGTGACCGGGCCCGCGCTCGCGGGGTTCGTCGGCCGCCGCGTCGACGGCTGGGCCACGGCCCGCCGGCTCCTGGTCGAGGACCGGCTCGGCACCACGATCCTCCAGCACGTCGGCCACGAGGAGAACGTCCGGACGATCATGCGCCACCGGGTGCACACCGGCGGTTCGGACGGCATCCTCCAGGGCCTCAAGCCGCACCCGCGCGCGTACGGCACGTTCCCGGAGTACCTGGGGCGGTACGCGCGCGACCTGGGCGTCCTCTCCCTGGAGGAGTGCGTCGCCCATCTGACCTCCCGCCCGGCCGCCCGCCTCCGCCTCCCCGACCGGGGCCTGGTCCGCGAGGGGTACGTGGCCGACCTGGTCCTCTTCGACCCGGCGACGGTCGCCGCGGGCGCGACGTACGCGCACCCGAGGACCCTCCCGACGGGCATCCCGCACGTCCTGGTCGGGGGGAGGTCCGTGATCGAGGACGGGAAGCGGACGGACGTGCTCGCGGGCCGCGCGATCAGGAGGACGCCGGTCTCCCGGTAGGGCCTGCCCGGCGGACCGGGGCCGGGGCGCGCCCACGGGGTCGGTGCGCCCCCGCCCTCCTACCGTCCCGCGCGCACGGGGCCGGCGTCCTGCGCGGCGCCGGCCCGCCACGGCTCCCGCCGCGCCCACAGCAGCCCGAGCGCGGCCACGGCCGCCGCCGCCGCGAACCCGTACCACGGCGTCCGTCCCGACGGCGCCGTCTCGTACACGAGGGCCGCCGAGAGCACCGCGAGGACCTGCCCCGCCCTGCCGTACCACGCCACCGACGCGACGACGGCCGTCCCCCACAGCAGGTACCAGGGCTGGACCATCGGCGAGAGCGCGACGAGGGCCACCAGGGAGAGGCCGAGGCCGAGGACCGGGTCGAGGAGCCCCCGCCACGAGCGCCACGCGAGGACCGCGATCAGGACGAGCGCGGCGGCGAGGCCCAGCTTCTGCACGAGGTCCTTGACCGGGTCGGGGTCGTCCGCGAGGAGCAGTCCGAGTCCGAGCCCGAGGTCGCTGGTGACGGACAGGGCGGTGTGGATGGTCCCGGCGACGCTCTGCGTCCGCAGCCATCCGAACCCGGTCCCGGCGAGCAGCGTCGCCCCGGCCGCCACGGCGCCCGCGACGGCCCCGGGCAGGACGAGGCCCTTCGCCAGGCCCCGGGCGCCGCCCCCGTCCCGGCGGGCGACCATCACCCCGATGAAGAGCAGGGCGACCGCCGCCGGGGACTTCACCATCACGGCGAAGCCGACGAGGACGCTGCCGAGCACCCACCGGCCCCGCGTCGCGAGGAGGACGCCGCCGAGGACGAGTCCGATCATCAGGCCGTCGTTGTGCGTGCCGCCGACGACGTGGATCAGGAAGAGCGGGTTGAGGACGGCCAGCCAGAGCGCGCCCGCCCGGCCGCCGGGTCCGCCGCCGAGCCCCCGTACGGCCCACACGGCGAGCGCGAGCGCGCCGAGGGCGATCAGGCGCATGCCGAGGACGGCGGGCACGACCGCGCCGCCGGTGAGCTTCACGACCGCCGCCGCGAGGAGCAGGAAGGCGGGGCCGTACGGGGCGGGGGTGTCGGTCCAGTGCCCGCCGACGCTCGCCGCCGCCTCGGCGCCGAGGTCGCCGGGGGCGAGGACGGAGGGCCCGGCGCCGTACACGTCGTGCCCTTCGAGGACCATCGCCCCTTGGGCGACGTAGCTGTAGACGTCCGCGCTGTACAGCGGCGGGGCGAGGAGCAGCGGCACGGTCCAGCAGACGAGCGTGGCGAGGACCCCGCCCCGCGCGCCCCGGGCCTCGGACGATCCGTCCCGTACGGCCTTCCCGTTCCCGCCCCGCGCGCCCCGGGCTTCGGCTCCCCGGGCCTCGGGCGACCCGCCCTCCGCGCCCCGGCCCGGGGCCGCCCCGCCCCGCGCCTCCCGGCCCAGCAGCACCCCGTACCGCCACCACGCCGCGACGAGCAGGGTCAGGCCGAGGTACGCGAGGAGGGCCCCGGCGACGGTGGGCGCCGAGCCGTGCCGCTCCCACAGCCCCCAGCCGCCGCGCACCGGCAGCGTCCCGGCGAACCATCCGCCCACGGCGACGGCGAGCGACCCGCCCGCACCCAGCCACCGGCATCCGGAGGCACTGAAAACCCACATGGCGTGCCAACCTATCCGGCCCCGCCGTACGGCGGTGTCCCCGGCCCCCGGCCCGCCACCGTCCCCGACGTGGCCCAAAACACGGAGCGTCCCGGCCGCCCCGGTCGTAAGCTCTCGTCATGCAGGTGATCCAGTCCACGAAGCTCGCCAACGTCTGTTACGAAATCCGGGGTCCGGTGCTCGAAGAGGCGATGCGGCTCGAAGCCGCGGGTCATCGCATCCTCAAGCTCAACACGGGCAACCCGGCCGCCTTCGGCTTCGAGTGCCCGCCCGCCATCCTGGAAGACGTGCTGCGCAACCTGGCCGACGCGCACGGCTACGGGGACGCGAAGGGGCTGCTCTCGGCCCGCCGGGCGGTGATGAGCCACTACGAGACCAAGGGCATCCCGCTCTCCGTCGAGGACATCTACCTCGGCAACGGCGTCTCCGAGCTGATCCAGATGGCGATGCAGGCGCTCCTCGACGACGGCGACGAGGTCCTCGTCCCGGCCCCGGACTACCCGCTGTGGACGGCCTCGGTGTCGCTCGCGGGCGGCACGGCCGTGCACTACCGCTGCGACGAGCAGGCCGACTGGATGCCGGACCTCGCGGACATCGAGCGGAAGATCACCGACCGCACCAAGGCGATCGTGATCATCAACCCGAACAACCCGACGGGCGCCGTCTACGACGACGAGATGCTGCGCTCCCTGACAGAGATCGCCCGCCGGCACGGCCTGGTCGTCTGCTCGGACGAGATCTACGACAAGATCCTCTACGACGGCACCACGCACACCCCGACCGCCGCCATCGCCCCCGACCTGCTCTGCCTCACCTTCAACGGGATGAGCAAGAACTACCGGGTGGCCGGCTTCCGCTCCGGCTGGCTCGCGGTCTGCGGCCCGAAGCATCACGCGTCCTCGTACATCGAGGGCCTGACGATCCTCGCCAACATGCGCCTGTGCGCGAACATGCCGGCGCAGCACGCGGTGGCCGCCGCCCTCCAGGGCCGGCAGTCGATAGAGGACCTCGTCCTGCCGGGCGGGCGGCTCCTGGAGCAGCGGGACACGGCGTACGAGCTGCTCACGCGGATCCCGGGCGTGACGTGCGTGAAGCCGAAGGGGGCGCTGTACCTCTTCCCGCGCCTCGACCCGAACGTCTACAAGATCAAGGACGACCGGCAGATGGTCCTGGACCTGCTGCGGGCCGAGAAGATCATGGTGGTGCACGGGACGGGCTTCAACTGGCACGAGCCGGACCACTTCCGGATCGTGACGCTCCCGGCGGCGGCGGACCTGGCGGACGCGGTGACGCGGATCGGGCGGTTCCTGGACGGCTACAGCCAGCCGTAGCCCTCGCGCGACCGGTGACGGACCCCCCACCGTCAGACGCGGCTCAACTTTAGACTCGATCTAAGCTAGGATGGCTCCAGAGCACCTCAGGAGGCCGTCCCATGTACGAACCGATCCGCACCAAGTCGGTCCACCGGATGGCCGACGACGACCACGACGCGTATCCGCACCGCTCCCGCGAGGAGGAGCTGGACATCCAGCTCGCCGGACACCTCGCGGCCCTGCTCGCCGTCACCGACGAGCTGGGCGACACGGAGGCCGGCGAGCTCATCGCCCGGCAGGTGGCGCGGCTGCGCGGCGCACCGCCCGCACGGCACGCCGCCCTGAGCGGCGCGTCCGCGCGGGAGCTGCACGGAAAGGCGCACGCCCTCGCGGGCCGCGCCCTGGTCGTCGCCGCCTCCCGGGCCGACACGGCTGTCGCGATCCTCGCCGCCGGGCGCATGGACGCGCACACCGCGGCACTGGCCGGGGAACCCACCCTGGTCGCCGCCCCCTGACGGCCCCGGTCCGCGCGGCACGAACCGCGCGGACCGGGCGCCAACCACCCCTCCCCGCCCCTTTCGGGCCGGGGGACGCGGTACCGCCTCCTCCGGTTCGGTACCGGGATCGCCCCTTCACCCCCCGTCCACCCGGCCCGCCCCGGAACGTGGGTTTCCGCGAGCACGCTTCCCGTGTGAGACGCATCCTGGGAATCGTCCTCGCCGTCCTGCTCCTCGGCGGCGTGGCCGCCGTCCTCGTGACGGGCGGCGACGAGGACACGGGCACGGCGACGAAGACCGTGCGGGGAGTCATCGGATCGGAGAAGGCCGAGTTCTTCGCCGATCCGCAGGTGGTGAAGGCCCTGGCCGCCAAGGGCTTCACCGTGGGCACCCAGACCTCCGGGTCCTGGGACATGGGCGAACTGCCCTTCGAGGGCTACGACTTCGCCTTCCCGGCCTCGAAGGCCCCGGCCGACGGCCTCCGCGCCAAGGCCGCCGAGCGGACGAAGGACAGGGCGGCCACCGCCCCGCTGCGGCCCTTCTACTCGCCGCTCGTCGTCGTCGCCCACAGCGCCGCAGCCCGGATCCTCGCCGGCAACGGCCTGGCGACCCTCGGCCCGCGCGGCACGAGCGGCACCCTGAAGATGGACGCCTACCTGGCGGCGGCCCGCGCCGACCGCACCTGGCAGCAGCTCAAGGGTGCCGAGGGCCACGCCGAACTGCGCGGCACCCTCTTCATCACCTCCACCGACCCGGTCGCCTCCAGCTCCGGGGCCCTCTACCTCGCCGCCGCGAGCTACGTCGCCGACGGCGGGCGGGTCGCGGGCGACAAGGCCGCCGTCGCCCGCACGGCCCCGCTCCTGCGCAAGCTGATCCAGGTGCAGGGCGCCCAGCAGGCCGGCTCCGACGCCCCCTTCCGCGACTTCATCAGCGGCGTCGGCAACCCGCTGGTCCTGGTGTACGAGTCCCAGGTCGCCGCGCAGCTCCTGGCCGGCCGGCCCATGGGCGACCTCGTCGTCCTCTACCCGGACACCACGGTCAGCAGCGACCACACCCTCGTACCGCTCACCGAGAACGGCCGGGCGCTCGGCGAGCTCCTCTCCACCGACCCCGAGCTGCGCCGGCTCGCGGTCCGCCACGGCTTCCGGCCGCAGGGCGCGGCGGGCGAGTTCACCGCCGCGACCGACGGCCACACCGCCTACCTCAACCAGACGCTGAGCGGAGTCCGCCAGGCGCCCGTGCCCACCGGCGAGGTGCTGCACGAGATGGCGCTGCGGGCCCGCGACCAGGGGGACACCGCATGACGACACCGCGAGACCCGAGGACCGCCGCTCCGAGAGGGACGACGGACCCGGGACACACCACGGCCCCGGCACCGCCCGGGCGCGGCGACCCGTTCGTCCTCGCCCCGCCCGGGCAGGACGTCCCGCTCGTCCTCACCCCGCCCGCCCCCGTGCCGCCGATCCGCGCCGCGCAGGCCTCCGGCCTGGTGCCGCTCGGCGAGGCGGCCCGTACGGAGATGACCCGCCGGGCCGCCGAGTACATCGGCTCGATCGAGGGACTCGACCCGCGCTCCCCCGAGTTCGCGGGCCGCGTCGGCGAGGTCGCGGCGCTCGGCGCGGGCGAGATGCGCTCGGCCGCCCAGCAGTCGAACCGCATGCTGGACCGCACGGTCCGCTCCCTCGGCGCCGGAGCCCCCGGCGGCGACCCGCAGGCCCGGGTCGGCGCCTCCCTCGTCGAACTCCGGCGCACCGTCGAGGACCTGGGCCCCCGCGACACCCCCGCCAAGGGCTTCAAGGGGCTCCTGTCGAAGCTCCCGGGCGGCAACCGGCTGCGCGACCACGTCGCCGCGTACGCCTCCTCGCAGGCCACCCTGAACCGGATCGTCGGCGCGCTGCGCGGCGGCCAGGACGAACTGCGCCGGGACAACGCCGCGCTGGAGACCGAGCGGACCCGGCTGTGGGAGACCATGAGCAGGCTCCAGGAGTACGCGGTGCTCACCGAGGCCCTCGACGCGGCCGTGGAGGAGCGGATCGCCGGCACCCCGGACCCGGCCCGGGCGGACGCCCTCCGCGCCGACCTGCTCTTCCCCGTCCGGCAGAAGCACCAGGACGTCCTGACCCAGCTCGCCGTCTGCGCCCAGGGGTACCTGGCGATGGACGTGGTCCGCCGGAACAACGACGAGCTGATCAAGGGCGTGGAGCGGGCGGCGACGACGACCCTGTCGGCGCTGCGGATCGCGGTGATGCTCGCCTCCGCCCTGGAGAACCAGCGGAAGGTCACCGAGCAGGTGGACGCGCTGCGTTCCACCACCGAGGACCTGATCCGGGGCAACGCCGGGATGCTGGCGACCCAGGCAGGCGAGATCCAGCGGATCGCGGCGGACCCGGCGGTCGGCGCGGAGACGCTCCGGACCGCCTTCCAGCAGATCTACCGGACGCTCGACACCATCGACGCGTACAAGGCGCGGGCGACGGAGTCGATGGCGGCGACGGTCCAGTCCCTGACGGCCGAACTCCAGGAGGCGAGCGCCCACCTGGAACGCGGCCGGCGCGCGCACGCGCCGGAGGGCGGGGCCCTCTCATGACCGACCTCACGACCGGCGCCTCCCGCGCGCCCCGCACCCGCGTCCGCCTTCCCGGGCGTGCGTTCGCCGCCCTCGCCCTCGCCCTGCTCGTCACCGCCACCGGCGGCTCCTGCGGGCCCGGCGACCGGCCTGCGAAGGACGACGGGAGCACGGCGTTCGAGCCCGGCACCCTCCGTGTCCTCGCCTCCTCCGAGCTGGCCGACATGGCCCCGGTCCTCGAAGAGGCCCGGAAGGCGACCGGGATCACCGTCCGCCCCACCCACGCCGGCACCCTCGACGCCGTCGAGCGGATCGCGTCCGGCGAGGCGGAGAAGGACTTCGACGCGGTCTGGCTCTCCTCCAACGACTACCTGCGGCTCCGCCCCGACACCGCGAGGAGGATCACCGGCGAGACCCCGGTCATGACCTCCCCGGTGGCGCTCGGGGTGCGGCCCGCCGCCCTCTCCCGGCTCGGCGGGGACCCGGCGAAGGTGACCTGGTCGCAGCTGCACCGGGCCGTCGCCGACGGGAGGCTGACGTACGGCATGACGGACCCCAAGCGCTCGAACTCCGGCCTCTCCGCGCTCGTCTCGGTCGCCTCCGGGCTCTCCGGCGCCCAGTCGGCGCTGACCGGGGAGGACGTGCGCCGGGCCACGCCGAAGCTCAAGGAGTTCTTCACCGGGCAGAAGCTGACCTCGGGCTCCTCCGGCTGGCTGGCCACCGCCTACGGCCGCCGTCCCGACGTGGACGCGCTCGTCAACTACGAGTCGGTGCTGCTCTCCTCGTTCCCGGCCGGGGAGCTGACCGTGATCCGGCCGTCCGACGGCGTCGTCACCGCCGACTACCCGTTCACCCTGCTCGCCTCCGCCCGGCCGGAGGCGAAGGAGGCGGCCGGGCGGCTCACCGCCTATCTGCGCACCCCGGACGTCCAGCGGCGGATCACGGAGACGACCCTGCGCCGCCCGGTCGTCGCCGGGGTCGCCCCGGCGCCCGCGCTCGCCCGCGACCAGCGCCGCGAACTCCCCTTCCCCGGCAGCCGATCGGTCGCGGACGGGCTGCTCGACGCGTACGACAACACCCTGCGCAGGCCCTCCCGCACGGTCTACGTGCTCGACACCTCGGGCTCCATGCGGGGCGAGCGGCTCGACCGGCTCAAGGCGGCCCTCACCGAGCTGACCGGGGACTTCCGGGACCGCGAGGAGGTCACCCTGATGCCGTTCGGCTCCTCGGTGAAGCGGGCGGAGGTGCGGACGCACGCGGTCGACCCGGCGGCCCCGAAGGCGGCGCTGGACGCGATCAGGGCCGGGGCGGCGGGGCTCTCGGCCTCCGGCGGCACGGCGGTCTACTCCAGCCTCCAGGAGGCGTACCGCTCCCTCGGGAGCTCGCCGGGCGACGCCTTCACCTCGGTGGTCCTGATGACGGACGGCGAGAACACCGACGGCGACACGGCCGACGGCTTCGCCGCCTTCCACCGCTCCCTCCCGGCCGAACAGCGGCGCACCCCGGTCTTCCCGATCCTCTTCGGGGACTCCGACCGGGCCGAGCTGGAGGGGATCGCGGAACTGACCGGCGGGAAGCTCTTCGACGCCACCGAAGGCTCCCTGGAAGGCGCCTTCGAGGAGATCCGTGGCTATCAGTGAGCGGCTGCTGCGGTACGCGGAGTCCCGCAAGAACCTGGCGGGCTGCCTCGGCGGCCTGGCCGGCGTGGGGATCGCCCTCACCGGCGCGGCGGGCGGCCTCTGGCCGCTGGTGGTCGCGGGCCTGTACGGGGCGGGGGCGCTGATCGCCCCGCCCGAGCGGCCGGCCGCGCCGGACTTCGAGGACGGGGGCGAGCGGCTCGGATCGCTGCGGGCGGACTTCGCGACCCTGCGGGCGTACCTCGCGGAGGCGGACCTGCCGGCCGTCGCCCGCGAGCGGCTCGCCGAGCTGGACGCGCTGCTCGAAGCGCTCCTGGAACCGGGCTGGGTGAGCGACCCGGACCACCTGCACGTGCTGGCCCGCGCGGTCCGCCAGGACGTGCCGGAGGCGGTCGACACCTTCGTACGGACCCGGTGGTGGTCGCGCGTGGCGCCGGGCACGGAGCCGCCGGAGCGGCATCTGGAGCGCCAGCTGGCCGCGCTGCGCGAGGAGGCGGCCGGGATCGCCGCCGCGCTCCAGGAGGCGGAGGAGATCCGGCAGCGGACGCACACCCGCTATCTGGAGGACCGGGGGCGCGGCTGACCGGGCGCATGCGCCGGCCCCCGGGGCCTGAGGGGGCTCCGGGGGCCGGGCGGATCGTGGTGGGCCGTCGTGACCCCACTGGTCAGGGCGGAATTTCGGGGCAACCCACCACGAGTTCGGGGTGCGGGATCAGCCGAGGCGCTCCACGAGCGCGCGGTACTCGTCCCACAGCTCCTTCGGCGTGTGGTCGCCGAAGGTGTTGAGGTGGTCGGGGACGAGGGCGGCCTCCTCGCGCCACACGTCACGGTCGACCTTGAGGAGGAACTCCAGGTCCTCGGCCGGCAGGTCCAGGCCGTCGGTGTCGAGGGACTCCGCGGTCGGCAGGATGCCGATCGGGGTCTCGACGCCCTCCGCCTTGCCGTCGAGGCGCTCGACGATCCACTTGAGGACGCGGCTGTTCTCGCCGAAGCCGGGCCAGACGAACTTGCCGGCGTCGTTCTTGCGGAACCAGTTCACGTAGTAGATCTTCGGCAGCTTCGCGGCGTCCGCGTTCGCGCCGACCTTGACCCAGTGGGCCATGTAGTCGCCCATGTTGTAGCCGCAGAAGGGCAGCATGGCGAAGGGGTCGCGGCGCAGCTCGCCGACCTTGCCCTCGGCGGCGGCGGTCTTCTCGGAGGCGACGTTGGCGCCGAGGAAGACGCCGTGGTTCCAGTCGAAGGACTCGGTGACCAGCGGGACGGCGGAGGCGCGGCGGCCGCCGAAGAGGATGGCCGAGATCGGCACGCCCTTCGGGTCCTCCCACTCCGGCGCGATGGTCGGGCACTGTCCGGCGGGGACGGTGAAGCGGGCGTTGGGGTGGGCGGCGGGCGTCTCGGACGCGGGCGTCCAGTCGTTGCCCTTCCAGTCCGTGAGGTGGGCCGGGGCCTCCTCGGTCATGCCCTCCCACCACACGTCGCCGTCGTCGGTGAGGGCGACGTTGGTGAAGACGGAGTTGCCCCAGAGGGTCTTCATGGCGTTGGCGTTGGTGTGCTCGCCGGTGCCGGGCGCGACGCCGAAGAAGCCGGCCTCGGGGTTGATGGCGTAGAGCCGCCCGTCCTCGCCGAAGCGCATCCAGGCGATGTCGTCGCCGATGGTCTCGACGGTCCAGCCGGAGATCGTGGGCTCCAGCATGGCCAGGTTGGTCTTGCCGCAGGCGGACGGGAAGGCGGCGGCGACGTACTTCGACTCGCCCTGCGGCGGGGTGAGCTTGAGGATGAGCATGTGCTCGGCGAGCCAGCCCTCGTCACGCGCCATGACGGAGGCGATGCGGAGCGCGTAGCACTTCTTGCCGAGCAGGGCGTTGCCGCCGTAGCCGGAGCCGTACGACCAGATCTCGCGGGTCTCGGGGAAGTGCGAGATGTACTTGGTGGAGTTGCAGGGCCATGGCACGTCCTGCTCGCCCTCCGCGAGGGGGGCGCCGAGGGTGTGGACGGCCTTGACGAAGAAGCCGTCGTCGCCCAGCTCGTCGAGGACGGCCTGTCCCATGCGGGTCATGGTGCGCATGGAGACGGCGACGTACGCGGAGTCGGTGATCTCGACGCCGATGGCGGAGAGCGGGGAGCCGACGGGGCCCATGCAGAAGGGCACGACGTACATGGTGCGGCCGCGCATCGAGCCGCGGAAGATGCCGTCCTCACCGGCGAAGAGGTCCTTCATCTCCGCGGGGGCCTTCCAGTGGTTGGTCGGGCCCGCGTCCTCCTCCTTCTCGGAGCAGATGAAGGTGCGGTCCTCGACGCGTGCCACGTCGGAGGGGTCGGAGGCGGCGTAGTAGGAGTTCGGGCGCTTGACCGGGTCGAGCTTCTCGAAGGTCCCCTTGGCGACGAGCTCCTCGCACAGGCGCTCGTACTCGGCCTCGGAACCGTCGCACCAGACGATGGTGTCCGGCTGGGTGATCTCGGCGATCTCGTTCACCCAGGAGACGAGCTCCTGGTGCTGGGTGGGGACGGTGGTGGGAGCCGCGTTGTCGCGCGCCACGATTGCTCCTTTTGAGGGGTTTTTTAGATGTTTGCCCCGTGGGGGCCGCGACCCGGATGCTTCGTAGCTTGCTCATCCGGTGCCGACCGCACTCATTTGATCATCCGATGGAACCGCCCATATGTCCAGAGGGCCGCACATGTGAGCATCGCCACTCGCATTCGGGACCTACGGGCCCGTAGGTACGATTCCGTGCATGACTGCAGCTACCCCGGAAGTGCCCCCGGACGACCCCTCGCCGGTGCTCCCGCTGAAGCCCATGCTGAGAGGCTGGCTGCACGCGGGCATGTTCCCCACCGTGATCGTCGCGGGCCTGGTCCTGGTCGCCCTCTCGGACTCCCCCCGCGCCCGCATCGCCTGCGGGATCTACGTCCTCACCGCGTGCCTGCTCTTCGGCATCAGCGCGCTCTACCACCGCGGCACCTGGGGCCCGCGCGGCGAGGCCGTGCTCCGGCGCCTCGACCACGCCAACATCTTCCTGATCATCGCGGGCACCTACACCCCGCTCACCCTGCTCCTGCTCCCCGACTCCACGTCGAAGCCGCTGCTGTGGGCGGTCTGGGCGGCGGCCGTCGCCGGCATCGCCTTCCGCGTCTTCTGGGTCGGCGCGCCCCGCTGGCTCTACACGCCCTGCTACATCGCGATGGGCTGGGCCGCGGTCTTCTTCCTGCCCGACTTCCTGCGCACGGGCGGCATCGCCGTCCTCGTCCTGGTCGTCGTCGGCGGCCTGCTCTACAGCGCGGGCGGGATCATCTACGGCATCAAGCGCCCGAACCCGTCCCCGCGTTGGTTCGGCTTCCACGAGGTCTTCCACACGCTGACCCTCGCGGCCTTCATCGTCCACTACGTCGGCATCTCGCTGGTCGCGTACCAACACGCCTGACCTGCGAGAATGGCGGCATGGCCGCCGACGTCCCCGCCCGCCCCAGCCTCCGCGAACGCAAGAAGGCGAAGACCCGCGCGGCGATCCGGAGGGCCGCCCACCGGCTCGCCGCCGAGCACGGCTGGGAGGCCGCCACCACCGACCGGATCGCGGCGGCGGCCGAGGTCTCCCCCTCGACCGTCGCCCGCTACTTCCCGGTCCGCGAGGACGTCCTCCTCACCGGCGAGGACGACGCCCTCCTCGAAGCCCGGCTGCGCGCCCGCCCCGCCGGCGAGGACCCCCTGGAGTCCCTGCGCGCGGTCCTCCTCGAAGCGGTCCGCACCGCCCTCGCCGAGGAGCCGGAGGAGACCCGGCTGCGCGCCCGCCTCATGGTCGAGATCCCCGCCGTGCGGGCCCGCCTCACCGACACCACCGCCGAGACCGGCCGCCGCCTCGCCCGCGCCCTCGCCGACCGCACCGGCCGCGCCCCCGATGCCCTGGAGGTCCGCGTCTTCACCGCGGCCGTCCTCGGCGCCCTCCGCGAGACCACCGCCCACTGGGCCGAACACGGCCGCACCGACGACCTCGTGACCCTCCTCGACC
Source organism: Streptomyces sp. NPDC055632 (assembly GCF_053618675.1). Classification (NCBI taxonomy): domain Bacteria; kingdom Bacillati; phylum Actinomycetota; class Actinomycetes; order Kitasatosporales; family Streptomycetaceae; genus Streptomyces; species Streptomyces sp. NPDC055632. Next base: position 322,106 of record NZ_JBSHHY010000003.1, on the reverse strand, counting down.
GCACCCTCGACACCCTCAAGGGCGGCCCGGCTCTCCCCTGACCCCGCTCACACCGGCAGATCGCCCTCCCCGCCCGTCACCTCGCGGGCGACACGGCTCCACTCGTCCCGCCCGCCGGGCAGCGGCCAGGCCCAGGTGGGCCGCGTCCCCGTGCGCAGCTCCGCGAGACGGCGGGCCAGCGCGGGCCCCGCGATCTCCGCGCCGTCGGGAACGACGTCGCCGTGCCGGGCACGGAGCCCCGCGAAACGGGCCAGTTCGGCCTCGTACTCCTCCGCCGCCCGCTCCGTGCCCGCCGCCACCTCGTCGCCGGGCGCGGTGCGGTCCAGGTACAGCAGCGGGGGCGCGACCGACTCGGCGACCGCGGCGGCCAGCCGGGCGTGGCCGTCCAGGACCACGTGGCAGTCCAGACCGCTGACCCACCACAGCAGGACGGGCGGCAGGACCCCGTCACGGGCCTGCTTGCGGTACGCCTTGACCCGCGCGTCACCGGGGTCCGGCATCGGCCGCAGCGGCAGGATCTCCCACGACCCGTGGTGGACGAACCAGTCGACGTACCCGTCGGGATGGCCCTCGACGAGCATCTCGCCCCAGTACGCGGAGGGCGGCAGGTTCAGGTGGTTCCAGCGGAGCAGCGGGCCCTCCCGCGAGAGCAGCCACCGCCCGCCGTGCAGCGGCCCGTCCGGCGCCTCAGCCAGGTGCTCCGCGAAGCGGTACGCCCAGCGGTCCGGCCGCCCGGCCGCCTCCCGCGCGGCCGCGGCCCGCAGCGGCGGGACGACGGAGCGGTAGGCGTCGGTGCGCCGGAAGACGACCCCGCAGTGGTCGTCGTCGACGGCGGCGAGGAGCACCGGCCGCCCCTCCTGCGCGAGCAGCAGCCGCCCCTCGGCGGCGAACAGGCACAGTCCGGGCCGGCCGCGGGACTCCACCTCCAGGGACACCCCCGCCCAGGCCCCGTCCTCCCCGAAGGCATCCGCGCGTCGCATCCGAGAACCCTAGGGCGTGTCCGGCGCTCCCAGCACCTCCCTGACCACCCGCGCCGACTCCGGATTGTCCGCGCACTCCCACACCCCGTGCGGGCAGTAGTCCGTCACCGTCTGGTAGACCGGCCGGTGCACGGCGAACCAGTCGAGCATCCCCCGGACGTACGCCGGGTTGTCGCCGTTGCGGAAGAGGCCCCACTCCGGGTACGAGACGGGCTTGCCGTGCTCCGCCGCGAACCGGACGTGGTGGGCGAGGCCGTACTCCTCGTTCACCTGGCCCTCGAAGGAGAGGCCCTCGGGCTGGTCGTAGGCGTCCATGCCGATGATGTCGACGACGTCGTCCCCGGGGTAGCAGAGCGGCCACGGCACGGCGTCGCGCCCCCGGCTCGGCGTGAAGTCGAAGCGGAACCGCTGCCCCGGCACCGCCCGCAGCACCTCCACCGTCCGCCGCCAGTGCGCCTTCCACGCCTCCGGGTCGGGGCCGCAGCGGTGGCTGTACGTGGTGCCGTTCATCTCCCAGCCCAGGACCAGGACCGCGTCCCCGAGCCGGTGCTCCACCAGCCGCTCCCCCAGGGCCCGGAAGTGCCCGTCGAACGCGCCCGCCGCGCCCCGCCGCAGGCCCTCCCGCACCTCGGCGTCGGACAGGCCCTCCTCGCTGCGGTCGAGCAGCGGCACGTTGAGCACGAAGAGCCGTCCGGGCCGCTCCTCCTTCCAGCGCGCCCACGGCCCGAAGAGCGCCGGATGCCCCTCGATGTTGGACCAGCGGTCCCCCGGCAGGTACGTGTGCCCGACGGTCAGCGCCGTGCCGCCGAGCCACTCCCGCACCCGGGCGATCCGGCGCACCCCGGCCTCGTCGGAGCCGGTGAAGAACCCCGAGGGCACCCCCTGCGGCGGCCGCTCCCCGGCGGGCCGGCCCTCGGGCGCGAGCCGGTCGTACGACAGGAGGAGGACGAGAGCGGCCGCGAGCAGCACGATCGGTGCGGCTCGCGGCCGGAAGGACGTCGAGGAGGGACGGTTCACGTCAGCTCGTCCAGAAGTCCCACCACCGGGTCAGGATCAGCATCCCGACGATCCCGAGGTGCAGGAGGGGCGGCGCGAGGGCGAACTCGCCGAAGAAGGTCCGCGCCCCCGCCGGCGCGGGCAGCACCCCGGTCCGGACGTTGTGCGCGGTGACGGACCAGAACATCAGGATCGTCGCGGTCCAGGCCAGGCAGCACCACAGGCAGAGCGCGTTGATCTCGTACAGCGACTGGTGCATCAGCCAGGTGCAGAAGCCGACCCCGAAGAGCGTCCCGGCGTTCAGGCCGAGCCAGAACCAGCCCCGGTAGCGGGCCCCGGCGAGCAGCCCGGCGCCGATCGCGACGACGACGGCGTACGTGACGAGCCCGAGCATCGGGTTGGGGAACCCGAACACCGCCGCCTGCTCGCTCTTCATGACGCTGCCGCAGGAGACCACCGGGTTCAGGCTGCACCCCGGGGTGAAGCCGGGGTCCTCCAGGAGCTTGAACTTGTCGAGCGTGATCACCCAGCCGGCCAGGACGCCCGCCGCGCCGGTGACCACCAGGAGCCAGGCGAGGCCCCGGCCCGCCCCGACCGGACCGCCGTCCTCCCGGACGTCCTCCCGCCGCCGCTGGCCCGGCACTCCGCCCCGTACGTCCACCGTCGCCATGGCGCGACCCCTCTTCCCGGTTCTTCCCGCTCTTCCGTCCGGCCCGTTCAGCCCTGGAGGCGGCGGACCGGCAGCAGGACGTGGGCGCTCTCCGCGAGCATCTCCTCGTCCGACACGAAGGCCCGCAGCCGCGCCTCGTCGACGGGCCGGCCGGGGACCGCCTCGGGCCAGGGCCGCACCGAGCAGATCAGATAGGCCTTGCCGCTCTCCCGGGCGGCCGTCTGCCACTCGTCGGGCACCGGGCACTGCACCTTCAGGAAGGGCAGGTTGAGCACGGCCGAGCCGCCCTCGACGAGCAGCGAGGCGTTGATCCCGGTGTCCTTCTCCAGGTCGAAGAGCCGGTCGCCGACCGAGAGGCCCATGGCCTCCAGAGCCGCCCGCATCGCCTGCTGACCGGCCTCCGGGCCGTCCCGGCCGTCGCCGAGCGAGTACGCCATGAGGAACGGCGTGCCCGCCGACTCGGCGGAGGGCTCGCTGGACCACGGGATCACCGTGAGGGTTCCCAGCGGAGAGGCGCTGCGCGCCGAGGACACGACGTTGGAAGTGGTCATGAATCGGATGCTAGTGCTCCAACCACCCTTTCCCCGCGCCCCTTTCACCCGAACGGCCGACATTCACGCCGCTGGCATTTCCGCCGCAACGAACCCGGGTTTTCATCGTTGTGCCCTGAAGGCTCCCCCTCCCTGCGGCGGGGGGACCCCCGGCCGACCGACTGGAGACCACCGATGACCGTCCCGCGCCGCGTCGCACTGCGGTCCCTCTTCGCCCTGGCCGTCACCGCCTTCACCGGCGGCGCCCTCGGCCGCGTCGCGCTCCGCGCCCCGGACGGAGGACCGGACGCCCCGCACGCCGACGACCCGCACGCCTTCGACGAGATGTACGGGGGCCGCCGCATCCTGGGCCTCTCCGGCCCCGGCGGCGAGCCGACGGCCTTCGTCGACGGCCGGCCGCTGCACCTGATGCGCTGTGCCGACGGCGGCTACGTCACTCCGATCGACCACTACGAGTCCTGCCCGACGCCGCTGGCGGCGGTCCGCGCGGCCGTGGACGAGCTGGGCACAGCCCCGCTCTCCCCCCTCGCGGGCGCCCACGGCGTCCCCACGGGCCCTACGGGAGGGAGCCCGCGTGGTGTACACGCGTAAGAACCAGCGCGACCTGACCGGCGCCGAGCGCCGCAGGTTCGTCGCCGCCGTCCTGGAGCTCAAGCGCGCCGGGACGTACGACCGCTTCGTCCGCACCCACATCGACCACTACGTGGCCGACGGGGAGGGCAGGCTGCGGGTCGCGCACATGACGCCGAGCTTCCTGCCGTGGCACCGGAGGTTCCTGCTCGAATTCGAGACGGCGCTGCGCCGGATCGACCCCACGGTGAGCGTCCCGTACTGGGACTGGACCCGGGACAACAGCCCGGCGTCGTCGATCTGGGGCGAGGACTTCATGGGCGGCAACGGGCGCCGGTCCGACCTCCAGGTGATGACCGGCCCGTTCGCGCACTCCTCCGGCCGCTGGAACGTCACCCAGTCGATGACCGAGGGCCGCTTCCTGACCAGGGACTTCGGACGCCCCCGCGACCCGATCGCGCTCCCCACCCAGGCCCAGCTGGAGGAGGTGATGCGGGAACGGGTGTACGACGTGACGCCCTGGAACTCGGCGAGTCCCTCCGGCTTCCGCAACCGCCTGGAGGGCTGGGCGCCGGGGCAGGGCAACGACCGGTTCCGGATCCACAACCGGGTGCACCGCTGGGTCGGCGGGCTGATGCTCGGCGGCGGTTCCGTGAACGACCCGGTCTTCTGGCTGCACCACGCCTTCGTGGACCTGGTCTGGTCCCGCTGGCAGCAGCGGAACCCCGGGGCCGCCTACCTCCCGGCGGAGCCGCCGCCGCTGGGCGACGGGCAGTACCGCAAGGTGGTCGCCCGGCACCAGCCGATGGCGCCGTGGGGGGTGACCCCGGCCTCGATGTTCGACCACAGCCGGATCTACCGGTACGCCTGAGCCGCCGCGCACGGGCCCGTACGCGCGTGTCCCCCCGGCCTCGTCGGGCCGGGGGGACACGGGTGGGGAGCGAGGGGATCAGCCGCCGTAGCCGCCGTCGTCCTCGCGGTCCTCGTCGCCGTCGGCGTTGATGCAGGTGTTGCCGAAGGCCGGGTTCAGCAGGCCGATGACGTTGACGGTGTTGCCGCAGAGGTTGATCGGGACGTGGACCGGGACCTGCAGGACGTTGCCGGAGGCGACACCGGGCGAGTGGGCGGCGACGGCCTCGGCGCCCGAGTCGGCGACGGCCAGGCCGGCTCCGCTGAGGGCAACGGCACCCGTGCCGGCGATGACAGCGGCAGCCTTCGCGATGCGAGACATCAAGAACTCCTTGGACGTGGAAAGCGACCGCAGGAATCACGGTCGTCATGCCGGTTCAACGCCGGGTGGAGTTGCGGGTCACGGCCATTGGGCCGAACGAGAAGAAGGAAAAAAGAAAAAATGGCCCGCGGACCGGAATTCCGTCCGCCGTCGGATACGACGGGACGGGCCCGGTCCGCGGGCCTCGGCCATGCGACGAGCCTTCTCCTGCAACGATCGACGGCCCGCCGGGGTGACGGGTGGCGGGCAGCGAGTAACAGGTGACGGGGGCGGGAAGAATCGTCCCTTCACCCGCTTCGGCCGGTCACCCGCTTCAGCCGGTCACCCGCTCCGGTCAGTGCCCTTCGGGCGCCAGGCCGAGCCGGGAGTCCAGTGCGCCGCTCAGCGTCGGGGCGAGCAGGCCGACGCGCGGCAGGGTGAGGTCCGGCAGTCCGTCGAGGCCGTTGCCGCGGGGCGCCTCCACCGGGCTCCCGACGGTGGCGCCCGGCGTGGCCGCCGCCATCTCCGAGTGCGGGGCGGTGAGGAGGGCGTGACCGGGCTCACTGCCGCGCAGGAGCTCGGGCAGCGGGGCGTCCACCGGCGCCTCGACGGCGGAGGCGGGCGCGGTCATGAGGAGACCCGTGCCGGCGTGGGAGCGCAGATTCATGTTCTGACAACGAGGCCCGCGGGAGAACGTGGCAGGTCTCCCCTGGGCGCGGCAGCGCGCGGGGCCCTCACCGGTGAAGGTGAGGGCCCCGGTTGACGCGGTGTCCGTACGGAGGGTCAGTGACGGCGCGCGAACCGTCGTCCGGCACGGGCGTAGACCACGGCACCGCCGATGACGAGCGCGACGCTGGCCGCGGCCGCCCCCATGAGCGCGGGCTCGCTACCGGTCTCGGGGAGCTGCGGCGGAGTGGTGGGGGGCTTCGTCGGCGGCGTCGTGGGAGGCGTCGCCGGCGGAGTGGTCGTGGGCGGGGCGGTCGTCGGCGGAGTCGTCGGCGGCGTGGTGGGAGGCGTCGTCGGCGGCTTCGTCGGCGGAGTGGTCGGAGGCTTGGTCGGCGGGGTCGTCGGCGGCGTCGTGGGAGGCGTCGTCGGCGGCTTCGTCGGAGGGGTGGTGGGCGGAGTGGTCGGCGGCGTCGTCGGCGGCGTGGTGGGAGGCGTCGTGGGGGGTGTCGTCGGCGGCGTCGTCGGCGGCTTCGTCGGAGGGGTGGTGGGGGGCGTCGTCGGCGGAGTGGTCGGCGGCGTCGTGGGAGGCGTCGTCGGCGGCGTCGTGGGAGGCGTCGTCGGCGGCGTCGTGGGAGGTGTCGTCGGCGGGGTGGTCGGCGGGTGCGAGGGCTCCTCGCCGTAACCGCCTTCGTCGCCCTCGCCGTAACCGCCGTCGTCGTCCCCGCCGTAACCGCCGTCGTCGTGGCCGTAGCCGTCGTCCTGGCCTCCCGCGTGACCGCAGAGGTGCCCGACGGCCGCCGCCGCGGCGGCCCCCTTCTCCGCGATCCGGCCGCAGACGTCCGCCGTCAGGGGAGCCTGGACGTGGCCGGCCGCACCCGGGCCCGGTCCTTCGCCCGCGCCCGGGTGGGAGCTCGCGGCAAGGGCGAATCCGCCGCTCAGCGACAGGATTCCGGTCGCTGCCGCCGCGGTGAGTACTTTCCTGCTGATGATGGACCGCATACCGCTCTTCCTCTGAGAAAAGGAGAGGCCGACGAAACTCCCCCTCGCTCCGACCGGCCTGGTACCCACTGACGTGCGCGTGGGACTGGCGAGAGAGTAGGAGCCGGAGCGGGGCGTGGAGCATGGGCCACACGGCAGATCATCTGAAAATCATTCGATCAGCCGACCGTGGGGAACGGGGCGCGAAGGCCTCGGGGAATGCCCCTGGGGACACCCGTACTGACGGGGTGTCAGCCGCCCAGCGGAAGGCCGCCGGCGAGCGGGAGGCCACCGAGCAGCGAGCCGCCCTTGGTGGCCTCGTTGAGCTGGGACGCCGTGTCCGTGACGGTCTTCACCGGGGAGCCCTCCGTGGTGCTGCTCAGCACGTCGGTCTTCAGGCCGTTGGCGGCGATCGCCTCCAGGCCGCCGTTCAGGCTGGTGGGGGTGAGCGCCTCCGTGGCCATGGCGGGCGTGGCGGCACCCAGCGCCATCAGCGAACCGGCGACGACCGCGGCGACCTTGGTGGGCTTCATGGGGTGAATCCTTCCTCTGACTTTCACGTCACTTCCCGTACGGACTTCTCGGGCGAATCCCGTACGTCGTTCTGCTTCTGTAACGAGAAGTGCGCTTCCCGGAAACTCCGGGAGGAAGGATTTCTCGACACTGCACCCGATCGATGAGACCGGTGCTATTTGCCGACCGCACACGCGTTCCCCCGCTCCGCGGGCCGGTCGGCCGTCACCCGGAGGGGCCTGCGGCCATAGCCCTCCGCAGTCGGAGAACTACTGAGCGCCACGCACCCGTTCGGGTGAATCCACCCTCCCACCCTGTCCCGGAGAGGGGCGTGCGCCGTTGCACCGGGCGGCGCGCACCCGTGCGCCGGAGCGGGTTCCGACCCCGCGACGACATGGAAAAGCCGGTGCGCCCGTCCCTGGTGGGAGCGGGCGCACCGACCTCGAAAGGACCGATCGGGCGTGCCGGATCAGACGTTGGCGCAGGTGTTGCCGAAGGCGGGGTTCAGCAGGCCGATGACGTTCACGGTGTTGCCGCAGACGTTGACCGGGATGTGGACCGGGATCTGCGCGATGTTGCCGGAGAGGACGCCGGGGGAGTGCACGGCCGCGGCCTCGGCTCCGGCGTCGGCGACGGCGGCACCCGCGGTACCGGCGACGGCGGCGGCGGCACCCATGGTCAGGACAACGGCCTTGGCGATACGGGACATGGAGAAGTGCTCCTCGATCGAATTCATACGGCTCGGACTGCGCGGACCGGCGGGCCCGACTCCTTCAACAACGCCTCCGATTTCCATCGGTTGCTCTCCCGAACGGGTGACTCGCGATCGGCCTTTGGGCCGAAAGAGGGGCACGGGAGCGTCCGGGCGCGAAATGGCGCAACACGTACAACGACGAACAGGCCACATAGATACGGGAGTTAGTGTTGCCGTGCATCTAATGCTTAGTATCGCCCCGATTCGGGGTTATAACTTTCTCGAACGTTGCTTCCGGGCCTGCCGCGCGTTCACCCATTTCGTGCGGACCACACCTTCCCCCCTCCCGGCCTTCGCGGGTCTTCCCTTCCTCCTCTCATCAAAGCGGAGAACCTGTATGCGGAATTCAGCGGTTCCTGCCGTGCCCCGCGGCACGTCGGCCGCCCGGGCGGACGTGCGGCGCTGACGTGCTGTCACCACACGACACGGACCCGGGGTCCGTCACCGTCCTGCACGCGGTCCAGCCCGGCGACGGCGGGGTCGCCCGCGTCGTCGTCGACCTCGTGCGCGCCCAGCGCGCCGCCGGCCTGCGGGTCGCGGTCGCCTGCCCGCCCGGCACCGTCCTCTCCGCCGCCGTCCGCGCCGAGGGCGCGGAGGTCCACGACTGGCGGGCCGGCCGCGACCCGGGGCCCGCGCTCGTCCGCGAGACCGCGTCCCTGGCCCGCCTCGTCCGCGCGGTCGGGCCCGACCTCGTCCACGCGCACAGCGCCAAGGCCGGGCTGTGCGCCCGGCTCGTCCTGCGGGGCCGGATCCCGACGGTGTACCAGCCGCACGCCTGGTCGTTCGCGGCGGTCCGGGGGACGACCGCCGCGCTGGCCCGGCGCTGGGAGCGGTTCGGCGCCCGCTGGACGGACCGGATCCTCTGCGTGAGCGAGGCCGAGCGCCGCACCGGCGAGGCGGCCGGGGTCGAGGCGGACTGGTCGGTCGTCCACAACGGCGTGGACACGGCCCGGTTCGCGAACGACGGCCCGCCCCGCAACCCGGCCCCCACGGTCGTCTGCGTGGGCCGGCTCTGCCGTCAGAAGGGACAGGACGTGCTGCTCGCCGCCTGGCCCGCCGTCCTCGCGGAGGTGCCCGCGGCCCGGCTCGTCCTGGTCGGCGACGGCCCGGACGCGGAGGGGCTGCGGGCCGCCGCCGGCCCCTCGGTGCGGTTCGCCGGGGCCGTCGGGGACACCGCCCCCTGGTACCGGGCCGCCGACGTGGTCGTCCTGCCGTCCCGCTGGGAGGGCATGGCGCTCGCGCCCCTGGAGGCCATGGCGAGCGGCCGGCCCGTCGTCGTCAGCGACGTGGACGGGGCCCGGGAGAGCCTGCCGCCCGCCCACGAACCCCTGTGCCTGGTCCCGCCCGAGGACCCGGCCGCGCTCGCCGCCGCTCTCGGCCGCCTCCTCGGCAGGCCGGAGCTGCGGCACCGCCTGGGCCGGGAGGCCCACGAGCACGTACGCAGCAGTTTCGATGTCCGGCGCACCGGCGCGGCCGTCGCGGACGTCTACCGCGAACTGGCCGGAGTGCGGGGGGCCGAGCACAGAGAGCCGATCGCACAGTGACCACGGAAAGCACCAGCGTCCCCTCCTCGCCGGGCCCCTGGCCCGCGGCGGGCCAGGCCTTCGGCCTCACCTCCCTCGCGCCGCCCCGCGGCACCCCAGGCCGCCTCTCGGTGCCGCGCCGCCACCGCCCCGGCGCCCGGACCCGCCGGTGGGCCGGCGCGGCACCGCTCGTGGCGGTCGACGGCCTGGCCGTCGTCGCGGCCGCCTCGGTCCTGAGCGCGGCGCACCACGACGTCCGGCTCGTCCTGCCGGTCCTGGCGCTCGTCCTGCTCCTCGACGGGCACGCCGGGCTCCACCGGCCCGCCGCGCACGTCCGGGCCCTGGACGAGCTGCCCGCGCTCGCCTCCCGCGCCGGGGTCGCCTGGTGCCTGGCGGCGGCGGGCGTCGCCGCGTACTCCCCGGACCTGGCGATCGGACCGCTGCGGCTCTGCGCCGCGTACGCCGTCCACGTCCTCCTCGTCTGCGCGGTCCGCGCCCTCGTCATCGGCCGGCGGCGGCGGATCGCGAAGGCGCACCCCCGGTCGGCGCTGGTCGTCGGCGGGACGGGGGACGCGCGCCGGTTCGCGGCGGCGGCCGTCCAGCATCCCGAGTACGGGGTGCTGCCGGTCGGGATCGTCGGCGTGCCCGAGCAGGGCGGCGCCCCCCGGGCGGCCGGCGAGGCCGGTCTCCCGGTGCTCACCACGACCGAGGAGATCCACCGGGCCGTCATCCAGAACACCGTGCGCGACGCGGTGTTCCTGGACGACGACCCGGGCCTGATGACGCTCTTCCAGCAGTACGGCTGCACCACCTGGCGGGTCGGCGGCCGGCACCAGGACGGGCCGATGGGCGAGCACATGTGGGGGCACGCCTGGCACCGGATCGTCCCGCTGGACGAGCGGCGCGGCCTCGCCGCCAAGCGCGTCCTGGACATCGCCCTCGCCGCCCCCGCGCTGGTGTTCGCGCTGCCCGTGCTGCTGCTCTGCGCGCTCGCCGTGCGCCTCTCGGACGGCCCCGGGGTCCTGTTCCGGCAGGAACGGGTGGGCCAGTACGGGCGCCACTTCACGCTGCTCAAGTTCCGTACGCTCCGGCCCTCGGACGACACCGAGTCGGCGACCCGCTGGAACGTGGCGGGCGACCGGCGGATGAGCGCGGCCGGGAGCCTCCTGCGGAAGACCTCGCTGGACGAGCTGCCGCAGCTCTGGAACGTGCTCCGCGGGGACATGAGCCTGGTCGGGCCCCGGCCGGAACGCCCTTACTTCGTCGCCCAGTTCAGCAAGATCCACGCCGGTTACGCGGCCCGCCACCGGATGCCGGTGGGGCTCACCGGGCTCGCGCAGGTGCACGGGCTGCGCGGCGACACCTCGATCGAGGACCGCTGCCGCTTCGACAACCACTACATCGACCACTGGTCGCTGTGGCAGGACGTCTGCATCCTGCTGCGCACGGCCGCCGAGCTCGTCCGACCCACGGGGAGCTGAGGATGGCCACGGCCGCGACGCTTCCCGTGGTCGGCCCGGCGGCGCGGGACCGGCTCCGCAGGGCCGGGACCCTCGCCCCGGTCCTCGCCGTGATCGCGCTGCTGCTCGTCCCGGGCGGCGGCGGCGCGCAGGGCGGCACCGGCGGGACGGGCACGGTCGCGGACGCGGCCTCCGGGCTCCTCGTGCTGATCTGCCTGGTGCGGGTGGCGCGCGGCGGGGCCCGGCCGCTGACCCGTACGGCGGCCGTCGTCCTCGGCCTGCCGGTCCTCGGGATCTGTCTGGCCGCGATCACCTCGAACGACCCGGCGTCGAGCCTGCCGGGCGTCGCCCGCTACGTGCAGGTCTTCGTCCTGGTCCCGGCGGCCGTGCTCCTGACGGTCCGCGACCGGCGGGACTTCGCCGTGGTCGCCTGGGCCCTCGTCGGGCTCGCGCTGTTCCAGGGCGCGGTGGGCGTCGGCCAGTACCTGACCGGTACGGGCGCCTCGTACCAGGGCGAGGACGTCCGGGCCGTCGGGACGTTCGGGGCCACCGACGTGATGGGCATGGCGACCGTCGTCTCGTACGGGCTCGTCGTCGTCACCGGGATCGCGCTCGGCAGCGGTCCGGGGCGGGCGCGGACGGCGGCCCTGGTCTGCGCGGGGCTGCTGTTCCTCCCGCTGGTCCTCTCCTTCAGCCGGGGCGCGTGGATCGCGACCGTGGTCGCCTGCGCGCTCCAGCTGCTCCTGGCGGGGCCGCGCCGGGCGGTGCGGGTCGGGCTCGCGGCCGGGGCGCTCGGCGTGGTCCTCGTCGGCGGCCTCGGGATCGGCTCGGACATGGTGGAGGACCGGGTCGCCAGCATCACGCGGGTGACGGCGGCGCCGGACCAGTCGGTGACGGACCGGTACACGATGTGGGCGGCGGCCGGGGAGATGTGGCGCGCGGAGCCTCTCACCGGCGTCGGCCTGAAGGGCTTCCCGCAGTACCGCGACGCGCACGCCTCGGTCGCGCTGTCCTCGGGCAGCGACACGGCGGGCGCGGGCGCGGCCTTCCGGCGGCAGCCGCTGCTCTCCCCGCACAACATGTACCTGCTCGTCCTGAGCGAGCAGGGGCTCGTGGGGCTGCTCGCCCTGGCGGGGAGCTGGACGGCGCTGCTCGTCGGTGCGCTGCGGCGGCGCGGCGGCCCCGGGTCCGGCCCCGGCGCGGACTGCGCGCTCGTCGCCACGGGCCTGCTCGTCTGGCAGCTCACCGACTTCTTCTACGCGGACATCGGCGGCCCCTCGACGGTCCTGATGTCGGTCGTGCTCGGCCTGGCGGCCTGGTGGTCGCTGGTGGGGGCGAGACGTGCGTGACCCGTGGGCCGGGGAACCGGAACCCACGGACGCCGGGTGGCCCGCGGACCCGCCGCGGTCCGACGGGTGGCGCCCGGTGCCCCGGCCGCCCCACGGCGCCCCGCCGGCCGACCCCTGGTCGACCCCGCCCCTGAGCCCCACGGACTCCCCGTGGGCCCCGGGGGCCGTCGTGCTGCCGGGGGCGGGCGGGCACCCCCACGGCGCCCCGCCGGCGGGCGGTCTCGCCGGGGCCCGCCGGGTCGCCGTGCGCGGACGGCCCGTGGGCACGCACGGGCCCGGGCTCGGGTCCGGGTCCGGGTCCGGGTCCGGGAACGGAAGCGGTACGACGCCCGGGCCCCGAATCGACACCGGCGCCGGCACCGGCACCGGGACCGCGACCGACGCCGGGGCGGGCGCCGCGACCGGAGCCGAACCGGCCGCCGGAGCCGCGACCACGACCACGACCACCCCACCGACGGCGACGGCCACAACACCCCGCACCGGCCGACGCGCCCACGCACGCACGCGCGTGAGGAGACGCGCGCGGGCGAAGGGAGGCGGTGGCAGGCCCCAGGGCCGCGGTTTCCTCGCGAAGGCGGCGGCCGTGACCGCCGGGCTCACCGCCGTCGGGGCGGTGCTCGGGCTCGTGCGGGACCAGATCCTGGCCGGGTACTTCGGGGCCGGGGCCGCGACCGACGCGTTCCTGGTGGCGTGGACCGTGCCCGAGTTCGCCTCGACGCTGCTCATCGAGGACGCGATGGCCCTGATCCTGGTGCCCGCGTTCTCCCGCGCCCTGGCCCGGCGCGGCGACGGGGCGCTCGACGACCCGGTGCGCGCGCTCGTGCGCGGGACGCTCCCCCGGCTCACCCTCACCGTCGGCCTCGCCGCCGCCGTCCTCGTCGCCGCCGCCCCGCTGATCGTCAAGGCCCTCGCCCCCGGCCTCCCCGATCCGGCGCTCGCGGTCGACTGCACGCGCCTCACCGCGACCTGCGTGCTCTCCTTCGCCCTGGTCGGCTACTGCTCGGCCGCGCTGCGCGCGCACGGCCGCTTCCTGCCGCCGGCCATGATCTACGCGGCGTACAACGTGGGGATCATCGGCACGATCCTGGTCCTCCGCGATCCCTGGGGGGTGCGGTCGGCCGCCGCCGGGGTCGCGGTCGGCGGGGTCCTGATGGTCCTGGTCCAGGCGCCCTCCCTCGTACGGGAGCTGCGCTCCGGACCCGTACCCCCGCCGTCGCGGGCGTCCGCGCCCCGGGGCGGGCAGGACGGGCGGATCCTGGTGCTCGGCCTGATCGCCCCGGTCGTCGCGTTCTCGCTGTGCCGCCAGTCCCAGACGCTGATCGAGCGGTTCCTCGCCTCGCCGCTGCCCGCCGGGGCCATCTCGCACCTGAACTACGCGCAGAAGATCGCGCAGTTGCCGATGATCCTCTCCCTGATGCTGTGCACGGTCAGCTTCCCGGTGGTCGCCCGCGCCCTCGCGGCGGGCGACGAGGAGACCGCCCGCCACCGGGTCGAGCGGGACCTGCTGCTCGCCGCCGTCGTGGTGCTCGTCGGCGCCTCGACGGTGATCGCCGCCGCCCCCAGGATCGTGGAACTCCTCTTCGAAAGGGGCGAGTTCGGCAGCTCCGACACCACCGCGACCGCCGCCGTCATGCGGGTGTACGCCCTCGGCCTGCTGGGCCAGACGATGGTCGGCGCCCTGGTCCGCTGCTACTTCTCCGCCGCCCGCCCGCTCTGGTACCCGGCCGCCGCCATGGGCGCGGGGCTCGTCACGACCGGAGTCGCGGGCGTGCCCGGCGCCCAGCACTGGGGCGCGGTCGGCATCGCCGCCGCCAACGCCCTCGGGATCACCCTGACCGCCGTCCTGCTCCTGCGGGGCGCGCACCGCCAGTCCGTCCCGGTCCGGGCCGGCCGGCTCGGCGCGGGCCTGCTCCGGCTCGCCGCCGCCGGCGCGGGCGCCACCGGGGCCGGCTGGGCCTGCTCGGTCGCGATCGGCCCCGCCGTCCCCGCCGTCGCCGTCGCCGCCCTCGTCGCCACCTGCGTCTTCCTGCTCTTCCTCGCCTGCGCCCCCGAGGCGTCCGGCCTTCCGTCCCTGCCCCGCTCCGCCTACCGGAGGACCCCCCATGCCCGCCGTCACCGCGCTGAGCCGTCTGCTGCCGAAGCCGCCCCTGGGAAGGAGCCTCCCCCCGCGGGGCGGGTCGCCCCTGTGGGGAAGGCCTCCCCTGTGGGTGGCGATGTACCACTCGATCACGGACACCGCCGATGATCCGTACCGGGTGACCGTCTCCCCGGCGCGCTTCGCCCGGCAGCTGCGCTGGCTCGGCGACCGGGGGCTGCGCGGGGTGTCGGTGCGGGAGCTGCTGGCCGCCACCGCCCAGGGGCGCGCCAAGGGCCTGGTGGGCCTGACCTTCGACGACGGCTACGCGGACTTCGTGGACTCGGCGCTGCCGCTGCTCCGCCGGCACGGCTTCACCGCCACGGTGTACGTCCTGCCGGGCCGGCTCGGCGGCGAGAACGGCTGGGACACGGCCGGTCCGCGCAAGCGGCTGCTGTCCGGGGAGGAGATCCGGCGGATCTCCGGTGCCGGGATGGAGATCGGCTCGCACGGGCTGACGCACGTGGCGCTGCCCGAGGCCGACGACCGGACGCTCACCGCCGAGACCCGGCACAGTCGCGAGCTCCTGGAGGAAATGACGGGCCGCCCGGTGGAGGGCTTCTGCTACCCGTACGGGCAGGTCGACCCGCGCGCGATGCGCGCCGTGCGCCGGGCCGGCTACCGCTACGCCTGCGCGATCGACCCGGGTCCTCACACCGGCGCGTACGCCCTGCCCCGCGTCCACATCGGCGAGAACGACACCGCCTGGCGGCTCACCGCCAAGCGCGTGCTGCACCCGCTGCGCCGCCGCCGGCCCGCCGACCTGGCGGCCCCCGCCGCGCACGCCCCGGCCGTGGTCGGTGCGCGATGAGGGTCCTGCACGTCATCACCGGCCTCGGCATCGGCGGCGCCGAGCAGCAGCTCCGGCTCCTGCTGCGCCACCTCCCCGTCCAGGGCCGGGTGGTGACGCTCACCAACCCGGGCGCGGTCGCCGCCGGCATCGAGGCGGACGGCACCCCCGTCACCCACCTCGGCATGACCGGCAACCGCGACCTCGGGGCGCTCCCCCGGCTCGCCCGGGTCGTCCGGCAGGGCCGCTACGACCTCGTGCACACGCACCTGTACCGGGCGTGCGTGTACGGCAGGACGGCGGCCCGGATCGCCGGGGTGCGCCGGATCGTGGCCACCGAGCACTCCCTCGGCGAGCACCAGATCGAGGGCCGGCCGCTGTCGGCGGGCACCCGCGCCCTCTATCTGGCGTCCGAGCGGCTCGGCACCTCCACCGTCGCCGTCTCGCCCAGCGTGGCCCGCCGGCTCACGGACTGGGGGGTTCCCGAGGAGCGCGTCCGGGTGGTGCCGAACGGCATCGAGACCGGCCGGTTCGCCTTCGACCCGGACGCCCGCCGCCGGACCCGGGCGGCGCTCGGCCTCCCCGAGGACGCGTACGTCGTCGGCGGGGTCGGGCGGCTGGCCCCCGGGAAGCGGTTCGATCTGCTCGTACGGGCGGTGGCGGCGGTCCCGGAGGCCCGGCTGCTGCTCGTCGGGGAGGGCGGCGAGCGGGAGGAGCTGCTGCGGCTCGCCCGCGGGCTCGGGGCGGCCGGCCGGGTGCTGCTCGCCGGGGCCTGCGAGGACCCGCCGCCCGCCGGCTCGGCCGGGCCCTCGCTGCCCGGACTCCTCGCCGCGATGGACGCCTTCGTGTCCGCCTCCCCCGACGAGGCCTTCGGACTCGCGGTCGTCGAGGCGCTCGCGGCGGGCCTCCCCGTCCTGTACGCGGCGTGCCCGGCGGTCGAGGACCTGCCGGCGGACGCGGCCCCGGGCGCGCGCCGGACCGGCGGCTCCGCGGCCGAACTGGCCGCCGCCCTCCGTGACCTGGCGGAGGCCCGGCCCGCCCGGCTCCCGGTGCCGGAGGCCGCCCGCCACTACGACATCGCGCGCAGCGCCCGGCAGTTGATGTCCCTCTACGACCAGGCCGTCCACGGCACGCCGTCACCCGCAGAACGTTCCTGAAGCACCCGTGAAGTGAGAGAAGCCCGACCCATGAAGACCACCACAGCCTCCCGCGCCTTCCCGCCCGCCGGGCTCCGCCTCCCCGGCCGCTGGGCGGTGCTGCCCGCCGCCGTCCTCGCCGGGGCCGTGCTCGGCGGCGGCTACGGAGCCCTGAAGACGCCGGAGTACGCGGCGACCAGCTACGTCATCGTCGTACCGGGCGAGAAGTCCGACCCGGCGGGGGCGCTCGGCTTCGCCCAGGCGTACGGGCGGGTCGCCACCGACATCGCGGTGACCGGCGACGCCCAGGTGTGGGCCGGGGTGACGGCCGCGACGCTGCGGAAGCAGGTGACGGCGGAGACCTCCCCGGACGCCCCGATGATCTCGATCACCGCGCGGGCCGCCCGGCCCGCGAAGGCCGTGTCCATGGCCGACGGGGTGGCCCGGGCGCTCATCCTCGACAGCTCGCACGTGGCGTCCAGCACCGGCGTGAAGGTCGTGCAGTTCTCCCGCGCCACGAAGCCCGTCGACCCGGTCTCCCCGTCCGCGTCGCTCTCCGCGCTCGTCGGCGGCTGCGCGGGCGGCCTCCTCGGCGGTCTGGCCCTCCTCGTCCGCCCGAAGCGGGCCGCCGCGCAGAGCGAGTCCCGCCACTCCCGCCGGGCCGGGGCCCCGGTGCCCGCTCCGGCGGCCGGCACGCACCAGCCGGAGACGGTGTGACCGCGGGCGCCCTGCGGACGGAGGTCTGCCGTGACGAGGAGGGGTTCGGGCGGCTCGCGGCCGAGTGGACGGCGCTGTACGGCCGCTGCTCCTCCGCCACCCCCTTCCAGTCCCACTCCTGGCTGCACTCCTGGTGGCTCTCGTACGGGCGGCCCGGTGCGCTGCGGGTGGTGCTCGTACGGCGCGGGGACGGCGCACTGGTCGCCGCCGCGCCCCTGATGCGGGCCCGGGGCCCGCTGCCCGTCCTCACCCCGCTCGGCGGCTCGATCACCGACTTCACGGACGTGCTCCTCGACGACGACTGCCCGGAGGCGGCGCCCGCCCTGGCCCGGGCCCTCGCGCGGGCGGCCCGGGGCGCGGTGGTCGACCTGCGGGAGGTCCGGCCGGGCGCGGCCGGCGAACGGGTCTTCGCCCACTGGCGGGGGCCGCGCCGGCGGCTGCCCGACTCGCTGTGCCTGGAGCTGCCGGCCGTCCCGATGGAGGGCCTGCTCGAACGGATCCCCTCCGGGAAGGCCCAGCGGGTACGCGCCAAGCTGCGGAAGCTGGACGCGCTCGGCATCGACGCGCGCGTGGTGACCGGCGAGGAGGTCCCGGCCGCCCTGGACCGGCTCCTGACGCTGCACCGGCTCCAGTGGCAGGGCCGGGGCGTCACCGCCGAGCACACCAGCGAGCGCTTCGCCCAGCACCTGAACCGGGCCGTGCGGCCCATGGTGGAGCGCGGGGACGCGATGGTCACCGAGTTCCGGCTCGCCGGGGACGTGGTCGCCGCCGACCTGACGCTGATGTCGCCGCGGCTGGCCGGCGGCTACCTGTACGGGGCCGACCCGGCGCTGCGGGCCCGCAAGGTCGACGTGGCGACGATGCTGCTGCGGCACGGGGCCCGCGAGACCAGTGCGGGCGGGCGGGCCACGCTGAGCATGCTGCGGGGCAGCGAGTCGTACAAGCACCACTGGCGCCCGGAACCCGTCCGCAACCGCCGCCTGCTCCTCGCCGGGCCCGGTACGGCCCCGCTGCTCTGGCTCCGCGCGGGCGCGGCCGACGCGCGGCGCTGGGCGGCCCGCCAGGCACGGGAACGCGCCTGGGCGGGGCGGGCGCTCGACCGGGTCAAGGGTCGCCCGCCCCGCGACGGCGGTTGAGTTCCGCCCCGGTCAGAAGGGCCAGACGCCCTTGAGCGCCTCCTTCCAGTCGAGGTCGGCCCCGCCCTTCCAGGAGTCCTTCGACACGCAGACGGGCCCGCCGATCCAGCTCTCGACCCAGGAGCCGAGGTTGACGGTCCAGCAGTCCGGCTGGGGCACGGGCGTGGGCAGGGGCACGGGCGTGGGCTCGGGCTTCGGCTCGGGCTGTGTGGGGGTGGGTGTCGGCGTGGGAGTGGGAGTGGGAGTGGGCGTCGTCGGCGCGGGCTTCGGCTCAGGCTGTGTGGGAGTCGGTGTCGGTGTCGGTGTGGGCGTGGGCATCGGCTTGGGTTCCGGTGTCGTCTGCGTCGGCGCGGGCTTCGGCTCGGACTGCGTCGGCGTGGGTGTGGGCGTAGGCGTCGGTGTCGGCGCGGGTGTCGTCTGCGTCGGCGCGGGCTTCGGCTCGGACTGCGTGGGAGTCGGCGTAGGCGTCGGCGCGGGTTCCAACGTCGGAGTCGGAGTAGGCGTCGGCGTCGGCTCGGGCTTGGGTTCCGGCGCGGGCTGCGTGGGAGTGGGCGTCGGAGTGGGAGTGGGCGTCGGAGTGGGAGTGGGCGTAGGCGTCGGCTCGGGCGTCGGGAGCTCCGGCTCCTTCCCGTAGAGCATCTGACGGAACACCAGCGACGACCGCGGGTTGTCGTCGCACTGCCAGACGCCGTGCGGGCAGTAATCGGTGATCGTGTGGTAGAGCGGCTTGTGCAGCTCCATCCATTCGAGCATGCGCCGCATGTATTCCGGGTTGTCGCCGTTCCGGAAGAGGCCCCATTCCGGATAGGAGATCAGTTTTCCGTGCTCGGCCGCGAAATCGATCTGCTTCCGCAGACCGTACGGCTCGTTGACGTGTTCGTCGAAACTGCTCCCCGGCGGCTGGTCGTACGAATCCATGCCGATGATGTCGACGGTGTCGTCGCCCGGGTAGCACTCGGTCCACGGAACGGCGTCCCGGCCGCGGCTCGGGTTGAAGTCGAAGCGGAACTTCTGGCCGGGGACGGACCGCATCGCGGCGACGATGCGGTTCCAGTACGCCTTCCACGCCTCGGGGTCGGGGCCGCACCGGTGGGTGTAGGTGATGCCGTTCATCTCCCAGCCGAGGACGACGACGGTGTCGTTCGCCCTCAGCTCGACGAGGCGCCGGGCGAGGGTCCTGAAGTGGTGGTCGTACTGCCCGGCCGCACCGCGCCGGAGCAGTCGGCGGACCTCGGCGTCGGGGACGCGGGCCTCGTTGCGCTCCAGCATGGGGACGTTGAGGACGAAGAGGCGGTCGGCCTTCTCGTTGCGCCAGTTCGCCCAGGCGTCGAGGAAGCCGGGGGGTCCCTCGATGTTCTTCCAGAGGTCGCCGGGCAGGTAGGTGTGGCCGACGCGGAGTTCGCGGCCGCCGAGCCAGCGTTCGAGTTCGCCGATGCGGGCGACCCCATACGCGCCCGAGGAGAGGAAGGCCCCCATGGCGCCGGCGACCGACGACGGCCCGGGGTCCCGCGCTTCGCGCGTCTTCCCCGCCTCCCGTCCGTCCACGGGTTCCGCGGCGTGGGCGGAGGGCGACAGCGCGAGGGAGCCCGAGGCGAGGAGACCGGCGGTGAACACCCCCAGCCACGCTCTCGAAGTTCTCCGGCTTGCAGCTTTCATGGCCGCTCCTCCGCGTCGCGCAGTAGGTGACTGATCGTCAATCAGATGTTCCGAAAGTATTCCTAATAAGCCGTCCGTGAACTCGGCTTTCCTTCGCTCGCTGGTCCATTAGAGGATTTGATCGCCCGGTTGGTGCACCGAGACGAAGGGCATGCCGTGCCGAGTTATGACACCCGCGTCCCGGCCGTCCTCGTACGGCTCGACCGGAACCCCTTTCACCACGGCACGCTCGGGGCGGTCCGCTCGTTGGGCCGGGCGGGAATTCCGGTCCACGCCGTCGTCGAGTCGCGGTCCAGTCCGGTGGCCCGCTCCCGCCACCTCCGGTCGGCCCGCCCCGGTCCCGAGGCCGCCTCCTCCGCCGAGCTGGCCGACTTCCTCCTCCGGGTCGGGGACGAGGTGTCCGAAGGGGCGTCGGCCCCTCTGCTCGCCGTCCCGCTGGACGACGTCACCGCACTCGCCCTGGCCCGCCGCCGCGCCGAGCTCGCCCCGCGCTTCCTGCTGCCCGAGCAGACCGAGGCGCAGCTGCTGCGGGTCGCCGACAAGGCGGCGCTCGCCGAGACCTGCGCGGCCCTGGGCCTGCCCCACCCCCGTACCGCGCTCCCCGCCGACGCCGACGAGGCCGCCGCCATGGCCTGGGCGCTGGGCCTCCCGGTGGTCGCCAAGTGGAGCCGGCCCTGGCTGCTGCCGGCCGGCGCCGGGCTGCGCAGCACGTCGATCGTGCACTCGCTCGCCGAGGTCCGGGAGCTGTACGCCCGCGCCCCGGAGGCCGGCAGCCGGCTGCTCCTCCAGGAGCTCCTCCCCGAGGGCCGGGACCTGGACTGGTTCTTCCAGGGGTACGTGGACTCCGCGGGCCGCTGCCCGACCGGGGCGACCGGGCGCAAGGAGCGCGCCTGGCCCACCGGGGCCGGGCTGACCGCCGCGGGCCGCTGGACCGTGAACCCGGCGGTGGAGCGGACGGCCCGGACCCTGCTCGACGCGCTCGGCTACCGGGGCGTGTGCGACCTGGACTTCCGGCTCGACCGGACGACCGGCGCGTACCACCTGCTCGACTTCAACCCCCGGCCCGGCGCGCAGTTCCGGCTCTTCACCGACCAGGACGGCCTGGACGCGGTCCGGGCGCTCCACCTGGACCTCACCGGGCGCCCCGTACCCCCGCCCTCCCCCGCGTACGGGCGCCGGTTCGTGGCCGAGAACTACGCGCTGCTCTCGCTGCTCGCCGTCCCGCGCCGGCGGTACGCGGCCGAGACCGGCGGGGTGCGGCGGCCGACCGAGTGGGCGTGGTGGGCGGCCGACGACCCGCTGCCCGCGCTCGCCATGGGCCGCGCCTGGCTCGCGCACCTGCTGCGCAAGGCCCTGGCGGCGCTGCGCGGGCGGTGGACGCCCGGCGGGGCGCGCCCGGCGGACGCCGCCGCGCCACCGGCGCCCCGCACCGCCCCGGAGGACTCGTCCGACCGGCTCACCCCCCGTTGAACGCGGCCGCGGCACGACAAGGGCCGGCCCCGGGGAGAGGGTGCTCCCCGGGGCCGGCCCCGTGCGTGTCCGCGTACCGCGTCGGGTCAGTCGTTGACGCAGACGTTGCCGAGGGTCGGGTTCAGCAGCGCGATGATGTTCACGCTGTTGCCGCAGACGTTGACCGGGATGTGGATCGGGACCTGGATGACGTTGCCGGACAGGACGCCGGGCGAGCCGACGGCCGCGCCCTCCGCGTCGGCGTCCGCGAAGGCGGGCGACGCCACACCCATGGCCAGGACGATTCCGGCGACGACGGCCGCAGCCTTCTTACAGTTCATTTCGTCTGGATCCTTTCCTCGGCGGAAGAATTCTCACGGATCTCGTGATGCCCGGGGAGGGGATTTCCCCGGCCTCCGCAGTACACAACACAACGAACATCCCGCACAAAGGAAACCTGAATAACGCAGGAGGTGACTATTTCACCCCATTGCCAGCACGGAACCGCCCGCACGGAACAATGCCGGCGCCCGAACGGAACAGGGCCGGAGGAGAACGTCGCCGTTCTCCTCCGGCCCTGCCGTACGCGCCGCGGGTCAGCCGTTGGCGACACCGTTCCCGGAGAGGACCGGGATGTCGTCCAGGATGTGCGACAGCGGCTCGTCGCCCTTGGCCTGGGTCGAGTTGTCCGCGCACTGCTGGTTCTGCGGGGAGGACAGGACGTTGACGTCCTGGACGGTGACCGGGATGCCGCCGATGAGGGAGCCGAGGTTGCCCTTGACCGGAACACCGAGGCAGAGCTTGTTCAGCGAGCCCTGGACCAGCGTCATCTGGGGGCTCAAGTCGCCCGCGGTCTCCGAGTTGCCGTACGCCTGGGTGGCGCCGTTGCCGCTGAGCGAGGTGGTACCGCCGTCGTCGGCGATCGCCAGCGCCGGGGAGGCCGCCGCGGCAGAAGCGCCGACGACGGAGGCCGCAACAGCCGCAGCCGCCACAATCTTCTTGATCACGGTGATTCCGTTCCTGTTCCCACCAATCGACCTGATTGATGCGCCCGGCTCAACTGCCTCCGGAGGGTTTGGTTCCGGCGCTTCACCCTTTCGAAGGGGCACTCGTTTCGCGCTGCCGCGCGCGCTCCGCCAAGAGGGTGACACGACGGAACCCCCGCGTCCGGGCCCCTGTTGATCAGGTCGCTCCCTGCACGGAGCAGGTTCTAGAAGGGAACTCCCGTGATCAAGAAGGTTATGGCCACCGCGGCCGCGGCCGTCTCCATCGTCGGCGCCTCCGCCGCCGTGGCCTCCCCGGCGCTCGCCATCAGCAACGACGGCGGCACCACCTCGTTCAGCGGCAACGGCGCCACCCAGGCGTACGGCAACTCCGCCACGTACGGCAACATGAGCCCGCAGATGGCTCTGATCCAGGGCTCGCTCAACAAGCCCTGCATCGGCCTGCCGGCCAAGCTCAACCTCGGCTCCCTCATCGGCGTCGTCCCGATCACCGTCCAGGACGTCAACGTCCTGTCCTCCCCGCAGAACCAGCAGTGCGTCGAGAACTCCACCCAGGCCAAGGGCGACGAGCCGCTGTCGCACCTCCTGGAGGACATCCCGATCCTGTCGGGCAACGGCGTCGGCAACAGCTGACGTCCCCGTCCGGACGCGACGCCGTTCACACGTCACGTTCCCGCGTCAGGGGCCGCCCTCCGGGGCGGCCCCTTTCGTCGTGCCGTACGTCTCCTCAGCGCGGCCAGACCGGGGCCGCCATCAGGCGCTCCCACTCCCGGTCCGGCACCCCCGGCACCGCGCGGCCCGCCTGCGTCCACTGCGTCACCAGGGCGGAATAGACCGGGAACGGAGTGCGGTCCGCGGGGGTCGGGTCGCTCACGTACCGGCTCTTCGGAATGAAGGCCATCCGTTCCCATTTCCCGGGCTCCGGCGCCATCTTCGCTCCTTCCGCTGGGATTCCCGCATCATTACACAATGGGCGCGGGAGAGTGATTCACCCTCTCCACGCCGCGTCGCGCACCTGTGTGCGAACGGCTCGAAATACGGTGCGGGGCAGGGTGTTTCGCTCATCTGCCCGTAG
The DNA here is from genome assembly GCF_053618675.1 of Streptomyces sp. NPDC055632. Classification (NCBI taxonomy): domain Bacteria; kingdom Bacillati; phylum Actinomycetota; class Actinomycetes; order Kitasatosporales; family Streptomycetaceae; genus Streptomyces; species Streptomyces sp. NPDC055632. The sequence goes on along the minus strand of NZ_JBSHHY010000003.1, from coordinate 298,789 downwards.
TCCGTCCGGTGGACTTCCCGGAACCTTCGGCATTCCCGCCGGTTGATCAGTACGGCTCGGCAATCGGCGAGCCAGTATCCGAAAGGCCTGAACTGATGAAGAAGCTGTTCGCTACGGCTGCTGTGGCCGCGACGGTCCTCGGCGCGACGGCGACGGGCGCCGGGCAGGCGCTCGCGATCGCCGACGACGGTGGCACCACCTCGCTCAGCGGCAACGGCGCCACCCAGGCGTACGGCAACTCCGCCACCTACGGCAACATGAGCCCGCAGCTCGCGCTGGTCCAGGGCTCGCTCAACAAGCCCTGCGTCGGCCTGCCGGCCAAGGTCAACGCCGGTTCGCTGATCGGCCTCATCCCGATCACGGTCCAGGACATCAACGTCCTGTCCTCCCCGCAGAACCAGCAGTGCGTCGAGAACTCGACCCAGGCCAAGGGCGACGAGCCGCTGTCGCACATCCTCAGCGACATCCCGGTCCTGTCCGGCAACGGCGCCGGCAACAGCTGAGCGACCGGACCCGGTTCCGGCGCGGCCCCGCCGCCCCTCTTCGGAGGGGTGGCGGGGCCGTCCCCGTTCCGGGCCCGTCTCAGAGCTTCCGGCGCAGCTCGTCCGGGTCGGTGACCGGCGCGTCGCAGGTGAAGCGGCGGCAGACGTACGCGGCGGGTCCCCCGGCCACCAGCGGCCGGCCCTCCAGGAGCGGGAACTCCTCGCCGCCGGGGGCGCCGGCGGCGAGGACCGCGCCGGGTGCGGTGGCCAGGAGCGCGGCGCGGCGCAGCTCCCGGAAGGCCTCGTCGCCGGGGTCGCCCACGACGGCGACCTCCCGGGGGCCGTCGAGGAGGGCCTCGGCGACGGCCAGGCCCCAGCCGATGAAGCGGGGCGCGCGGGGGCCGAGGGCCTTGACGACGCCGAGGGCCCCTTCGGCGGCGGCCCGGTGGGCCTCGGAGCCGGTGTGGGCCGCGTACGAGAGCAGGGCCCCGGCGGCGGCGGTCCAGCCGGACGGGGTGGCGTTGTCGGTGGGGTCCTGGGGGCGCCGGATGAGGGTCTCGGCGTCGTGGGCCGTGTCGTACAGCGCGCCGCCCTCGGCGGTGAAGCGGTCGAGGACGAGGTCGAGGAGGAAGCCGGCGAACTCCAGCCAGGCGCCCTCGCCGGTGACGGCCGCGAGGGCGAGGAAGCCCTCGGCCACGTCGGCGTAGTCCTCCAGGACGCCCGCGTTGGTGCCCGCCCGGCCGTCCTTGGACGTACGGGTGAGGCGGGCGCCCTCGTCCATGTGGACCCGGACGAGCAGGTCGGCGGCCTCGGTGGCGCGCTCGACCAGGTCGGGGCGGTCGAAGAGGGCGCCGGTCTCGGCGAGCGCGGCGATCGCGAGGCCGTTCCAGGCGGCGACGACCTTGTCGTCCCGGCCCGGGCGGGCGCGCTCCTCGCGGGCGGCGCGGAGCCGGCCGGCGATCGACGCGATCCGCTCCGCGTCGGCGACACCCGCGTCCTGCGGGAGCTGGAGGACGGAGCTGCCCTCCTCGAAGGTGCCGTCCTCGGTGACGCCGTAGTGGGCGGCGGCGACGGCGGCGTCCTCGGGGCCGAGCACCTCGGCGAGCCGCTCGGGGGTCCAGACGTAGTAGGCGCCTTCGACGTGCTTGCCGGTGCCGTCGTCGGAGTCGGCGTCGAGCGCGGAGGCGAAACCGCCCTCGGGCGTGCGGAGTTCCCGTACCAGGAAGTCGGCGGTCTCCAGGGCGACCCGGCGGGCCAGGTCGCTGCCGGTGGCCTTCCAGAGGTGCGCGTACACCCGGCAGAGCAGGGCGTTGTCGTACAGCATCTTCTCGAAGTGCGGGACCGTCCAGGTGCGGTCGACGGCGTAGCGGGCGAAGCCGCCGCCGAGCTGGTCGTAGATGCCGCCGCGGGCCATGGCCTCGCAGGTGTCGGAGGCCATCTGGAGGGCGCCCTCGGAGCCCGTGCGGGCGTGGTGGCGGAGCAGGAACTCCAGGACCATCGACGGCGGGAACTTGGGGGCGCCGCCGAAGCCTCCGCGGGTGGCGTCGTACTCGCGGGTGAGGCCGAGGAGGGCCTGCGCGAGGTCCTCCTCACCGGGGACGCCGTCGCCGCCGTACGCGAGGGAGCGGCCGGCGAGCTCCTTCACGATCCGCTCCGCGACCTCGTCCACCTCCCCGCGCCGCCCGGCCCAGGCGTCCCGGACGCCCGCCAGGACTTCGCCGAAGGAGGGCATGCCGTGACGGGGCTCGGGCGGGAAGTACGTGCCGAAGTAGAAGGGCGCGGCGTCCGGCGTGAGGAACACGGTCATCGGCCAGCCGCCCTGCCCGGTGGCGGCCTGGACCGCCTCCATGTAGACGGCGTCGACGTCGGGCCGCTCCTCGCGGTCGACCTTGACGGCGACGAAGCCGTCGTTGATCAGCGCGGCGGTGGCGTCGTCCTCGAAGGACTCGTGGGCCATGACGTGGCACCAGTGGCAGGCGGAGTAGCCGACGCTCAGGAGGACGGGCACGTCGCGCCGCCGCGCCTCCTCGAACGCCTCGGGTCCCCACGGCCACCAGTCGACCGGGTTCTCAGCGTGCTGAAGCAGATACGGCGAGGTCACACCAGCCAACCGGTTCATACCGCCATCGTCGCACGGGGGCCTTCCGGGGTCACGAACCCCCGTGGGCCCGGCTCGCGTCCTCGAAGGCGAGTCGGAGGGCGGGGCGGCCGGGGTCCTCGCCGGGCATGCCCGGTGGGAGGACCGGGGCCAACGCGTGGAACACCGCCTCCAGGTGCGGCCGGTCGTGGTCGGCGAGCGTCTCGGTGGACTGGAGCAGCAGGCCGCCGGCGTGCAGTTCGCGCACCGCGTGGAAGGCGCCGGTGGCCTCCAGTGCGGTCGGACCGCCGAGTCGGGCGGCCAGTTCGGCGGGGACGCCGGTGACCCACGAGTAGCCGCGCAGCAGGGTCCGGGATTCGCGCAGCGAGCGGCGGTGGGGGCGCTTCAGGGCCGCCTCCAGGTCGGTGGTCTCCTGGAAGTCGAGGTGGCCGATCCGCGCGAAGGCGGGGTCGGCCCCGTCCAGGGCGGTGGCGAGGAAGTCGACCAGGTGCGCGCACCAGGCGGCGTCGGCGATGCGCTCGGCGCCCCGCACCTGGGCCGACAGTTCGGTGTGGCTGCCGCCTCGGCCCGTTCGCGTACCGCCGATCCGGCCGTGATCGTCGATCCGGACTCCACCGGGGGACGGCTCGTGGAAGCCCGCCGCGGCGTGGAACGGTGAAGGGCGCCGCGGGGCGCGGCCGCCCGCTCGTCGGGCGTGGCCCGGAGGGTGACGTCCGTACGGGGGGCCTCGTCGTCCATCGGTGCGTCCCTTTTCTCGTCGTACCGGGAGGATGTGGCGCCGGCTCGAACCTACCGGGGTGATCGGTCGCCGTGGGCGTCGCCTCCTCCCTCGCGCCGGAGTGCGTCGCGCAGGAGACTGGGGCCGTCTCGTCGGGTACGTGCGGAGGGGGAACGCGGATGAGGGAGAGTCACCGGGCCGAGGCCGAGGGGCTGTTGGAGCGGGTCGTGGCGGAGGAGGTGCGCGACCGGGGCCGGGGGGACGCCGGGGCGCTGCTCGCGCGGGGGCGGGCCGAGTTGGACGTGATGGCCGCGGGCGTGAGCGGGGAGTACGTGGAGTTCCTGCGGGCCGTGGAGGCGGCGGAGGCCGGGAGGGGCGGCGGGTCCCGGGGCGGTGGGGCCGCGCTGGTCGCCGGGGTCGCGGCCGTCGCGGCGGTCGGGGCCGATCTGGCCCTCGGCACGTCGGCGGGGACCGCGCTCGGCGCGGGTGCCGCGGTGGCGGTGGCCGGGGCGGCGGCGAGCGTGCTGAGGGCGACGTCCGGGTCCCGGGCCGTGGCCCCCGGGGGCGTCGAGGAGGCGCGGGCTCGGTGGTTGGCGGCTCTGGAGAGCCGTGGAGTGCGGCCGTTCGTGGAAAGGGAGTCGGCCGCCTCCGAGCCCGCTCCCGCCGTGCGGTCGCTGCGGGGTGTCGACCGGAGTGCCGCGGCTCGGAGCCGTACCGTCCTGGAGCGGTCCTTCGGGCAGTTGCCCGAGCCTGCCGGGGTGTTCGCGGGGCGGCGGGAGGAGCTGGAGCGGATCGCCGGGTGGGTGCGGGAGGGCAGGGCCTCGGTGGAGACCCGGCCGACCGTGGTGCTGCTGCACGGCGCGCCGGGGTCGGGGCGCACCGCGCTCGCGGTCGGGGCCGCGCACGCGCTGCGCGAGCGGTTCCGCGGGGCGTGCGTGGTGGACCTGCGGGGGAACGCCACGGCCGTGCCGGGTACGGCGGCCGAGGGGCCGGTCGCGACCCGGGAGGCGCTGCTGCACCTGCTGAACCGGCTCGGCGCCCCGCGTGAGCGGCTGCTCTTCCGGGAGGGCGCCCCAGTGGAGCAACAGGTGCGGCGGCTCACGGAGTCGTACCACCGGCAGCTCGCCGGGACGCCGGTGGTGGTGGTCCTGGACGACGCCGTGGACGCGGCCCAGGTGCGGGCCCTGCTGCCCGGGCGTTCGGAGAGCCTGGTCCTGGTGACCTGCCGGGAGCCGCTGGACCTCGGTCCGGACGTGCCGGCCGCCGTGCACGCCCTTGAAGTGGCGGCGCTCGACGCGGCCGGGGCGGAGGAGCTGCTGCGGGCGGCGGGCGGCCCCGGGCCGTACGACGCGGAGGCCGCCGGGCGGATCCGGGAGCTGTGCGGCGGGCTCCCGCTGGCGCTGCGGGCGGCGGGCTCCCTCCTCGGGCGGCGGTCCGCGGTCGAGGTGGCGGAGCTGCTCGGCCGGCCGGAGCGGGGCACGGACCCCGTCGGGCGCGCCCTGCACGCGCGGTACTCCGCCGACCTCGACGACGACTCCCGGCGGCTCCTGCGGCGGCTCGCGCTCGCCGGGCGGGCCTCGCTCGGCGCGGCGGCGGCCGGGGCGCTGCTCGGCACGGACGGCGCCGAGGGGGTGCGGCTGCTGCGCGGTCTCGCCGGCGCGGGGCTCCTGGACCACGTGCGCGGGGAGCGGTACCGGCTGCACGACGCGGTGCGCGGCTTCGCGGCGGCCCGGCTCCTCGACGAGGAGGACGCGGCGGCGGCCGCGGCGGCCCAGGAGCGCCTGATCCGCAACTACGCGGAGCTGGCGGACGCGGTGATCCGGATGGTCGACGGCAAGATGTCGACCCGCGCCGACCGGTTCGGCGGGCACGGCTTCGGCTCCCTGGAGGCGGCCCTGAACTGGCTCGACGAGGAGACCAGCTTCATCACGGCGGCGCTGCGGCACAGCCGGGGCGTCGACCAGCGGACCGTGCTCGACCTGCTCGGCGCGCTCTGCGACTACTGCCTGCTGCGCGGCGACCTCTACCGGCTCGGGGAGATCGACGAGCTGGCCGCGTCGGTCGGGCAGGGGCCGCTGTCGCGCTCGGTGCGGTGGCGGACCGGCATCGCGGCCCGGCAGATCGGCGAGCTGGACAAGGCGCGCACGACCCTGACCTCGGTCGTCTCCTCGTACCGGGAGGACCGCCGGGACCCGGAGGCGGCCCTCGCGCTCTGCTCGCTCGGGATCACCCTGCACCACCAGGGGAAGCTGGCGGAGGCGGCGGAGCGGCTGCGGGAGGCGCTCGCGCTCCAGGAGCCGGAGGCGCTCGCCGCCGACCGGGGCTGGACGCTGCACGCGCTCGCGGCCGTGGAGCGGGACCGGGGGCGGCTCGCGGAGGCGGCGGCGCTGCTCGACCGGTCCCTCGCGCTGCACCGGGCGCACGAGTCCCCGCACGGCGAGGCGTGGGCGCACTTCCAGCGCGGCCAGGTGCTGCTGCTGCGCGGTGACGTGCCGGGCGCCGAGGCCGAGCTGCGGTCCGCGCTCGACGGGTACGGGCGGATCCACGACGGGCGCGGCGAGGCCTGGGCGCTGACCCAGCTCGCGCGGGCCCGGCTCGCCGCCGGGGACGCCGAACCGGCCGTGGAGGGGCTGCGCGGCGCGCTGGCCCGGCACCGGGAGCAGGAGGACGCGCGGGGTGAGGCGTGGACGCTGTACCACCTGGGGCACGCCCTGGAGGAGCGCGGCGACCGCGACGAGGCGGTGCGGGAGCTGGGGCGGGCGCGGACGCTGTTCTCCCGGATGCGGGACGTGTACGGGCTCGCCTGCGCCCGGCACCACTCGGGCCGGGTCACCCGCGACCAGCTCGCGGCCCGTACGGGCGGTCTGCGGAACTCGGGCTTCGCCCGTCAGCTCCTCGTGGACGCGCGGGCGGACTACCACCGGATCGGGGTGGCGCACGGGGAGGCCTGGACCTGTCTGGAGCTGGCGGTCGTCGACGCGGGCAACGCGCGCGTGCCGCAGGCGCTGGGCCTGTGCGACGAGGCGCGGTCCCTGTTCGCCTCGTACGGCGATCTGCGCGGTGCGGACTGGGCCCGCTTCCTGCGCTGCACCCTGCTCCCGCACGCGGCCCCGGGCTCCCCGGAGCCGGGGACGGCGACGGCCCGGGAGGAGCTGGCGGCCCTGGTCGTGGACCGGCACCCGGCGCGCGACCCGCGCCTGGACGACTGCGCCGAGGCGTACGGGGCGGTCCTGGCGCGCGGTGTGGACGCGGGGACGCCGTGGCAGGCCTGGGACCTGGGCCTGGTCCCGAACCGGCAGGCGCGGGACGTACTGGGGGTGCCGACGGCACCGGGGGCGCCGGGAACGCCGGAGGTGCCGGAGGTGCCGGGAGGGTAGGTCCTCCGGCCGGGCCCGGGCGTCGGGTCCTCCCCGCCGGAGCCTCCCCGGCCGGGGCCTTGCCCCGCCCCGTACCGCCTGCCGCTCGTCGACCGCCTACCGCTCGCCGGCGCAGAGGTGCCGGGCGAGCGGGCCACCCGTACGCGCGGGCGTGCAAAGGCGCGGGCGCCCGTCCCCCGCGGGCCGCCCGCCCCCGCGCGCGTCCGGACGCGCGGACGCCCCCCGGGGCGTACCGCGGGGGTACGGCCCGGAGGGCGGGGTGTCCGTGGCCGGGAGGGTCGCCGCTTCCCGGGGCCCGGTCGGATCCGCCGCTTCTCGGTGGTTCCGGCCGGGGCCGCTACTTCTTGGGCGTCTCCGCCGGGGTCGCCGGCGTGGCCGCCGGGTCCGGGGCCTCCTCGAAGGAGACCCGGCCCATGTGGCGGTTCATCGACTTCATCAGCATCCAGACCGCCAGGGCCAGGACCGCGAAGACGACGAAGCCGAGGACGCCGGGGGTCACCTTGTTCTTGTCCAGCTCTTCGGCGGCGAAGGGGACAAGCTGGGTCAGTGCCAGGTGTGCGCTCATGTCAGGCATTGTCGCGGATGCCCGCGAAGAGATCTTCCTCGGGGAGGGAGGTCGGCACCAGCGCCTTGCTGAGCTCGTACTCCTCCGTCGGCCAGACCTTCTTCTGGATCTCCATGGGGACGCGGAACCAGCCGCCGTCGGGGTCGATCTGGGTGGCGTGGGCGATCAGCGCCCGGTCCCGGACCTCGAAGAAGTCGGCGCAGGGCACGAAGGTGGTCAGGGTCCGCTCCTTGCGCTCGAACTCCTTCCAGCGCTCCAGCCACTCCCCGTACGGGGACTCCAGGCCCTGGTCGAGGAGGGCCTGGTGCAGGGCCTCGGTGCGGGGCCGGTTGAAGCCCTGGTTGTAGTAGAGCTTCAGGGGCTGCCAGACCGGGCCGAACTCGTCCACGGGGAACTTCTCGGGGTCGCCCGCGCCGTCGAAGGCCACCATCGTGATCTTGTGGGTCATGATGTGGTCGGGGTGCGGGTAGCCGCCGTTCTCGTCGTAGGTCGTGACGACCTGGGGACGGAAGGAGCGGATCTTGCGGACCAGCTCGCCGGCCGCCTCGTCGACGTCCTGGAGGGCGAAGCAGCCCTCGGGGAGCGGGGGCAGCGGGTCGCCCTCGGGCAGGCCCGAGTCGACGAAGCCCAGCCACTCCTGGGAGACGCCGAGGATCTCGCGGGCCTCGTCCATCTCCTTGCGGCGCACCTCGTGGATGTTCTCCTCGATGTAGGGGTCGCCCTGGAGCTTGGGGTTGAGGACCGAGCCGCGCTCGCCGCCCGTGCACGTCACCACCAGGACGTCCACCCCCTCGGACACGTACTTGGCCATCGTGGCCGCACCCTTGCTCGACTCGTCGTCGGGGTGGGCGTGCACGGCCATCAGTCGCAGCTGGTCAGTCAAGACTCGATCCTCAGTGATTGGTCGCGGAGGGAGGTCTCTATAGTGACGGAATCGGGGGGCCGAAAATTCCGCCACCCCCGGCTTCGAGAGGATCGATCATGAGCGCGGTGCGAGAGCAGCCGCCCGAGGGGCGTTACGGACGCTCCGAGGACGAGCGGGCCGACCGCAGGCTCAAGGTCGTCGGGTCGGTGCTCGGAGTCCTCTTCCTCGGCCTCCTCGGCTGGTTCGGCTGGTACTACGTCGTCGACAGCAGGATCAGCGCCGAGCTGATCAAGTTCGACGTGGTGAGCGCCACCGAGGTCCAGGTGCACCTGGAGGTCCGCAAGGACGAGGGCGTCGAGGGCGTCTGCACCCTGCGCTCGCGCGCCGAGGACGGGACCGAGGTGGCCCGCAAGGACGTGCGGATCGACGACCCCGCCGCCCGGGTCGACCAGGTCTTCTCCCTCCGCACCACCGCGCACGCGACGAGCGCCGAACTGATCGGGTGTACGGCCCGGTAGCGGTGGGTAGGGAGCCGGTGACGAGTCCCGGCGGGTCACCACCGTGACCTGGGGTGACGCCATTCCGTGGTTTATGTCCTCCCGCTTTTCGCCACTGATTGTTAGGCTCGTGGTTTCGCCCACCCGGGACAGCACAGCATTCCCGTGTAGGGCGATGCTTTGTATTCCCAGTACCTACGAGGAGCACCTGTGACCCAGACCAGCGACAACGTCACCTGGCTCACCCAGGAGGCGTACAACAAGCTCAAGGACGAGCTTGAGTACCTGTCTGGTCCCGCGCGTACCGAGATCGCCGCCAAGATCGCCGCCGCGCGCGAAGAGGGCGATCTGCGCGAGAACGGCGGGTACCACGCGGCCAAGGAGGAGCAGGGCAAGCAGGAGCTCCGGGTCCGTCAGCTCACCCAGCTGCTCCAGCACGCCAAGGTGGGCGAGGCTCCGGCGGACGACGGCGTCGTCGAGCCCGGCATGGTCGTCACGATCGCCTTCGACGGCGACGAGGACGACACCCTGACCTTCCTCCTCGCCTCCCGCGAGTACGCGAGCGGTGACATCGAGACCTACTCGCCGCAGTCCCCGCTGGGCGTCGGCGTCAACGGCAAGAAGGCCGGCGACGACGCCGAGTACGAGCTGCCGAACGGCAAGAAGGCCGCGGTGAAGATCCTCAGCGCGAAGCCGTACACCGGCTGAGGCTCCCGCTTCACGACCGACCGAGGGCCGGACCCCATGGGGGTCCGGCCCTCAGTGGTACGTCTCGGCCGTGCGCCTCACCCGTACACGCGTGCGCGTGGTGACGCGGTGCCGGGGGTCAGGACGCCGCCGAGCGGTACTTGCGGACCGCGAGGGTCCGGAAGAAGGCGACGATCAGGACCGACCAGATGATCGAGGCCCAGACCGGGTGCTGCATCGGCCAGGCGTCCGAGGTCGAGACGCCGGGGTTGCCGAACAGCTCCCGGCACGCCTGCACGGTGGCGCTGAAGGGGTTCCACTCGGCGATGTGGCGCAGCCAGGGCGTCATCTGGTCCGAGTCCACGAACGCGTTCGAGATGAACGTGACCGGGAAGAGCCAGATGATGCCGCCCGAGGTGGCGGCCTCCGGGGTGCGGACGGAGAGGCCGATCAGGGCGCCGATCCAGGTGAAGGCGTAGCCGAGGAGGAGCAGCAGGGCGAAGCCGGCCAGGACCCTTCCGGGGTTGGTCGGCTCGGCGGAGCCGGTGCGCCAGCCCACCAGGAGCGCGACGATCGCGAGGACGAGCAGCGTGACCGACGTCTGGGCGAGGTCGGCGACGGTGCGGCCGGTGAGGACCGCGCCCCGCGCCATCGGCAGCGAGCGGAAGCGGTCGATGATCCCCTTCTGCATGTCGTCGGCGATGCCGGCCGCCGATCCCGCCGTGGCGAAGGTGACGGTCTGCGCGAAGATGCCCGCCATCAGGAAGTCCCGGTAGACGTCGGGGTCGAGGGTGCCGCCGATCGCCATCGAGCCGCCGAAGACGTACGTGAAGAGCACCACGAACATCACCGGCTGGATGACCCCGAAGAGGATCATCTCGGGGATCCGGGTCATCCGGATGAGGTTGCGCTTGGCGACGACGAGGGAGTCGCCGAGGGACTGGGCGATGCCCCCGCGCGGCCGGGGGGCCGGGGCCGGGGCCTCGGTGGTCACGGTGCTCACTTCGCCTCCTCCTTCACGTCCTCGGCGGTCTCCGCGTCCTTCGCGGCCTTTCCGCGGTGCCTGCGGCCCCGGCCGTCCTGCTGGTCCGGGGCGCCGTCCTCCTCCTCTTCCCGCTCGGCCGCGTGGCCGGTCAGGGAGATGAAGACGTCGTCGAGGGTCGGGCGGCGCAGGCCGATGTCGTCGATCTCGACGCCGACGGCGTCCAGGTCGCGGATGACCTCGGCGAGCAGCTTCGCGCCGCCGGTGACGGGGACGGTGAGCATGCGGGTGTGCTCCTCGACGGAGACCTCGGCACGGCCCGGACCGGGATCGCCGAGCCCACCGGGGCCACCGGAGCCACCGGTGTCGCCGGGACCGCCCGCGCCCGCGACGCCGTAGCGGCCGAGGACCTCCCGGGCGCCGGCGAGCATCCCCCGCTCCCGGACGACGACCTCGACGCGCTCGCCGCCCGTCTGCGCCTTGAGCTGGTCGGAGGTGCCGCGCGCGATGACCCGGCCGTGGTCGACCACGCAGATGTCGTGGGCGAGGTGGTCGGCCTCCTCCAGGTACTGGGTGGTGAGGAGCAGGGTCGTACCGCCGGCGACCAGCTCCTTGATGACCTCCCAGAGCTCCTGCCGGTTGCGCGGGTCGAGGCCGGTGGTCGGCTCGTCCATGAACATGACCGGCGGGGAGACCACGAGCGCGGCCGCGAGGTCGAGGCGGCGCCGCATGCCGCCCGAGTACGTCTTGGCGGGGCGGTCGGCGGCCTCGGCGAGGTGGAACCGTTCGAGCAGCTCGCCCGCCCGCGCCTTCGCCGCCCTCGCCTTCATCTGGTAGAGCTGTCCGACCATCTGGAGGTTCTCGCGGCCGGTGAGGTACTCGTCGACGGCCGCGAACTGGCCGGAGAGGCCGATCGAGCGGCGCACCGCGTCGGGGTGCTGGAGGACGTCGATCCCGGCGACCACGGCCCGCCCGCTGTCGGGCCGCAGGAGGGTCGTCAGGACGCGCACGGCGGTGGTCTTCCCCGCGCCGTTCGGGCCGAGCAGGCCCAGGACGGTGCCCTCGGGTACGTCGAGGTCCACCCCGTCCAGAGCTCGTACGTCACCGAAGGTCTTCACCAGACCCTCGGCGTAGATCGCGCCTGGCATGTGGGTACTCCCCATGGATCGGGACTTTTTCCCACCGATCCTAGGTTTGGGGGACGGCCCGCGCCCACCGAATAAGTGATCTGCGCCACAAGCCGAGGTCAGGGGCGTACGGGGGGCGGTCGAGGACCGCGTACCCGGTGTACGGAGGTCAGTCGAGGACCGTGTACCCGGTGTACGGAGGTCAGTCGAGGACCGTGTACCCGGCGTCCCGCAGCGCCTCCGTCACCTCCCGGCAGTGCTCCGGGCCCTTCGTCTCCAGGTGCAGCTCGACCTCCGCCTCCGTCAGGCCGAGCCTCGGGTCGGTCCGTACGTGGCTGACGTCCAGGACGTTGGCGTCGACCACCGTCAGGGCCGCGAGGAGCGACGCGAGGACCCCCGGCCGGTCCGTCACGCGCAGCCGCAGGCTCAGGTAGCGGCCCCCGGCGGCCATGCCGTGCCGCAGCACGCGCTGGAGGAGGAGCGGGTCGACGTTGCCGCCGGAGAGGACCGCGACCACCGGGCCCCGGAAGGATCCCGGGTCGGAGAGCAGGGCCGCGACCGGGCTGGCGCCCGCAGGTTCCACGACCAGCTTGGCGCGCTCCAGGCAGAGCAGCAGGGCGGAGGAGAGCGCGTCCTCGGAGACCGTGCGGACCTCGTCCACGTACTCCCTGACCAGGTCGAACGGCACGTCCCCGGGCCGGCCCACCTTGATGCCGTCGGCCATCGTCACCGGCGACTCGACGACCACCGGGTGCCCGGCGGCCAGCGAGGGCGGATAGGCGGCGGCGCCCTCCGCCTGCACTCCGATCACCCTCACGTCCGGGCGCAGCGACTTCACCGCGAGCCCGATGCCGGCCACGAGACCGCCGCCGCCGACGCCGACCACGATCGTGCGGACCTCGGGGCACTGCTCCAGGATCTCCAGGCCGACCGTGCCCTGCCCGACGATGACGTCGGGGTGGTCGAAGGGGTGGATGAGGACGGCGCCGGTCTCGCGCGCGTACTCCTCCGCCGCCGCGAGCGTCTCGTCCACGACCTGCCCCTGGAGGCGGACCTCGGCGCCGTACTCCCGGGTCGCCGCGACCTTCGGCAGCGGGGCGCCGACCGGCATGAAGACGGTGGCGCGCACGCCGAGCAGCCGCGAGGCGAGCGCGACGCCCTGCGCGTGGTTGCCGGCGGAGGCGGCGACGACCCCGGCGGCCTTCTCCTCGGGCCGCAGCCCGGCGATCCGCACGTACGCCCCGCGCAGTTTGAAGGAGCCGGTCCGCTGGAGGTTCTCGCACTTGAGGTGCACCGGCGCTCCCACCAGGGAGGACAGGTGCCGGCTGCCCTCCATCGCCGTCACGCGGGCCACCCCGGACAGCATCTTCTGCGCCCCGCGCACGTCGTCGAGCATCAGCCGGTGCAAGGGGTGTGGTGTACGGAAGCTCATGACAGCAAGTCTCGCAGCTCACGGCCCTGGTGACCGCCCGGCGGGCAGGTGTCCGAACGGGTTTGGACGGGCCCGGTACGGACCCCCCCGGGTCCGCGTACTCTGTCCCCCACCGTCCGACCGCTCCCGCACGAGAGAGACCCACAGCCATGCCCCCGTCCCAGGACATGACGACCGCTCTCGACCCCGGTCTCCTCGACGCCCTCCAGCACCAGGTGGCCGTCTTCGCCCGCCGGGCCGAGCAGACCCGCCTCGGCGGCACCGGCCAGCTCCGCAACTCCATGGACCGGGCCGCGTACCTGCTCCTCAACAGGCTCGACCAGGAAGGCCCGATGGGCGTCAAGGCGCTCGCGGCGGGCATGGGGATCGACTCGTCGACGGTCACCCGCCAGGTCGCCCCGCTCGTCGACACCGGCCTGGTGAAGCGCGCCTCGCACCCCGAGGACGGGCGGGCGGTCGTCCTCCAGCTCTCGCAGCGCGGGCTCGCGCGCCTGGAGGAGGTCCGCGCCTCGCGCCGCCGGCTGATGGCCGAGGTCACGGAGGGCTGGACGCCGGACGAGCGCGAGGCCTTCTGCACCCTGCTCACCCGCTTCAACACCGCCCTGTCCGCACGCCAGTCGGCGCACAGCGGGCACCTCCCGGCCGAGCCGGGGGCCACGGGCGGAAGCGAGTCCGCTCCGGCCTCCTGACCCCGCGCCCTCCTGACGCGCGTCCTCGCGCACGTACGCGGTGTGGGACCGGCTGCGCGACGACGACCCGTACGCCCGCGCGCGCGACGGGCTCGTGCTCCGCTTCGCGCGCGCCGGAGCGGCGCCGCCGCTCGAAGCCGGGTGAGAACGGTCCTAGGCTGGAAGGGAACGGCACGCGCACGGGTGCCGAGGAGGCTGTCATGACCAGGAAAGTCGCCGACTGCCGCAGGACGCCGAGCGTCATGGACTGCACCCTCACCATCGTCGGTGAGGAGGAGGAAGTGGTGCGGGCCGCCGCCGAGCACGCGGTCTCCGTCCACGGCCACGAGGACACCCCCGAGCTGCGGGCCACGGTCCGCGCGGACCTGGAGGACGAGAAGGTCCCGGCCTGAGGGCGCGCGAAAGCACAGGAACACAGCGGCACAGCAGCACAGCAGCACGCGGAAAAACGGAAACGGGCGGGGGGGGGGGCCCCCGGGGCCCGCCCCCCCCCCGGGGCGGCCGCCCCCCCGGGGTGGCCCCCGCCCGCCCCCCGGGGGGGGGGTTTAAAA